>JANPBI010000113.1:0-10159 GCA_031430315.1 Rhodobacterales bacterium | reverse complement strand
GCGGCACGCTCATCATGACCGATGCGGCCATCAGCAGGGACCACTCGATGTTGAAGGACGAGATCAGCATGTTCATCACGCCGGTAGTCAGCGGACGCGCGTCATCCGAGTTCACAAGGATCAACGCGTAAAGGTATTCGTTCCATGACAGGATAAAAGTGAACAAGGCGGTCGAGATGATGCCGGGCAGAAGCTGCGGCAGGATGACATCGACAAACGCCCCCATCCGCGACGCGCCATCGACCAGTGCCGCCGATTCCAGATCGGCCGGGATGCCCGCCATGAACGACCGCAGAAGCCAGAGCGCATAAGGCAGCGCAAAGGTCGTATAGGCGATCACCAGACTGAAGATGGTATTCGACAGCCCAAGGCTGACCAGCATCAGGTATAGCGGAATGATCAGCACCACCGACGGCAGCAAGTAAGTGAACAGCACCAGAAACGCCAGACTCTCACGTCCCCGGTAGCGGAACCGCACAAGGCTGTAGGCCCCCAGCGTGGCGATGGTCACTACCACCACAGTTGTCGAGACCGACAGCACCACCGAGTTGCGGAAGTAGGTCAGGAAGTTGGTGTCGGCCAGCAGACGCCAGTAATGCTCGAACGTCACCGACTCTGGGATCATCGTCGGCGGGCGGCGGAACAGTTCGGATTGCGGCTTGACCGAGGTGACCAGCATCCAGAACAGCGGGAAGGTCACCACCAGCACCATGGCCCAGGCAAACAGGTTGAACGCGATGCGGCGGATCATTCCTCGGCACCCCGCGTGCGTCGGATATAGACCACCATGAACACCAGCATGATAGCCATCATCGTCACCGCATAGGCGGCGGCCATGCCCATCTGGTTCAGTGCGAACGCCTCTTTGTACACCAAGAGCGGCAGCGTCTGGGTCGAAGCCACAGGCCCGCCTCCGGTCATCAGGAAGATCAGATCGAATTCCTTGAAGTCCCAGATCGCGCGCAGCATGATTATCACCACCAGCACATCGCGCAGTTGTGGCAGGGTGATGTCGAAGAACCGCGCAATCGGCCCGGCGCCATCGATCCGGGCGGCCTCGTACAGCGGATCGGGGATGGTCTGTAGCCGGGCAAGCACGGCGATCACCACGAAGGGAAAATATTTCCACGCCCCCACTATTATCACGCTGATCATCGCGTTTGGCATCGACCCCAGATAATCCAGCGGCATGTCGATGATCCCTGCGCCCAACATCATGTGGTTCAGGATGCCGTACAGATCATTGAACAGCCATTTCCACACCAGCACGGCCACTACTGTCGAAATGAAGTAGGGAAACAGGATCAGACTGCGCGCGAGGCTTCGGAACCAGATGTTCTGGTGCAACACCAGCGCCATGCCGACCCCGAACACGATCTGAAGTGTCAGCGTGCCGGCGGTCCAGATCAGGGTATTGACCAGCGCATTCCAGAAGGTGCCGTTGGACAAGAGCGTGCGGTAGTTGTCCAGCCCGACAAAGCTGCCCTCCAGCGTGGGGGTAAAAATGTTGAACAGGCTCAGATAGATCGCCGATACCAGTGGATAGACGATTACTGCGCAGAACACCAACACCGTGGGCGCGATCAACACGAGACCCAGGCGTGAATACTGACGTTCAAGAACGGTCTGGGCGGCGCGGGGCATGGGTTTCCTTGAAAATGCTGCGGCGGGACGGTTGGCCCCGCCGCCTGCAAGGCGTGTCAGGCCTTCATGACGGCTTCGATGGCCGCAGTGGTTTCGCCCAGAACAGTATCGACATTCTCGCCGTTCAGCACAACGCGCTGCACCAGATCGGCGATGGCGTTGGACCCCACTACCTCGCCACCCTTGGAGTTGGACTGGTGAGCAACGGATTCGTAGCCAAGGTTGAAACCGCCTGCCGCAGATGCCGACATCAGGTCCACCTCGGCGCTGTACTTCTTGATGATGTCGTTATCCAGATACATCGGGTTGGCGCTGATCGACTGCAGCACCGGCAAAACGTGGCCGGGGGCCGCGTGCAGCTGCTTGATGTATCCTTCGGGGTTGAACAGGAAGGAGGCAAACAGCTTGGCCGCGTCCTTGGCCTTGGACTGCGCCGGGATAAAAACCGACGGAAAGTCGTTGAACGTCCAGGAGGCCACATCGGCCGAAATGCGCGGATAGGTCACGCAAGTGATGTGGTCAGCGATGCCGGGATTCTGGTCGCGCACGTTAGCCAGCACGCGGCCGGTGTACAGGCCCGTCGCGGTCGCACCGCTGACAAATGCGGTCAGGCTTTCGCCCCAGCTGTAGTTGGTGGCGCCGGGCGGGCATAACTCGCGCATCGCCTTGTACATTTCCAGCGCGTTGCGGGTTTCCTGGCTATCGATGGCAACCTGCAGATCGGGGGTGAACACCTGTCCTCCCGCCTGATGGATGAACCCGATGAACACCAGCGAGGTCATCGAATTCTGCCCATAAGGCAGCGGCGCGCCAAAGATGCCGCCCTTCTGCATTGCGGTGCAGGCGGCGCGCAGTTCGTCCCAGGTTTCGGGGGCCTTGTCGATGCCGGCCTCGGCCATCAGGTCCGTTCGCAGCCACAGCATGTTGGCAGCAGAGTTGCCGATGCCCGTGCCGCAAAACTTGCCATCTGCCGCCTTGTAGACGTTGTTGGCACCCGGATAGAAATCATCCGCACCGATGGCGTTGATGACGTCATCAAAGGGTTCGATAAGCCCGTTGGCATAGTAGCTTTGCACCGCAAAGGACGGCAGGTGCGTGACGATGTCGGGGACTTCGCCGCTGGAAAAGGCGGCCGCCAGTTGCGGGGCATAGCCCTCGTCCGAGGTGGTTTCGAACACCACCTTGATGCCGGGGTTCTGTGCCTCGAACGCGGCGATCTGGAACTGATAAGCCTCAACCTGTGCGGGTGCGCCCTGTGGCGACCACCAACGCAGCGTGACTTCGCTTTGGCCAAATGCCCGGCGCGGCAATGTGGCGGCAAATGCCGTTCCGGCAAGACCCTGCAACGTAGCACGGCGGGTCAGTCCAGGCATGACGAATGGTATTTTTGTCATTCTCGCATCTCCCCTGCGGTCAAAATTGTTCGCATAGCGCACTCCTGTGCGATATATAACACCACGCGCCCGCTTTGTGGCAAGTGCCTATTTCGCCCATGTGGCATGCTTGGAGGTTCGGACTTGCATTTTGTCTCAAATCGGGCATCAGCACGGGTGCCAATCCACCTGTCCGGATACGGAGGAATACATGGCGAACAATAAGACGCAGAAGGCTGCCGAGACTGCCGTGGCCACCCCGAAACTCGCTCAGCGGACCGGGTTGATGACGGCATCACCCTATTGGGCCGATGACGAGGAAAGCGGAGGGATGAACCCGCGCGACCATGTCAGCTCGTTGGCGCGGGGGCTGGAGGTGCTGCGCGCTTTCAACCGGACGCGGCGCAAGATGACGCTGTCCGAAGTGGCGGCAGAGACGGACAATTCGCGCGCCGGTGCACGCCGCATCCTGCTGACACTTGTGCATGAAGGCTATGCGGTGGCAGATGGCAAGCTGTTCGATCTGACGCCGCAGGTGCTGGAGCTGGGCTATTCAGTACTGTCGTCCAAGGGCGCATGGGACATTGCACGCCCGTTCATCGACCATCTGTCCGAGGAGTTGCGCGAATCCTGTTCGGCGGCGGTGCTGGACAAGTTCGACGTGGTCTATGTCAGCGGCGCGCAATATCACCGGGTGATCAGCGTAGGCATCACCGTCGGTGCACGGTTTCCGGCCTATTGTACAGCTACGGGTCGCGTATTGCTGGCAGCCCAGCCCGATGGGATGTGGCCCGGCATCCTGCAGAACATCCAACTGACCAAACTGACCGACCGGACGACCACGGACCGCGCCGAATTCCGCAAGATTCTGGAGAATGTGCGCGCTTCAGGTTGGTCGCTGGTCGACCAAGAACTCGAGATAGGTCTGATGTCGATTGCGGTGCCATTGCGCAATTCGGTGGGCGGTCTGGTCGGTGCGATCAACGTCGGTGTGCCAACGGTGAGGATGTCGCCCGCCGATATGGAAAGCCACGTTCTGCCGCGACTGCTGGAAACCGCGTCCAGCATTTCCAAGGCTCTTAAGCGCTGAACCGCGCGAGCGAATACGGTGCGGGGTCGGTGACAGGGGGCAGGTTCAGCGCCATCTCTGCCGCCGCCCGCCCGACCAGCGGGCCAAGGGTATAGCCCGCATCACCCGGCACCGCGACGAGGATGCAGGCCGCACCTGGCACCGGCCCCAGAACGGTCTTGCCATCCACGGTTGTGTTCATCCCAGCCCAGGTCCGCAAGACACGCAAGCCCGCGATGGCGGGAACCAGACGCGCAGCAAGCGCCACGTTGCCCAGCATTGACGCTGCCATCACCCCCGGCACCGCCGCATCCCCGTGCGACAGCGCAGGCCAGCCGCCACCGATCACGATCTGGCCCGACCCGAACTGTTTCAGGGTGATCGACCGTTCGGCGTGCTGGATCAGGTGGCTGATCATCGTGGTGCCGGGTTCGGTGATGTTCATGTGCAATGGTTCGGCGCGCGACGGCAGGGCCAGCCCCAGCCCCGCCAGCACGCCGCCCGCGCCCCAGGCAGCGGCCACGATGATGCGCGCAGCCTCATGCACAGCCGCCCCGATGGCACGAGCGGGCGGGCCGGGGTCCAGCGCGGTGATCCGGTCGGTCACAAAGCACACGCCCAAAGCCACGGCATGGGCATGCAGGCGGGCATTGGCGATCAGCGGGTTCAGCTTGCCCTCGTCGTGGCAAAGCTCGGCCCCGACGATCTGGCTTCCAAGCCATGGTGCAATCCGGTCCAGCCCTGCGCGGTCAAGAATTTCGACATTCAGGCCGAATGTCGCTTCGCGCCGCGCCTTCAGTTCCAGAAACCGCAACTGGTCGGTTCCTTCGGCCAGCATCAGCCCCCCCTTGCGCATCAGCTCGAACGGCCCGTGGGCTGCATCCAGGCGTTCCCATTCGCGTACCGCTTGCAAATAAAGCGGCAATGAGACCTCTACGTTCGGGGCCTGTTCGGGGTAAAGCCGGATGAAACGGCTTTGAAGTTGCACATGCAGACTGCCCGCATTGGCGTTGGACCCGGCATTCTGACCCGAATCGATCACCGACACCTTTGCTCCTGCTTCGGCGGCGGCGATCGCGGCGCAGGTTCCGGTGATGCCGCCGCCGATCACCAGAACGTCAGGCCGGGCCATCCAGCGCCTCCTGCGCGGCCAGGATGGCGGCAATGCTGACCGGCTTGATCGGCACGCGGGGGGCGAAATGGCTATGGTCGGTGACGGGCTCGCCCGTGGTACCTGCAACCAGTCGAGCGGCCACACCGGCGCAATAGCGGCCCTGACAGCGGCCCATCCCCAACCGGGTCGCGCGTTTGAGCGTGCCCGCGTGGCCGGGTTTGTCGGCCAAACCAGCGCGCACCTGGCCAAGGGTGATCTCTTCGCACCGGCAGATGATCGTGTCATCGGGGGCCTGATCCAGCGCGCGGGGGGCAGGGGAATGCAGCGCCCAGAGCCGCGTCTGGAAACGCCGATGCCCGGCGAGTTCTGCAGTCAGCGCATCGGGCACTGGGGCGCCTGCTGCGGCTAGCCCGGCAATCTGCCCTTCCACCGCCGCTGCAGGTGCGCCACCAAGTCCTGCACAATCGCCAACGGCATAGACCCCTGCCACGCTGGTCTGCATCGTTGCATCCCGGGTGCAGCGCAGGTGGCCAAAGCCCGCATCGTAGGTCATCGCCGTCCCGAACAGGCGCAAGATTTCGTTCTGCGGCTCGAACCCGTCATTCATGCACAGGGCATCGACGGTCATCGCCGTCTCGCGCCCTGCCGCATCGCGGAAGGTTGCGCGCAGGGCGGTTCCGTCAGGGTCGACCCGCACCAGATTGGTCTGATATCGCACCTGGACCCCTCGCCGCAAAAGCCCTGGCGCAAATTGCGCGCCCTTGGCTGCGAGTTTTGGCCCCGCGGCCACCAGCGCGATCACGTCCTTGAGATGCCACCACGGCGCGCGCGCCGTCTCGGCAACCAGGGCCACCTTTGCGCCGCCCCGTGCCAGTTCCAACGCCACCTGCAGGTTCAGCGGCCCCGACCCGCACACCGCAACCCGCTTGCCCGGCAGGCTGCGATAGCTGCGCCACAAGGTCTGCGCGGCCCCGGTTGTCATGACGCCCGGCAAGGTCCAGCCCGGCACCATGCGCGGGCGTTCATAGGCCCCGGTTGCCACGATCACCTTGCCCGGTCGGGCCACCAGCGCGCCGCCGCCGTGTTCGGCAAGGATCAGTGGTCCGTCAAAGGCCCCCCAGATTTCCACCCCGCCGATGATCTCGGCGCCAGAGGCGCGGGCGCGCGCCACCAGCGCAGCGCCTTCGGCCTGCTGGTCGTCGAGCACGCTGGCCCCGCCCGAGGCCTGCTTGAAGTACTGCCCCCCCGGCACCTTGCGTTCGTCGAGCACGACGACGCGCGCCCCCGCACCTGCGGCAGCAATGGCGGCGTTCAGGCCACCGGCACCGCCGCCGATCACCAGCACATCGGGCGCGATATGGCGGGCGGGCGGGGCGGGGGCCACGGCATCTGACAAAGGTGGCAGCGCCACCTGCGTCTGCACCCGCTGCCCCGGTTCCGCCAGCGTCATGCAGGCGCGGCGATTGGGCACGCCGTTCACCGTCACCAGGCAGTCCTGACAGACCCCCATGCCGCAGAACATGCCCCGGCTGCTGCCTTTGGCGGTCTGGCGCAGCGCGCGCTGGCCTGCCTCAGTCAGGGCTGCGGCCAGCGATTGGCCGGCGCGGGCAGCGACTTCATGCCCGTCAAAGGTAAAGCCAAAATCCTCAGACATCATCCTGCCCCTTCGCCAGCCGGTCGCGCAGGGCAACCAGTCGCGCCACGGACCGCGCGCGCCAGTTTACCCGTTCGGGCAGGTCCCCAAGCGAGATAATGCTCCGCCGCTCGGCGTCCACCAGAGCGACCAGATCATCGGGCCAGTCCACCAGCACTTCGCCCCGCGCCTCGCCCATGCGGCGATAGGCCGGACCCATGCGTGCGGCATGCGCGCGGATACCGCCAGGGGTGTTCAGCTCTGCCGTCTCGAACGGCCCCGACAGCGCCCAGCGGGGGCCAAGGCCAAGCCGCACCACTGCGTCCACGCCCGCACTGTCGGTCACGCCTTCGGCTACCAGCCGATACGCCTCGCGCAGAACCGCACCTTGCAGACGGTTCAGAACGAACCCTTCAATTTCATGCCCCAGCGTCACGGCGGCAAAGCCTGCCGTCTCGAACAGTGCCGCCGCTCGCGTCAGGGTGTCGGGCCGGGTCGCTGGGGCAGGCACAAGTTCGATCAGGCGCAGCACGGCGGGGGGGTTGACCGGATGCGCCACCAGACAGCGCGCCTGATCGCCCGCATCAGGCAAAATCTGCGACATCGAAATGGCCGATGACGCAGTGGCAATCACCGCATCCGGGCCACAGGTGGCCAACAACCCGGCAAAGATCGCCTGCTTGACGTCCAGCCGTTCGGGGCCCGCCTCGATCACCAGCGCGGCCCCCGGCAAGGCTGTGTCTGAATCGGCCAGTATCGTGACGGGGCCGGCCCGTCCTTGCGTCAACCCTGCCAACGCAATCGCCTGATGTTGCGATGAAATTCCAGCCTCTGCCGCAGCGCGCCGCACCGCGTCCGGTTCGGCCAGCGTCACCGCAAAACCTGCATCCGAAAAGACGGCCGCAAAGGACAGTCCGATGGACCCGGCCCCAAGGATCACGACACTCCGCTTGCCTTGCATTCCGGGTTCCGACCTTTTGCTTGCAGTGGTTCGCATAACGCACAATTGTGCGAGGATGCCTCAGCCATATCCAGATTGAAGGAACCACGCAACATGACTGTCGGGCAGGATCTGGCGGGCCGCAAGGCCGTTGTCACGGGTGGCAGTAGCGGGCTTGGGCGCGCCATCGCGGATCGGTTGGCGCGGGCGGGGGCATTGATCACCGTGGTGGACTTGCCCGACGCGCTGGCGGCGGCCGATTTGCCCGCGGGATGGAACCGCTTTGCCGCCGATCTTGGCATGCCGGACTGTCAGGCGGCACTTGGCGGGTTGGCCGAGGCGATGGGCGCGGTGGATATAGTCGTGGCCAATGCGGGACTGGTGCCGCCGTGGCGCGGGGTCGCAGATCTGGACGCATCCGAATGGGCGCGGGTGATGGCGGTCAACGTCTGGGGGGTGGCGGCGACAATCGGAGGTTTCGCGACAGCACTGGCCCGGTCGGGGCGGGGGTCAGCGGTCGTCATGGCCTCCATCAATGGCTACCGCGCCCATCCCCAGCAGATGCTGTACACCGCGTCGAAACATGCGGTGGTTGGGGTGATGCGGGCGGCGGCGCTGGAGCTCGGCCCCGCAGGCACCCGCGTCAATGCGCTGGCACCGGGGGCGATTGCGACGCAGGCGCTGCTGGACCGGATCAACACCCGGCACGCCAAGGGCGGACCCGCGCCCGATGCGGCGCTGACAGCACTTGCCGCCGATACCGCCCTGAAACGGATGGTCACGCCGGAACAGGTGGCGGCAACGGCGCATTGGTTGGCATCCGACGCCTCGGCGGGCATCACAGGGGTCGTTGTGCCTATCGAGGCGGGCCTCGCCTAGCCGGGTCGGCCTAATTCAGTGGCTTCCATCCGTGCTGTGCCAGAATGGCATGGCTGGCGCGTATGTCGCCATCGGGGTCCACGCCGGGTGCCAATGCGTCGGTGATGATCTCCAGCACCGTCGCCCCCTGATACCCGATATCCGCCAGCGCCTGCGCCGAGAGCCCCGGTTGCACGATCCCCGTCCCAAGCCGTTCATGCTTGAAATCGCCATAGCCCGAATCCGAGATATGGACGTTCTTCACCAGCGGCCCCAGCACGCGGATTGCCTCGGCCGGGTCCTCCTTGATGAAGGCGGAATTGCAGATGTCAAAGTTCACGCCCACCGACGGGTCGATCAGGGCTGCGGTGTCCTTCACGTCTTGCGCCGAGGGCAGGAAAGTGAAGGGCACATTCTCCAGCAAAAGCTGCACACCGGGTCCCTTGGCATGATCGACCAGCTGCTTCATCCCCTCGACAAACCAGTCCAGCATCCATTTCACCGGCGGGTTGATCAGACTGTTCACCGGGCCGGGGATGCACACCACATAGGGGCATTTCCATTCCGCCGCCATGTCGATGGCCTCGCGGTAACGGTCCAGCGTGTATTGCCGCATCAGCGCGTCCACGCCATTGGGGTTGTTGTCCAGCAACGGATAGCAGAACGAGGTCAGCGCGCCGCCCTCGCCATCGAGCCAGGCCGAATACTCGCGCCGTTGCCTCGGCGACAGCTCGCGCGGCCAGCAGTGCGGCGGAAAGATCATCATCTCGAACCGATCATACCCCAAGGTCCGCAAATGCTTCAGCGCATCAAGGCCGCTGTGCGAATAGAGGAAAGGAAAGGTGCTTGCCGCAACGGTCATCTGGGGCATGCTGGAGGTATCCTTTTCGCTTGTCAGGGATTGCCCGATATGTTCACTTCACGAACAAAAGTTAGTATAACGCACGAAAAACAGCGTTCAACCCGAAAACTGCGCCGCACTTCGGATCAGGCCACTTAAAGGACCGTTCATGGCCAGTCGCCTGTTCTCGCCCATCGCCCTGCGCGGGGTGACCCTGCCCAACCGGATCGCGGTGGCCCCGATGTGTCAGTATTCGGCCAGCGACGGCGTGCCGGGTGACTGGCATCTTGTCCACCTGGGCCAGTTCGCGCAATCGGGCGCGGGCCTGATCATCGCCGAGGCAACAGGGGTAGAGGCGCAGGGCCGCATTACTCCGGGGTGCACCGGGCTTTACTCCGACGCCTGCGAGGCGGGGTTTGCGCGGATCGTCCGCTTTGCCCGATCTGTCGGCAACAGCCGTATCGGCATCCAGTTGGGCCATGCCGGACGAAAGGGCAGCACGGTGGCCCCTTGGGAAGGCGGCGGCCGGATCGGGGAAGGGGGGTGGCAGACCGAGTCCGCCTCGGATGTGCCCTATCTGCCGGGATGGCCTTCGCCGACGGCGCTGGACGCCGCCGGTATGGCGCGGGTCAAGGCGGCCTTCGTGCAGGCCACCAACCGGGCCGCGCGCATTGGAATGGACCTGAT
>JANPBI010000112.1:0-28162 GCA_031430315.1 Rhodobacterales bacterium | reverse complement strand
CCGCCACATCGGCCAATGGATCGTCGAGGTTGTCGACGGCCTTGCCGCCAACGGCGAGGATGGCAATGCCGAGGTGGAGGCCGCCGTTCGCGCCAAGGTCGAAGCATTGTGCCAACGGTTCCCGATCTATCCGGGGCTGTAGTTGGCGCCTGACCTGCGTCCCGGCCTGGAGGCAACACGAGGTCTGGAACGCCGCTTGGGCGACTGGGCCCGCGCGCGCTTGCCCTTCGTTGTGGCCGAATTCGTGATGTTCGTGCTGAAACAAGGCTGGGCCTGCCTGTTTGGCGGATTACTTTTGGCGGCGATCATCTGCTCTAAACTGGTCTGGAACCCCGACTGGCCGATCCAGCGCTATGATGCGCTGTTCCTCTTTGCCATCAGCGCGCAAGTCCTGTTCCTCTGGGCCAAGCTGGAAACCTGGGAAGAGGCGCGCGTCATCCTGCTGTTCCACGTGACCGGGACGGCGATGGAGTGGTTCAAGGTCCATGCCGGGTCCTGGGGCTACCCCGAGCCGGGGATGTTCAAGCTGATGGATGTCCCCCTCTTCTCGGGCTTCATGTACGCCGCCGTCGGCTCTTACATGGCGCGCGTCATCCGCATCTTCGACATGCGTTTCGCGCCATATCCCCCATTCTGGATCACCTTCATCCTCGCCGCCGCGATCTACGTCAACTTTTTCGCGCATCACTTCGGCCCGGACATCCGCTGGGTCCTGTTCGCAGCAACCCTGTTGATCTATGGCCGCACCCGGATCTGGTTTCGTATATTCGCCCATGACTGGTGGATGCCGCTGCCACTTGCCGCGTTCCTGTCTTCGCTGGCCATGTGGGTCGCGGAAAATGTCGGTACGGCCACCGGCACCTGGCTTTATTCTGGCCAACGCCCGGAACACTGGGTCAGCTTTGCAAAGCTTGGGTCGTGGTATCTGCTGCTTTATGTGGCCTTTGTGACTGTCACCGTCATTACCCGGCGTGCCCTTTACCCGCAGGCATTGCCCAACGGTCAGACATATCCCCGCCATACCAGATAGCCGATCAGCAACAAGGCGATCGTCAGGATCGCAAATGCGATGGCACGCAATGAGGCCAAAGCATACCCTCCCCAACCCGCCGCAACCGGCAGGGCCATCAAATGCCGCAGACAGGCGCCGTAATCTGCCGCCACCTGACCATCATTCACCTGCATCGCGAGGCGCGGATTGTCGGACATCGTCGCCGCAACGGCGAGGGACTGCGCCGCCAAACGCACTTGCCTGGGCAAAAGCCTGCCGCCTCGTTTCAGCTTGGCCTCCAGCCCCTTGCCACGAATGGCCAGCTTTTCCTCCATCAGTTGGGCCACACGGTCCGTCATCGCCTGGATCGCCGCACCCATCATCTGTCCTTTTTCCTGTTGCCAGGGCATCTTAGGCAGACCGGTGACGCGGATCAACCGGTCTGGAAAAACGCTTTGCTGACAGCTACAACAACGCATGCTTGCCCATGATATCTTTGCGGCCACCCAAGGCGCTGACAAACCGCCCCTACTGATCGTGCATGGTCTTTTCGGTTCGGGCCGTAACTGGGGGGCCATTGCAAGGCGGCTGGCCGATCGCCGCGACGTCTGGACGGTCGATCTGCGCAATCATGGCACCAGCCCGCGCGCCAAGAGCCAAAGCTATGCCGATATGGCGGCCGACCTGGCCGAAGTCGTGGCGGTCATGGGCGGTACCAGTGATGTGATAGGCCACTCGATGGGCGGCAAGGCTGCTATGGTGCTGGCACTGACCCAAGGTGCTGTGATCGGGCGTCTCGTCGTCGCAGATATCGCCCCTGTCACCTATTCCCATGACAACACGCGCCATATCGACGCCATGCGGGCGCTGGATCTGGCCGGTCTCACCTCGCGCGGCGAGGCGGACCGCCGTCTGGCCCGCAACGTCGCCGATCCCGCATTGCGCGCGTTCTTACTGCAATCGCTGGATCTGAAATCCGATCCGCCCCGCTGGCGTCTGAACCTGGACGTGCTGGAGGCAGAAATGCCCGCCATCGTCGGGTGGCCCGGCACGCCAGGGATGTTCGACCATCCGACCCTCTTCCTGTCGGGCGACCAAAGTGCCTATGTCCTGCCCGAACACCGCCCCGCAATCCTGGCGCAGTTTCCCAAGGCTCGATTTGCCCGGATCAATGGCGCGGGCCACTGGCTGCACGCCGAAGAGCCCCGCGCTTTCGAGGAAACCGTACGTGTCTTTCTCGACGCCTGATCTCACCAGCCTTTCAGGTCCGCAGCCCCGCAAAGAAATTGCGCAGCAGGGTCTCTGATACCGCAGCCGACAGCCCGTCATAGACCTCTGGCACGTGATGGCATTGCGGGTGCGAGAAGACACGCGCGCCATGCGCCACGCCGCCCGCCTTGGCATCCGCCGCCCCATAGTAAAGCCGCGCGATCCGGGCGGCCGCGATGGTCCCCGCGCAAATCGGACAGGGCTCAAGCGTCACGTAAAGATCATGCCCCGGCAGTCGTTCACTGCCTGCAAGCGCGCAGGCTGCCCGGATCGCCAGCACCTCGGCATGGGCGGTGGGGTCGCTGAGTTCACGCACACGGTTGCCCGCACGCGCCACAACCTGGCCCGTCGGACCCACGACCACCGCGCCCACCGGCACCTCGCCCCGCGCCGCAGCGGCCTCGGCCTCGGCCAAGGCCATGTCCATGAACGACCGAAAACCCGCCAACCCGTGTTCCTTCACCTGTTCCCAAATATCCTCGGGGGTTCGGGGGCAGTCAGCCCCCGAGGGTGCAAGCACCCCTGCCAGAAGGTCACCTGATGCCCCCGAAATCAACCCCCGCCAAGTCGACCCCCGCAGGCGAGCGTATCGCCAAGGTCCTGTCACGACGCGGTGTCGCCTCGCGTCGCGAGGCCGAACGGATGATCGAGGCGGGCGAGGTTTCGGTCAACGGCAAGGTCATCACCTCGCCCGCGCTGAACGTCACCGACGCGGACCGCATCACCATCAAGGGCCAACCTTTGCCGGCTGAAGAGGCCGCGCGCCTTTGGCTTTACTACAAGCCCGAGGGTCTGGTGACCTCTGCCTCGGATGAAAAGGGCCGCCAGACCGTGTTCGACACCCTGCCGGAGGATCTGCCCCGTGTGATGTCGGTTGGCCGCCTCGACCTCAACTCCGGAGGCCTGTTGCTGCTGACCAACGACGGCGAACTCAAGCGTCGCCTTGAACTGCCCTCGACCGGTTGGCTGCGCAAATACCGCGTGCGTGTCAAGGGCAACCCGACCGATCCCGACCTTGAACCCCTGCGCCGTGGCATCGAAGTGGACGGTGAGCGGTTCCAGCCGATGATCGTCAGCCTTGACCGGCACCAGGGCGCCAACGCCTGGCTGACCGTTGGCCTGCGCGAAGGCAAGAACCGCGAAATCCGCCGCGCCATCAACGCTATCGGCCTCATCGTGAACCGGCTGATCCGGGTCTCATACGGCCCGTTCCGCCTTGGCGATCTGGAACCCGGCGAGGTGGAGGAGGTCCGCCCGAAAGTCTTGCGCGACCAGCTGGGCGAAACCGACGCGAGCACCGACACCAAACCCGCCCGCCGCCCCGCGCAAAAGATTCCCCGTCCCGCCGACACCCCTGTCCGCCGCAGTTCAACCGGTCCGCGAAAGGACAGCGCGGCCGGAGCGGAGACCAAATCCGGCTCAAAAACCATTGCCCGCAAACGCCTGAAACCAGGCGATGGCTTGAAACAACTGTCCGAAGCTTGGACCCAAGCGCTGAGCCCCAAAGAAACCGCGGCAGAGCGCGCGGGCGGCAACCCGGCAGCCAAACAACCGAAGACCGCCGCCGCTCGCCCCCAAGGCGCCCGAAAATCCGCCCCCGATGCCCCCCGCTCGCCACGCAAACCCTCAGCACCGAAACGCTGACCTTTTGGCGAGGAACGCGGACAAATCCGGGTGCCGCTGAACAGCAGCGCGATCAAAGGCGGAAATCCGGCCTGCCCCCCCCCGAGCTGGTCTGGCAAGGATGCCAGGCTTCGTCTAAGGTTCGCCCAAGCGTTGGGTCGTCAGGGGGTATGCGTGTCGACAAGCGGGAACAGAACCCTCGCCCATGACCTTTTGAACGGGCAGAAACGATATGTCCCCGAGCCAAGGGGCAGGTAGTGGCACAAATGATCAACGGCGATTTGGGCCCGGATATCCATCGTATGACCACCCTGCCGCTGCCCCAACTTGCCGTCAGCGCAACACTGCGCAGGGCCCGGCACTGGGGGCACGGCACCCGGCGTAAATTTTTGCGCGGCCTGAACCGGATGACCCTGCCCAACGTCGCAGCAACCTTCGCCATGGTTGCCCTGACTGGCTGTACAGACCTTGCGATGTTGGGCGCGCCACGATCAACCGCACCACAGTCAGTGCCCGCGTTGATTCTGGTCGATACTTCCAAAAGCGCTGCCGCCCGCGCCTATTATACCCAAGTGCAAACGGCCTTGCTGGCACAGGGACTGATGCGCACCGACGGCGGAGGAAGTGATACGCCCTTTGACGCGCGGACCCTGGCCGACAATTTCCTGCGTATCGCGATGTTCGACGAATATGCACGCGGCGCGAACGGGCCAGTCCAGCGCGAGACGCAAAGCCGCCTGCGCCGCTGGGTTGAGCCGGTCCGCGTCGGGTTGCGATTTGGCGCCTCCGTCCCGCCAAGTCTGCAGGCTGCGGATCGGGCGCGCGTTGCGTCGTACCTCGCGCGTCTGGCAAGCCTGACAGGTCATCCTGTCGGTCTCAGCGACACCGCCCCCAACTTCTGGCTCTACATCGTGTCCGAAGATGAGCGCGAAGCTTTGGGACCGGTCGTGTCGGCCGCTTTGACTGGCCTGTCACAGGCCGATGTCGCAGGCATCACCGAACTGCCACGGTCCACGTACTGCCTGGTCTATGCAACCTCGCAGGGCACGTCCGGCGTTTACAACCGCGCTTTTGCCGTGGTGCGCGCCGAACATCCTGACCTTCTGCGCCTGTCCTGCCTGCATGAGGAAATCGCCCAAGGGCTGGGCCTTGCAAACGACAGCCCCCGGGCGCGGCCCTCGATCTTCAACGATGACGAAGAGTTTGCCTTACTTACCCGTCAGGATGAGCTGATGCTGCGGATGCTCTATGACCCCGCCTTGCGCCCCGGCATCACCGAAGCCGAGGCCCGCCCGATCGCCGAGGCACTGGCAGTCGAATTGCTGGGTGGGGAAAGCTAAGAAACGCAGTCAGGCCGCCTTTCTGCCTGCGAGATGGCAGGGCCGCAGTTGTCCGGCACGAACCGCCGCCAGCCGCGCAATCGCGCCTTCCAAACGGCTGACGGCCTGATCCGGCCCCAGCAGCCGCACGAGCTCGTCCCGTGGAAAACTTTTCAACCGCTCCACCTCGCCGACAAAGATCGACTGGACCGCCGCACTGGTGCTCATGACCCTTGGATTGGCAAAGCCCGCCCCCTGCAACGCCTTCAGTGCATCGTCAGGGGTGGTAAAAGCAAAGCCCAACGCATTGTCGCCTACCCATGCCAGGATTTCCGGCGATGTCTCCGCCTCGGGGCCGAAGAGCCAGTCCGAGGCCAGAAACCTGCCTCCTGGACGCAACACCCGCATGACTTCGCCATAGATCGCCGCCTTATCCGGAATGTGGATCATCGCATCCTTCGACGCGACGACATCAAACTCGCCATCGGCAAATGGCAGCGGCCCGGGCTGGACAAGACGGAAATCGAGACGGTCAGCCAGCCCGTGTTCGGCCGCAAGACCCTGCGACTGGTCAACCAGCCAGGCATCGACGTCGATGCCCAAGACATGTCCCGCACCATGCCCCTCTGCCAAGATCAGGTCCATACCGCCGAGTCCCGAACCGATATCGAGTACCTTTGCGCCGGTGATGTCGTGCCCTTGCAGAAGTGCCGCGACCGCTTCTGCCCCGCCGGGCGACAAAAAGCCCGCGCCCCAAACAAATTGCAACGCGTCGGTAAATGCCTTGTCATATGTCATATGCAATCTCCGAAAAAGAATCGCTTAACACCCGGACGATAGCACCAATTGCCATTTGGGACGTTTCCGGATGCAATGGCGGTTGAGTTTCCGTCCGGCATTATGCAGATTCCCACACAAGCGCGCGGCTGCCCTGATCCAGCGAAAATCAACGGAGGAACCATGGCCATTCTCGATTTCCTGACCGGAGAATTTGTCGACGTCATCTCGTGGCTTGATGACACTCGCGACACCATGGTCTCGCGGTTCGAACGTCACGGCCAGGCGATCAAGTACGGGGCCAAGCTGACGGTGCGCGAGGGGCAGGCGGCGGTCTTCATCCACGAAGGGCAACTCGCGGATGTGTTTAACCCCGGGCTCTACATGCTCGAGACGAACAACATGCCGATCATGACGACCCTGCAGCACTGGGATCACGGCTTTCAAAGCCCGTTCAAATCCGAGATTTATTTCGTCAACACTACCCGTTTCAACGACCAGAAGTGGGGCACCAAGAACCCGATCATGTGCCGCGACCCCGAGTTTGGCCCGGTCCGCATTCGCGCCTTTGGCACCTATTCGATGCGGGTCAGCGATCCGGGCAAGTTCATTACCGAAATCGTCGGCACCGATGGCGAGTTCACGGCCGATGAAATCAGTTTTCAGGTTCGCAACATCATCGTTCAGGAACTCAGCCGCGTTATCGCGGGGGCCAAGATCCCTGTTCTCGACATGGCGGCGAATACCGGCGATCTCGGCCGCCTGATCACCACCGCGATCGGCCCCCTGATCGCCGCCTACGGCCTGTCGATCCCTGAATTTTACATTGAAAACATCAGCCTGCCGGAAGAGGTCGAAAAGGCACTGGACAAGCGTACCTCGATCGGGATTGTCGGCGACCTCAACCGCTACATGCAGTACAACGCCGCCGAAGGGCTGGCCCAGCCGGGATCCGCGCTTGGCGCAGGCATGGGGGCCGCGATGGGCATGGGGATGGGGGCTGCGATGGGTGGCCAGATGATGCAGCCCAATGCTGGCCAGTGGAATGCGCCACCGCCTGCCCCCCCGGTGCCGCCCGTGCCGCCCGTGCCGCCAGCGGCTGCACCACCCTCGCCCGACACGGTATGGCACATCGCCAAGGACGGAACGACCACGGGTCCGTTCTCCACTGCCGCTATGGGACGCAAGGTCAATGACGGCAGCCTGATGCGGGAAAGCATGGTCTGGACCGCCGGGCAGGACGGCTGGATGAAAGCCGTCGATGTGATCCCACTTGCGCGACTGTTCACCATCCAGCCACCGCCCGCCCCAGGAACCTGACTTGGCCGCCGACCCGGTCCGCTACAACTGGCCCTGCGACAAATGCGGGGCTGAGCTGCGCTTTGCGCCGGGGCAGACGCAACTCACCTGCGCCAATTGCGGCAACGTCCAAGAGATCGCAAAGGCCCCTGCCGCCCGTCGGGCAAAGGCATTGGCCGAACTGGATCTGGCGGCCGGGCTGCGCGACGAGCTTGCCGGCGGGGACATGGTCGAAATCCAGACCGTGTCCTGCCCCTCCTGCGGCGCAAAAGTGGAATTTGACGGCGTCACCTTTGCCAAGGAATGCCCGTTCTGCGCCACCCCCGTTGTCGTCGATAGCGGCACCCAGCGCCATATCAAGCCGCAAGCCGTGCTGCCCTTTGCCCTGACCGAAGACCAGGCACGGTCTGCGATGATCACATGGATGGGCAGTCTGTGGTTCGCACCCTCTGCCCTGGTGGAGTATGCCCGCAAGGGGCGCGCCCTGTCCGGAGTTTATGTGCCGTTCTGGACCTATGATGCCGACACAAGCAGCAGCTACTCCGGCCAGCGCGGCGAGTATTACTATGAAACCCGCAATGTCACTGTGGTCGTGAACGGACGGCGCGAAACTCGGCAGGAACAAGTTCGCCACACCCGCTGGTATCCTGCCAGCGGCACAGTATCCCGGGAGTTTGACGACATTCTGGTCATGGCATCAAAAAGCTTGCCGCAACACCTGGGCAACGAACTGACCCCGTGGGAGCTTGGGGCGCTGGAACCCTATGCCCCGGATTACCTGGCCGGTTTTCAGGCCGAGGGCTATACGGTCGCTTTGGGCGATGGCCATCAAGTGGCTCGCGCGCGGATGAATTCGGTGATCCGGCAGGACGTCGCCCTTGACATCGGGGGGGATGAACAGCGCATCGACGGCATCGACACGGATTTCCGCGACGAGACGTTCAAGCACGTGCTGTTGCCCGTCTGGATGGCAGCCTACAAATACAATGGCCGCAGCTACCGGTTCCTGGTCAACGGTCAGACCGGCGAAGTGCAGGGTGAACGCCCTTGGTCGATCTGGAAGATCGGGTTTGCCGTCATTCTGGTTTTGTTGCTGATCGCTCTTGCGATCTATCTGAACGACCCCGAGGCGTTTTCCACCGCGATTGGAAATCCGGAACTGCCCTATTGGCTTGACCCAAACCCCTGATCACAAAAGCCGCGCGGGAATTCCTGCGGCAACGCGATTTTCCGGCACGTCACGATTGACGACAGCATTCGCCCCGATCACCGCATGGTTGCCAATGGTGACAGGTCCGATCACCTTGGCCCCCGCACCGATATCGACATGCCCACCGATCCGGGGCAGACCGTGATTGTTGCCGATGGTGACCTGCTGAAAGATCAGGCAGTTCGGGCCAATGATTGCATCGGGATGGATCACGATGCCGTTCGGATGTGGCATCACCAGCCCGCCACCGATGCGGCAGCTCAACGGGATATCGGCCCCGGTCACGACGGACCAAATCCGGTGCTGTATGACCCACCAGCGCCGGGCAAATGGCGCAAGCGGCCCCTTTGCCGCCTGATAGCGGCGGATCGACCGCAACAGCCTGCAGGACGGATCCCACAGTTTGGTCGGCGTCTCGCGGCTCCAGTCCGGCTCGGTCGCCGATGTGCCGTCACCGTCATTGCCCAAGGCATGGCCATCGCCGTCACGCATCATTCCGGGGTGGGTCCTAACTGCTCAACTAGGGCCCTTCCCTAACGCCAAGCGATGGCAAGAAAAAGACCTTTCCGGCTTTGCACTGCGGCGTGCGGCAGCGCTACCCTTGACACCCCGGCTGCGGATACCGAAAAGGCCTGACCAGTAACGAAAGCCCAGATGCGCCTTTTGAATCATGCCAGGATTGCCGAGCTGCCGAACCCCTATTTCGGCAAGGTGCGCGATTGCTATGACCTGGCGCCGTCACCCGACCACCCGGACGGCCGTCGCATCCTGATCGCTTCTGACCGCATCTCGGCCTTTGACCGCATCCTGGCGGCGATCCCGTTCAAGGGACAGGTTCTGACGCAGATCGCGCGGTTCTGGTTCGACCGGACCGCCGATATCTGTCCTAACCATGTTATCGCCTATCCCGACCCCAATGTTGTCATCGGCACCCGACTGACCATCCTGCCGGTCGAGATCGTGGTGCGGGGCTACCTGGCGGGCACCACTTCGACCTCGATCCTGACGCAGTACAAGGCCGGGGTGCGGCAGATGTACGGGCATCGGCTGCCCGATGGACTGCGCGACAATCAGATCCTGGCCGCGCCGATCCTGACGCCCACGTCCAAGGCGGCCGACGGGGACCATGACGCCCCCCTGTCAGCGGCCGAGATTCTGGCGCAGGGGCTGATGTCACCGGCGCAATGGGACGCGGTGTCGGCCCATGCGCTGGCGCTGTTCGCGCGTGGACAGGCCCTGGCTGCGGAGCGCGGGTTGATCCTGGTGGATACTAAATACGAATTTGGGGTCGATCGTACCGGGCGCGTCCTGCTGGCCGACGAGATCCACACCCCCGACAGCAGCCGCTACTGGATTGCCGAGGGTTACAACACGGCCTTTGCACAAGGCACCCGCCCACCATCCTTTGACAAGGATATCGTCCGGTCCTGGGTCGCGGCGCGCTGCGATCCCTATCACGACCCGATCCCCGAGATTCCGCCGGAGATGATCGAGGCGACCTCGCGCGTCTACATCGCGGCTTATGAGGCAATCACCGGTCAGCCCTTTGTCCCTGACCTTTCGGGGGCCACGCCGTTGGACCGCGTCCGCGCAAATCTTGGTCCCTATTTTGTTGCGGCGTGATGGGGATTTGCGCTGTCAAAGCGCTTTGGGTTAGCTTGCCTCAGCGGGGCATTTGGGGGACGACATGATTCTCAGCTGTGGCGAGGCGTTGATCGACATGTTGCCACGTGTCGCAACAACAGGTGAGGCCTGTTTTGCCCCCTATGCGGGCGGGGCCGTGTTCAACACAGCCATTGCTTTGGGCCGGCTTGGCGCGCCATCAGCTTTCTTTTCCGGTGTATCGACGGACCTTCTGGGCCAATTGCTGGCAGACACCCTGACCGCGTCCATGGTCGATACGTCGCATTCTGTCAGGTCTGGACGTCCGACCACCGTGGCCTTTGTCAAGCTGGTCGACGGCCATGCCACCTATGCGTTCTACGACGAGAACACCGCCGGGCGCATGCTGTCGCTGTCAGACCTTCCGCAACTGCCCGCAGCGGTATCGGCGCTGTTCTTCGGTGGCATCAGCCTCGTGAACGATCCAGCTGCTTCGACCTATGAGGCCTTGCAAAAGCGCGAGGCGCCGACGCGCGTAACGATGATCGATCCGAATTTCCGGTCGGCTTTTGTCGACAGCCAGGATGCGCTTTCTCCCGGCACACGCGACCGCTACATGGCGCGGGTCGACCGGATGATCGCGGCAGCCGACATCGTCAAACTGGCTGATGAAGAAATCGAAAAGGTCTTTGGCACGGCCGACCAGACAGCTTTTGCTCGCGGGATTCTAGCCAAAGGGTCAAAGATTGTCCTGATCACCCAAGGGTCAAGGGGCGCACGCGCTATGACGGCGCAGCACGACCTGTTTGTTCCGGCGACCCCAGTCACGGTGTCCGATACGGTCGGGGCGGGCGATACGTTCAACGCCGGCGTGCTGACAGCGCTCCATCGCGCTGGTTTGCTGACCAAACAGGCCCTCGCGTCGATTTCAGCAGCCGATCTTGACACGGCGTTGTCGCTGGGCACACGGGCCGCTGCTGTCACCGTCAGCCGTGCCGGGGCCAACCCGCCTTGGGCCCACGAATTGTGAGGGCACTGGTCCAGCGCGTCACCGAAGCATCGGTCGCCGTTGACGGGACCATCGTGGGGCAGATCGGAACAGGCCTCATGATCTTGCTTTGTGCAATGCCTGGCGACACGACAGAGATTGCCGACCGACTTGCCCTGAAAATCGCCAAACTGCGTATTTTCCGCGACGAAGCGGGGCGCATGAACCTGTCGGTCCGCGACATGGGTGGGGCCGCCCTAGTGGTCAGCCAGTTCACCCTGGCCGCCGACCTGCGCGGCAACCGCCCCGGTTTTTCCGGCGCGGCACCCCCCGCGCTGGGTGCCGACCTTTACAACCGATTTGCGGCGGCCGTCTCAGCAATTGGCATTCCGACGGCCACCGGCGTTTTCGGGGCAGATATGACTGTCAGTCTGACCAATGACGGCCCGGTGACCATCTGGCTGGACAGCGACGACCTGTAACGTTGGTCAATTGAACGGGTTCTTGGGCGAATTGTCGGTGATCGCGCTTTCACATTCGATCAGCGCGTCGATCGACGAATTGGACCCCGCAAGCGAATAGGACTGCACGTCCTCACCGCTGTCATTGCGCAGATAAAGCACGGATCCGTTGGAAACTTCGCGCACGAACCGCGCGCCGTCATCGCCCGGCGGCAGATCGAACAGAACCGAATTCTTGTAAAGCTCGGCCGCCGTCAAGGTCCACGGCCCGCGTCGGTCGATCTGTACCTCCAGATCCGCCGTGTCGCCTTCGCCAAATTCCCATTGGCTGGAGTAGAATTGCAGCCGCACCCCACCCTCCTGGAACGACCAGATCGAAAAGCTTTCCCCGGGGGCCGAGACCTGGGCCACACAGCCATAGGTTCCATCGTCAAAGCGCGTCACCTCGACCTGCCAAGCCCGGTTTGAATACAGTACCTCGGAGTCTTGTGCCGTGGCCGGCCCCGCCATCAGACCAGCCGCCAGCACCAAACCCATACGAAATGACATTTCAACAACCCATCCGGTTTCATCTCCGAATTTTTTGCCGGTGTCGGCGATTCCCGCAAGGCGAAACTTTGGGCCTGTTTCCATCGGAACACCGCGCTGAGGCAGGGGACCCTACGACACCCATTCCCAAGACCCGGTAAACTCGCCCAGAATCTTGCTCACAGCCGTTTCGTCGACTGGGCCTGTCCGGGCCAGTCTTGCCACCAGACCGCGCTTCTTGTCTTCGATCACCGATTGTACATTCGCCGGGATGCCGGCCTCGGCCAGGGCCGCATCATAGACTCGCGTGATCGCACTGCGCCGCAGGTCCGGCTTGAAGACCTTGCCGACAGCGGTCTTGGGCAATTCAGGCAAAATCTCGATATGCTTCGGCAAGGCGGCGCGCTCGTGAATCCGGTCACGGGCAAAGGCCATAAGCTCGTCTACGGTCACCGTCTTGTCGCGCGCCAGTTCGACATAGGCTGCAGGCAGCTCGCCCGCATGCGCGTCGGGCTGGCCGATCGCCCCGACGAATGCCACTGCCGGATGGCCCATCAGCGCCTCTTCGATCACGGCAGGGTCGATATTGTGGCCACCCCGGATGATCAGGTCCTTGGCCCGCCCGGTGATGAACAGATAACCGTCACTGTCCAGCCGCCCCAGATCCCCCGTGCGCAGATACTTTTCGGCAATGAAAATGGATTTGTTCTTGTCCACCTCGGTATAGGTTCGGCCGGTCCGGATGCCGGGACTTGCCACGCAAATCTCGCCGACTTCATCCACCGCGCAGTCGCGCCAGCCACCTGCCCCGTCCGTCGCCAGAATGCGCAGGTCCGTATGCGGAAAGGGCATCCCGACCGACCCGCTTTTCTTCTTTCCATTCGGAGGGTTACACGCGACCAGACAGGTGGCCTCGGTCAGGCCGTAGCCTTCAATGATCTCAATGCCGGTCGCCGCCTGATAGCGCCTGAACAATTCCAGCGGCAAGGATGATGCCCCCGAAAACGTGCCGCGCATGCTGCTGATATCGGCATCGATGGGGCGCTGCATCAGGGCCGCAAGTGCTGTCGGCACGGTGATGAGATAGGTGACTTTCCAGCGCGCAATCAGCTTCCACAGATTGTCGAACACCCCTTCGCCGCGATAGCCCGCCGGGGTCGGGAACACGACATGCCCGCCGCTTGCGATCATCGACATCATCACAGGATAGCAGGTCAGAACGTGAAACAGCGGCAAGGGACACATCACCACATCGGTTTCGCGGAACAACAGCCGATGACCCAGCCAGCCGTTATAGACCATCCCCGATACCAGATGTTGCGCGACCTTTGGCATGCCGGTCGTCCCGCCGGTATGCATATAGGCCGCGACACGGTCCTCGGGCGGGTCGGCAAAGTCCAGCCGGTCGCCGGAATGACCCGCCAAGGCACTGGCAAAGGACATCACGTTGGCGGTATGGGACACGCGCGATTTCGGGCGGACGAACGGCACGATCCAGGATTTCGGCGGCGCCAGATACCGCACCAGATCCACTTCCAGCACCGTCTTGACCGATGGCGCGTGGCGCACCGCTTCGGCCACCTTTTGCGGCACATCAGTCTTGGGAAATGCCTTCAGCGTGACCACGACTGTGGCCTTGGTCTCGCGCAGGATGGCGCTGATCTGCTCGGCCTCCAAAAGCGGGTTGATCGGATTGACGATGCCCGCGACCATGCCGCCCAGGAAAGTGACCGCCGTCTCGAGGCAATTCGGCAAGACATAGGCCACGACATCGGTCGGCCCCACGCCCAGGCTGCGAAAGAGGTTGGCCGCCTGCGTCACGCGTGCATGAAAATCGTTCCAGCTATAGGTCCGTGCCTTGGTCGCCGGTCCCGACAGCACCTGAAAGCTGATGGCTGGACGGGTGCCGTGGCGCGCGCGGGTGGCGCTGAGAAATCCGTACATGGTGCGGGCAACGTCGCGATCTTTCCACGGCATTTCTGCCTCGATCGCGCGCACGTCTGCCATGCTGGCATAATCTGTCATGTCGTTCTCCCCCCGAAGTCATGCCCCCGTTGGCGGGGGTCTTAAGACTAACTTCAAGATGGGCAGGTTTCAGAAAAATTCCAACTGTCTCGTTGCGTTAAATTTGGCGGCCGGCCGATCACGTCCCGAACATTGCGCCGAAACAAGGCTCAGACCGCCCCGTCGGTGAACTGCAACCGCGCCAGCCGCGCATAAAGCCCGCCTTCGGCGACCAGCGCGTCATGGGTACCGGTGGCCACGATCTGCCCCTTTTCAAAGACCAAAATGCGGTCGGCGCGTTTCACCGTGGCCAGTCTATGTGCCACAACGAGCGTGGTGCGCCCCGATGACAGCCTTTCGACCGCCGCCTGCACCGCCTGCTCGCTTTCGGCGTCCAGCGCGGACGTTGCCTCATCCAGCAGCAGCACCCGCGCATCGCGCAAGATCGCCCGCGCAATCGCGATGCGCTGGCGCTGGCCGCCCGACAGCATCACGCCGCGCTCGCCCAGATAGGTGTCATAACCCTGCGGCAGTGCGGTTATGAAATCATGCGCCGCCGCCGCGCGGGCCGCGACCTCCACTTCGGCGTCGGTGGCGTCTGGCCGCCCGAATCGGATGTTGTCGCGCGCCGATGCAGCAAAGATCACCGGGTCTTGCGGCACCAGGGCCATCGCTGAGCGAAAATCCGTTCGCGCCATGTCGGACAAGGGAACTCCGTCCAGCAACACCCGTCCCCCTTGCGGATCGTAAAACCGCATCAGCAATTGCAGCACCGTCGTCTTGCCCGCCCCCGAAGGGCCGACCAGCGCCACAGTCTCGCCAGGGCTGACCGCAAAACTGACGGCATTCAGCGCTGACACTTCGGGTCGCGTCGGATAGCGAAAGGTCACTGCGTCAAATGCGATCTCGCCGCGCACAGGTCTGGACAATGGCTTGGGACGCACAGGGTCCACGACTGGATCATCCGTCTGCATCAACTCGACCAGCCGCTCGGTCGCCCCGGCTGCCCGCTGGATTTCGCCCCAGATTTCCGACAACGCCCCGACGGACCCCGCCACCATCACCGCGTAGATGACAAACTGGATCAGCTCACCCGTCGACATGGCCCCGCTGCGCACATCCCGCGCCCCGATCCACAACACGCCCACGATCCCTGCAAAGACCAGAAAGATCACGATCACGGTCATCACCGACCGCGTCGCAATCCGCTTTTGCGCCGAGACATAGGATTTTTCCGTCACGTCCGAAAATGCCGCCCGCGTCTGCGGCTCATGCGTAAAGGCCTGCACTGTCTGGACCGAGGACAGCGCCTCGGATGCCGACCCCGACGAACTGGCGATCCAGTCCTGGTTTTCCCGGCTGAGGTTGCGCAGCCTTCGCCCCAAGACAACGATCGGTACGATGACCAAGGGCACGATCAGCAGAACAAGACCCGCCAGCTTGGCCGAGGTCAGGAACAACAGCACCAGCCCCCCCAAAAGGATCAGCACGTTGCGCAAGGCAACCGAGACGGAGGATCCCAGAACCGATAGAATCAGCGTCGTATCCGTGGTCAGGCGGCTGAGAACCTCGCCGGTCAGGATACGCTCGAAAAATTGCGGCGACAGCGCCAGCACCCGGTCGAACAGGCTTTTGCGGATGTCGGCCACGACCCGTTCGCCCAGCCGCGTGACCAGATAATAGCGCAGGCCTGTGCCCAGCGCGAGCAGTGCCGCAATGCCAAGGGCCGCCGCAAAATACTGGTCCAGAAGGGCCGCGTTGTCTGTCTCGAACCCATCGACCACACGGCGCACCGCGATTGGCAGGATCAGGCTGACCGTTGCCGTCAGGATCAAGGCCATCAGGGCAAGAAAGGCCAAACCACGATAAGGCTGGATAAACGGCAACAAGCCTTTCAGCGAGTTCACCTTGCGGGATGTGGGCCGGTCTTCAGGATTCACTTGGGTATTCGCCATCGCGTTGCCTTTTGCCGCCTGCCCTAGCCGTTTAGGCAAGGCTGGCCCGGGCCGCAAGCACCGGGATGACGCGGAGGGTCTTTTCGCGCCTGATCGCCTGTGCAACCGTGCAGCGCGTCAATGCGAAAGGCCCGCCCCGATGCCGCAATACTTCATGACACCTGACGGTGCGCGCTTGGCCTACGCCGACCAGGGCACCGGCACCCCGCTGTTGTGCCTGGCCGGGCTGACCCGAAATATGGCGGATTTCGATGTCCTTTTGCCACTCCTCCCCGGTATCCGCCTAATCCGCATGGATTATCGTGGTCGTGGCGACAGCGAGCGCACCGGGGCCGCAACCTATACGATCCCGCAGGAGGCCGCCGATGCGCTGGCCCTGCTCAACCATCTGGACCTGCCGCAAGCTGCGATCCTCGGCACCTCGCGCGGCGGGCTGATCGGTATGCTGATCGCCGCTACCGCCAAGGACCGCCTGACAGGCCTTTGCATGAACGATATCGGCCCGTTCCTTGACCAGGTCGGCCTTGAACGCATCGCCGACCAGATCGGCCGCAACCCGACCGCCAAAACCTCTGCCGCCCTCGCCGAGATCTATCCCCATGTTCATCCCGGATTTGCCAATGTCTCTGCCACTCGCTGGCTGGACGAAGTCCGTCGCCGTGTGCAGGAAATCCCCGAAGGCCTCGTGAACCGCTACGACCCCGCGCTCCGCGACGCCTTTGTGACCGCGATCAACCTGCCACCCGTGGACCTTTGGCCACTTTACGACGCGCTGGCCGGGCTGCCGGTCGCGGTCATCCGTGGCGCGAATTCCGACCTTTTGTCCTCCGCGACCATGGCAGAGATGCAGGCCCGCCGCCCCGACCTGATCGCGGCCACCGTCCCTGACCGAGGCCATCCCCCGTTCTTGGATGAACCGCAAAGCCTGACCGCCATCCGCGCGTTCCTGGCGGCGCTGCAATGACAGCCATCGCCGCCATCCAGGCCGCCGCCCAGCGCCTCCATGGCCATGCAAACCTCACTCCGCTCATCAACGCCCCCCTTCTGGACCGCATCGCGGGCCGCCGCATCTTCATCAAGGCCGAATGCCTGCAACGCACCGGTTCGTTCAAGTACCGTGGTGCCCGCGCCGCCCTGACCATGCTCCCCCCCGGCACCAAAGGCGTCCTCGCCTTTTCCTCCGGCAACCACGCGCAAGGGGTGGCCCTGGCTGCATCCGAGCTTGGCCTTTGCGCCGTCATCCTGATGCCGGAAGATGCACCTGCCGTCAAAATCGACAACACCCGCGCCTATGGGGCTGAGGTCATCCTTTATGACCGCGCCACCACCGACCGCGACGCGCTTGGGGCCGACCTCTGCGCCCGTCGCCACCTCCACCTCGTCCGCCCCTACGATGACCCCGATGTGATCGCGGGCCAGGGCACCGTCGGGTTGGAGATCGCGGCCCAAGCCGCCGCCCTTGGCATTACCGACGCTGACGTGATCGTTTGCTGCGGCGGGGGCGGCCTCGCCGCAGGCACCGGCCTCGCACTTGCCGCCCTCGCGCCCCGGATGCGCCTCCATACCGCGGAGCCCGCGGGTTTTGACGACATGGCCCGCTCCCTCGCCGCCGGTCACATCCAGCGCAACCCGGCAATGACCGGTTCGATCTGTGACGCGATCCTGACGCCTGAGCCCGGGCGCATCACCTTTCCAATCCTGCAATCCCTAGGCGCGAGAGGCCTGACCGTTACGGATAACGAAGCGCTAAGCGCCATGACCCTAGCGTTCCACCATCTGCGCATCGTGCTGGAGCCCGGCGGCGCGGTCGCACTTGCCGCCGCCCTTTTCCGCGAAGGGCTTGCGGATACGTGCATTTGCACGGCCTCTGGTGGCAACGTCGACCCCGACGTTTTCCGCTTTGCCGTCGACATCACCCCGATCTGATCCCCATGCCGCTGATCTATCTCGACGACATCCGCCTGAATGCCGACATCACCGGCCCTGAAACCGGCCCGCCCGTCGTCCTCATCCACGCCCTAGGCACCGACCTCACGCTGTGGGACGACCTGATCCCGCTTCTCCCGCCTGGCCTTCGCATCCTGCGGATGGACTTGCGCGGTCATGGCCGGTCCGACGTGCCCGCGCCGCCCTATGCGATGGGCGCATTGATCCGCGACCTCGAACGCCTGATGGACCACTTCGCGCTGCAAGACGCCGTCGTCATTGGCGTGTCTCTTGGCGGCCTGATTGCCCAAGGCCTTGCGGTCAAGCGCTTCGACCTCGTTCGTGCCCTGATCCTTTCCAACACCGCCGCCCGCATCGGCTCACCCGACCTCTGGTCCCGCCGCATCGAAGAAATCCAGACCAAAGGCTTGGCCGCTTACGCCCCCGGCGCGATGGAGCGGATGTTTGGCCGCCACTGGCGCGAGGCTCCCGCCATGCCGCGCATCCGACAGACGCTGATCGACACCGATCCGGACGGCTGGACGGGATGTGCAGCGGCCATCGCAGGCACCGATTTCTACACGCCGAGCGCCAGCCTGACGCTGCCCACTCTTGCCATTGCCGGGGCGTACGATGCCACCACGCCCCCCGACCTGGTGCGCGAAACCGCTGACCTCATCCGGGGCAGCCGGTTCGCCCTGATGCGGCGATCTGGCCATCTGCCGATGGTCGATGCGCCCGATGCCTTTGCCGCCCTGGTTGATGAGTTCCTCCAAGCCATCGGCCACTAAGCCTCCGAAACCCTTGGACTTGACGCTGTCAACTTGGGCAGGCACCCTCACCGCCACACTCCAGAACGGAACCCCATGCCCCCCTCCCCCCGCCTGCCGCTGATCTTCATCGTCGCCACGGTGACGCTGGACGCCATCGGCATCGGCCTGATCTTTCCCGTCCTGCCCCGCCTGATCGAAGAGGTCACAGGCCGCCCGATCACCGAGGCAGCCCTGTGGGGCGGCATCTTGACCAGCTCCTTTGCCGCCATGCAATTCCTGTTCGGCCCGCCCTTGGGCGCACTGTCCGACCGCTACGGACGCCGCCCCGTCCTGCTCGTCTCGTTGGCCGTCATGTCGCTCAGCTACCTCGCCATGGCGCTCGCAACGACTGTCTGGGTCCTGCTTGCCACCCGCATCTTCGCCGGCATCACCTCCGCCACCCAGTCCACTGCAACTGCCTTCATCGCCGACATCACCCCCCCTGCCGACCGGGGCCGCCGCTTCGGCCTGATCGGTGCGGGGTTCGGCGCTGGCTTTGTCCTTGGCCCCGTCATCGGCGGCTTGCTGGCCGACATCCACCTGCATGCGCCTTTCTTTGCCGCCGCAGCCCTTGCCGCCGCCAATCTGATCTTCGGACTTTTCGTGCTGCCCGAAACCCTGACACCGGAAAACCGCCGCCCCTTCAGTCTTGCGCGTTCCAATCCGTTCACCGCTCTTTGGACCGCGATCCGCCTGCCCGAACCGCGCCGCATCCTGTTGTGCTTTTTCGTCCTCGCCGTAGCCATGAACGTCTACCCGTCGATCTGGGCATTCTTCGGACCCGTCGCATTTGGCTGGTCGACGACGATGGTTGGCCTGTCCCTGACCCTCTATGGCGTCTTTTTCGCCCTCGGTCAGGCGCTGCTGGTCGGTCGGCTGATCAAGCGCCTCGGCGAACACCGTGCCGCGCTTTTCGCCATGGTCGCCAATGCCGTGACGCTGTTCGGCATCGGTCTGGCGATATCGGGGCCTATCGTGTTGCTGATCACACCCCTTACAGCCCTTGGCGGGGCCGCGACACCCGCGCTGCAGGCCATCGCCAGCCGCACCACCCGCGCCGATGCCCAAGGCCAGCTGCAAGGGGTGCTGTCCTCGATCAACTCCGTCGCGATGATCATCTCGCCCTTGATCATGACGCAGGTCTTCCAGTGGTTCACCGGCCCCGCCGCCCCGATCCTTGCCCCCGGTGCACCGTTCCTGCTCGCGGCCCTTCTGATGGTCGTTTGCGTCATCCTGCATGTCGCGGGGTCACGCGCCCTGAAACCCGCTGGCCCCTAACTTTGCGCCAAAGCGGACCGGGGCAAGCACCATGAAACTGAAAGACCTTGAGATTTTCGTCGTCGCCCCACCCTTTCCGGGTTGGGGCGGGCGTTATTGGATTTTCCCGAAACTGACGACCGACACCGGCATCGTCGGCTACGGCGAATGCTACGCGTCCACCGTCGGCCCCAAGGCGATGCGCGCGGTGATCGAGGACGTGTTTGAACGTCACCTGCTGGGCGAGAACCCCGAAAACATCGAGATGATGTTTCGCCGCGCCTATTCCGCTGGCTTCACGCAGCGCCCCGACCCGACCGTGATGGGCGCATTCTCGGGCTTGGAGATCGCCTGCTGGGACATCCTCGGCAAAGCCCGCAACCGCCCGGTCTGGGCGCTGCTCGGCGGCAAGATGAATGACCGCATCCGCAGCTATACCTACCTCTATCCCGCACCCGGCAACGAAAGCCCCGCCTTCTGGAATGACGCCGATGCCGCAGCCGAGGCGGCACTTCGCTTCGTCAACCTTGGCTTTACTGCCGTGAAATTTGACCCCGCAGGCCCTTACACGATCCGGGGCGGCCATGAACCGGCGCTTTCGGACATCAGCCGCTCGGTCCTTTTCTGCAAACGTATCCGCGAGGCTATCGGCGACCGCGCTGACCTTCTCTTCGGCACCCACGGCCAGTTCACCACCCCCGGTGCGATCCGCATGGGCAAGGCGCTGGAGCCCTATAACCCGCTTTGGTACGAAGAACCGATCCCGCCAGACAACTTGATGGAATTCGCCGAAGTCGCCAAACACGTCCACATCCCCCTTGCCACCGGTGAACGCCTGACCACCAAGGCCGAATTCGGCGCCCTCCTTCGCGCGGGTGGCGTCAAAATCCTCCAGCCCGCTTTGGGCCGAGTGGGTGGTATCTGGGAGGCCAAGAAAATCGCAGCCATGGCCGAGGTCTTCAACGCTGAAATGGCCCCGCACCTCTATGCCGGCCCCGTCGAATGGGCCGCCAACGTCCATTTCGCTGCCTCGATCCCGAACCTTCTGATCGCCGAGACGATTGAAGACGGCGGCGCCTTCCACCAAAAACTGATCAAGAACTCAATCGCTTGGGAAAACGGCTACATCCTGCCCCCCGACGCCCCCGGCCTTGGCATCGAGTTCGACGAAGACGTCGCCCGCGCGCACCCTTTTACCGGCACAGGGTTGCACCTGCAGATGCAAGAAGCGCCGTGCAATTATTCCGACGAAAACCGGTTCGAAGGCGGCGCGCCTGCCGCGAAAACTTAGGGCGCAATCAATGATGGAACTGCCGTATTGATGGTGGCGAACCGTTCCAGATTCAGGATGGTCGACAACATCAGCCGGTCCTGCGTCCAGTCGGCCGACTGTTGGATCGACAGTGCTGCCCCCAACGTCAATGCAGGCAAGGGGATCAAAAGCGCAATCAGGACCTTGGGAACAGGGCGTTGCGGCACGGCAGCGACCACAGCCTCAAGCCTGCGGCGGAACATTTGTCCCTGGCCTGTGACGCGGCGCGCAGGCCAGCGCTGCAACAGCCCGACCACTGGCATGCTGACCGCCCACAACCGACGTGGTGCCAGACTGTCATCGCAGACCCTCAAAAGACACTGGACATAGGCCGCCACATCCATACGTCGCCGTGCCAGAATGCGATCATCGCAGGCAAGTTCGCGCAACTCTTCGATCTTGCGTTTCCACAGGTGAAATGCCGGGTTCCAGAATAACAGCGGGCGCAACGCCTCAAAGCCAAATTCCCATTCGACATCGCGCTGGCGAAGGTGCTGGAACTCATGCGCCACGGCCATCGTCAGATCGTCCTGACGTGCCAGCATCCCCAATGGCAGCACCACATGCCGCCGCCGAAACCCGCGTGTCGAGAAAGGCACCTTGACCGTATCGGACAAGCGCAGGTCCACCGGCCCCACCTGCCGCCACAGATGCGTCTGGCGCAACACGCGACGCAAGCGCACGGCCGACAGGACCAGCCGCACCGTCAGAACCGCGCCCCCAAAGGCAAAGCCCGCGATGATCACATGGTCCAGCACCGAAACCGGATGGACGACCCTGTTCAGAATCTGGCCCTGAAAGCCAAGCATGTTTTCAAAAGTGAACGGGTCGATCTTGATCGAGCCTTGCAGGTATTGCGCGACCAGAAAATCCGACAGGTTGACCGACACCCCAAAACACATCCGCCTTACCGGCACCGATCTGGCGCAGCAACGCAACAATCGGCGAAGCGATCACTGCGACAAAAAACCCCCGTCGCCACAATCGCAGCCGGAGCCCATAGGCCTGACCCCAGCCCGCCCGCGCCAGCAGCGCATCGGCCATCCGGCCCAGCAAAACGCCCAACACCAACAGCACGTTGATGTCAAAAAACAGACGGACAATCGCGCTAGCGGTGTTCATCCTTCAGCCTCTTGTCGATCAAAGCCCGAATTTCATCGAGCACTTCGGTGGACAGGTCATTGTCATCAACCAAACGCGCCACCAGAACGGCCGGCGCGTTGTCGAACAGCTTTTCAGACAGGTTCTTGAGCGATCGGGACTGGTACAAATCCTTGGACAGTGTCGGTGCGTAGATGAAAGTCTACGCTCTGCTTTGCAGAAGTCACAAAGCCTTTTTGTTCCAGAATGCGCAAAATCGTCGCGGCAGACGTATAGGCAAGCTTGCGCGTCGGACCGAGCGCGTCTTGCACCTCGCGGACCGTTGCCTCACCCAGATCCCACAGCTTGGTCATGAATTCGAGTTCAACTTCGGTCAGGAACCGGACCTTTTTGTCTGGAATGTCTTCAGAACTTTCCGGCAGGGGATGCTTGTGTCGCAAACCATTTACTCCGCTTCTGCCTGAACGCCTAGGCTCCGCATCGGGTCAGACTTTCCAGAAGGCAAAGATGCCCCACAGGATCGACAGCCCCAGCGGAGCCCAAAGCGGCATGCCAAAGAAAAACATCCAGATGAGGAAGATATAGGTGGTGCCCAGCAGGCTGATGAAAAGCCGGTCACCCCGCGTGGTAGTCAGACCCATCGCCCCCATCCGCGCGTCGCCCCCGGGTCGCCGGATTTCCAGCACCGTCAGCACCCCCATCGCGGCGAAGATGCCCACGAACAGCGCCAGCGTCGCAGGGGTCCAGGCCATCCAGAATCCCGGCCACAACGGGTCTGTCCAGGAGAACACCTTGTCCTGCGTGTCGCCCAGTTTCCCCCATTCGGGCTTGGTCGTCTGCGCCAATAGCGGCAACGGGACCAGTGCGCCCAATCCGGCAAGTCTGCGCATCACACCCTCCCCATCGCGAAGCCCTTGGCGATGTAGTTGCGCACGAACCAGATGACGATCGCCCCGGGAATGATGGTCAGCGTCCCCGCCGCCGCCAAGAGGCCCAGCTCGTAGCCCGCGCTTGACGCCGTCTTGGTCATCACGGCTGCAATCGGTTTCGCCTCCACGGCCGTCAGCGTCTTTGCCAACAGCATCTCGACCCAGCTGAACATGAAACAGAAAAACGCTGCCACTCCGACTCCGCTTTGATGTTGGGGATAAAGATCGTGGTGAAGAACCGGGGGAACGAATAGCCGTCAACAAAGGCCGTCTCGTCCAGCTCTTTCGGGATCCCCCGCATGAACCCCTCAAGGATCCACACCGCCAGCGGGATGTTGAACAAACAATGCGCCAGCGCTACCGCCAGATGCGTGTCAAACAGCCCGACTGCCGAATAGAGCTGAAAGAACGGCAGCGCGAACACCGCCGCCGGGGCCATGCGGTTGGTCAAGAGCCAGAAGAACAGCTGCTTGTCGCCGAGAAACCTGTAGCGCGAAAAAGCATAGGCCGCGGGCAAGGCCACTGTGATCGAGATCACCGTATTGATCGAAACATAGATGATCGAATTGATATAGCCCCAATACCAGGTCGGATCGGTAAAGATCGTGCGGTCACTGTCCAGCGTCCATTCCTGCGGGAACAGCGAAAACCCCCCCAGGATTTCGCGCGTGGTCTTGAAGCTCATGGCGACCAGCCAGTAGATCGGCACCATCAGGAACAGGATGTAGATCAGCGGGATCAGGGATCTTTTGCGCATGGGTTTCGCCTCAATAAGGATCGTCGCGGGTCATCAGCGTGTAAAAAAGCCAACTGACGAACAGCGTGATGGCAAACTAGATCAGCGACATCGCCCCTGCGGGCCCAAGGTCGAACTGCCCCAGCGCCATTTTCACCAGGTCGATTGACAACAACGTGGTGGAGTTGCCGGGGCCGCCACCCGTCAGAACGAACGGCTCGGTATAGACGTTGAAACTGTCCATGAAGCGCAAGAGGATCGCGATGGTCAGCACCTGTTTCAGCTTGGGCAGCTGAATGAACCGGAACACCGACCATGGCGATGCACCGTCGATCTTGGCCGCCTGGTAGTAGGCGTCAGGTATCGCCACCAGCCCCGCATAGCACAACAGCACAACCAGCGACGTCCAGTGCCAGACATCCATCACGATGATCGTAGCCCAGGCTGCAAACGGGTTCTGTGTCATGTCATAGTCGATGCCCAGCGTGTGGTTCAGAAAGTACCCCACCAGCCCGATATCGGGCAGTGTCAGGATGTTCCACTTCGCGCCCACCACATTCCACGGGATCAGCATCGGCAGCCCCATCAGCACAAGGCATACGGGCACCCAAAATCCCTGTCGCGGCATCGACAGCGCGATGATGATGCCCAAAGGCACCTCGATCACCAGAATGAGGAAGGTGAACAGCGCTTGTCGGCCCAGCGATGCCAGGAACCGTTCCGACCGGATGATGTCCTGGAACCAGTCCAGCCCGTGCCAGAAAAACACATTGTCGCCAAAGGTTTCCTGCACCGAATAGTTGACCACCGTCATCATCGGGATCAACGCGTTGAACGCCACCAGCAGCAGAACCGGCAGCACCAGAAACCACGCCTTTTGGTTCACCTTGCGCATCAGGCAGCCCCCCTTGCCGTGCTGGCGATCCGTCCGTCGCGGTAAGCGCGGGTATGGACGGGGTCGAACATCAGATGCACCGTATCGCCAACTGGTGGCATCTCGGCGGTGACGATGGCATTGACCTTGCGCGAGCCGATCGCCGCTTCGAGGATCGCGTGCCGTCCGACGTCGCTGACTTTGCGCACCAGCGCCGGAATTCCGCCCGACGCCACCACCTGCACGAACTCCGGCCGCACCCCGATCTCGATCCGTCCTTCGCCAGGGGTGACCGGCCCCTCAAGCTCGACCCCGTGTCCGTCGATCATGGCCCGGCCGCCCTGGCTCTCACAGGCCAGCACATTCATCCCCGGCGATCCGATGAAATGGCGAACAAAGGTATGCGCGGGCCGCTCGAACAGTTCGACCGGCGTTCCCATCTGCACGATCTCGCCATCCTGCATCACCACAACCTGATCGGCGAATGTCAGCGCCTCGGTCTGGTCATGGGTGACATAGATCATCGTGGCGCGCACACGCGTGTGCAGCTCTTTCAGCTTGGAGCGCAGTTTCCATTTCAGATGTGGGTCGATCACTGTCAGGGGTTCGTCGAACATCACCACGTTGACATCGTCGCGCACCAGCCCGCGCCCCATCGACAGCTTCTGCTTGTTGTCCGTCGTCAGGCCAGATGCGCGGCGACCCAGCATGTCCGTCACTTCCAGCATCGCGGCGATTTCGGTGACCCGCTGCTTGACCCGGTCTTCGGGCACCCCCCTGTTGCGCAAGGGAAAGGCCAGATTGTCGTACACCGTCATCGTGTCGTAGATGACCGGAAACTGGAACACTTGGGCAATGTTGCGCTGGTCTGGCGGCGTCTTGGTCACATCTTTGTCGTCGAACAGAATGCGCCCATGCGACAGCACCAGCAGGCCAGAGATGATGTTCAAAAGGGTGGATTTCCCGCACCCCGACGGACCCAAAAGCGCATAGGCCCCACCATCCTGCCAGTCGAGGTCGATCTGTTTCAGCGCATAATCCGCTGGACTGGTCGGATTGGCCGAATAGCTGTGCCGCAGGTTATCAAGGGTGATCTTTGCCATGTGCTTCGCCCCTATGCCGCGACTGAGCCGTCTGCGGCGAAATACAGGAAATGCGCCGGGTCCAGGTAGAACGTCTGATCCGTACCGACCTCATAAGGATGTACGCCATGCGACAGGGCCACCCAGGTTTCGCCCCCGCTGCGGAAATGGGCCAAACTTTCGGACCCTGACAGTTCCGTCACCAGCACATGCCCCGCGATTGGCACTTCGCCTGCGGTGCGCTGGCGCGGACTGACCCTGTCTGGCCGGATTGCGACCGTATAGGGACCATCCGGCAAGGCGGCGGCACGGCCGCTCAACTCCCAACCCGGCCCGTCGGCCAGGCGCATCGCACCGCCCTCTTTGACCGCCTTGGCGGCATTGATCGGCGGGTCGGAAAAGACCCTCGCCGAGGTCAGCGAATTGGGCGCACGATAGATCTGGGCCGTCGGTACGAACTGCGTTACCCGCCCGTCATGCATCAGAGCGGTATGGCCGCCCAAACGCAAGGCTTCGCCGGGCTCAGACGTCGCTTAGACCACCACGGCGCCCCGACCGGCAAACAGGTCCGGCAACTGGTCGCGCAATTCCTCGCGCAGCTTGTAGTCCAGGTTCGCCAGCGGTTCGTCCAGAAAGACCACGCTGCTTTCCTTGGCAATCGCCCGCGCCAAAGCTGTGCGTTGCTGCTGGCCACCCGACAGTTCATGCGGGCGGCGCTGCAGCATGGGGCGCAGGCGCAGCACATCCGCCGCAGCCTCGACCCGGCGCGTTACCTCTGCCTCCGACATCCGCGCCACCCTCAAAGGCGATGCAATATTCTCGAATACCGTAAGATGCGGATAGTTCACGAAAAACTGGTGAACCAGACTGATGTTTCGCTTCTGTGGCGACAACGTCGTCACGTCCTGCCCGTTCATGAAAATCTGGCCCGAGGACAGGTTATCCAGCCCCGCCATCATCTTTATCAGCGACGTCTTGCCCGATCCTGTCTCGCCCAAAAGCACATTGAAACGTCCCGGCTCCAGCACAAGGCTTGTCTCCTTGATATGCGTGACCGCTCCGACTTTTTTGGCTATGGCTCGAATTTCCAGTGTCATGGCACGTCCCCCCAAAGTCCGTGTTCCGCGTCTGCAGGTGCGCGACTTTCATTCATCCGGTCCGGGAGTTTTGACCCCGCAAACTCTGACCGGGCAATTCCGCCGCGCAAGGATCTTGCCCCTGCGCGGCGGTGTCGTGGCCGACTGTTACTCAGCCCACTGCTTGATCAGCTCGTCATAAGCGATCGTCACGCCCTCCTCTTTTTCGTTCTCGAGCTTGGCTTTCGGTCCGTTCTCCTTGCCCAGCCACTCGGACGGATCCTTGGGCTCGTTCAGGCGTGGGCCGCAACCGCCATAGACATTGCCAGCCTCGTCGGCCTGCTGCATGCGGGCCATGGTGATGTCCATTTCTTCGGCCAGACGGTCCATCGCTTCCTGCGGCGTAAACGCACCCGAGTTCACGTCCCCGATCTGCTGCCACCAGATTTGGGGCAGCTTGGGATAGTCAGGCACGTTGATGCCGGTCGGCGACCAACGGACCCGGTCGGGCGAGCGGTAGAATTCGACCAGACCGCCCAGTTTCGGCGCACGCTCGGTAAAGTTCTCGTGCCGCACCGTGCTGTCGCGGATAAAGGTCAGACCAACGTGGGACTTTTTCACGTCGACCGTCTTGGACACCACGAACTGCGCATAGAGCCATGCGGCCTGTGCGCGATCCTCGGGTGTGGATTTCAGGAACGTCCAGGAACCCACATCCTGATAGCCAACCTTCTGGCCTTCTTTCCAGTACGGGCCGGGCGGCGACGGGGCCATCCGCCACTGCGGCGTACCTTCGTCATCGACCGTATTGTTGCCTTCGGACTTCGGCTTCACCATATCGGCGGTAAAGGCGGTGTACCAAAAGATCTGCTGGGCCACATCTGCCGCATTGACGTTGCCCCCAACTTTTATCCAGCGTGAGCGAGACTCGGGGTTTGAGTTTTGCCTATTTGGGCGGGTTGGGCAACGGGGGCTGGCGCGGAGCTTTGCGGGTTGCGCAGCGTCAGGCCCCGTTGCGGGGCGAAGGTCTG
>JANPBI010000111.1:0-3301 GCA_031430315.1 Rhodobacterales bacterium | reverse complement strand
AAGCCCCGCGCGCGTAAGGCCACCGCCGCGCCTGCCCCCAACCTGCGTGTCCTGAACCACCTGACCAAGCAGTGCGAGATGCTGAACCACTATGGCCTGCGCCAGGGGCTGCTGGACGAAATGCGCGACCTTTACGGCGCTGAGATCGTCGAGGACGAGCTCAACGGCGTCACCATCACCATCGAGGGCGTCGGGATCGACCCGGCGGACAGCCTGGAGAATGCCCTGAAGAATTGGGCCAATGCCGCCCGCCGCGCGATCCTGGAGGCCACGGCCTGATGATCGCGATCCGCCCCTGGGAGGACCTGGCCGCCATGGCGGTCTTTCGCAGCCTCGACATCCATGACCACATGGAGGCCGAGCTGGTCCGGGGCGCATCTGCCACGTCGCTTGCGCTGTTCGCCGACTGGCGGCTGGCGCAGGCGCATGGTCCCTTGTCGGTCATTGCCGTGACAGAACCCGGGGCGCGTCCCTTTGCGGTCGTGACGCTGGGCAATACCGGACAGGCGGGCGTGGCCCAGGGGGCGATGCTGGCTTGTGACCATGCCCGCCACGCCCGCGATCTTGCCCGTCTGGCGCTGGCGATCCGCCACCAGATGCCTGCCTGGTGTGCCGCGCGTGGCATTCACCGCATCGAGGCGCGCGCCTGGGCGGGGCATCCGTCGGCATCGCGCTTGCTAACCGCCATCGGTTTCGCGCATGAATGCGACATGCCGGGGTTTGGCCTGACCGGCAGTGCCATCTTTCGCCAATTTGCCTACACCGTCCCGGCCCACCCCCCGCTTGCCATCGACCCAGAACCCCGAGAAAGGGAGGTTTTTGATGTGCATGCCTAAAATCCCCAAGGCCAAACCTGTCCAGATTGCAGCCTATGACAACATCGAGGCCTTGCAGCAGGCCGATATGGAGGCCTCGCTTCGCCGTCGTCGCCGTGGAGCGGCCGCCAACATCCTGACCGGCCCAGGCGGTATTCCGTCGACCGCCACCATGGGGGGCGCGCCGTGAACGCCATCGCCCCCGCCGCCGCCTATGATGACGGCAAGACCCGCGCCGAGGCCGATATCGCCCGCTGGTCGGACCTGAAATCCGCGCGATCCGAGCATGAGCAGATGTGGGAGGCCATCGCCCATCTGTTCCGCCCGCAGCGTGGCGGCTTTGGCCTGTCCGACCCGGCGGGGCGGCGGCACGAAAAGCCCCTGTCATCCGCGCCGATCCATGCCCAGAACAACTTTTCCGCAGGCCTTTATGGCACCCTGAGCAACCCTGCCAACCCGTGGTGCGGCCTGGAGACCAACGATCCCAATGACCTGAAGGTGCATGAGCATGCGCTGTGGCTGGATATCGCAAGCCGCATCGTGCTGGCCAGTTTCCAGCCGTCGGTCAGCACCTTCTACACCGCCGCCCAGCAGGTCTACGGCGACATCGCGGCCTTTGGCAACGCGGCCCAGTATGACGAGGTCATCGACGCCGAGCGCAAGATCCTTGATATCACCATCAGCCTGTCGGAAATCGTCTATGAGGTCGACGGCTGGGGCCGGGTCTGCGAAGTCGTGCGGAAATTCATGCTGACCCCGGAACAGGCTTTGGGCATGTTCCGCGATGACGCCGACCAGCTGCCGCCCAGGCTTGCCGACATGGCCGAGAAGACCCCGCGCGAGCGGATCACGTTCTATCACCGGGTTGGCAAGAACGCGGAGTACCGCCGGGGCCGCATGGGGCCGGCGGGCAAGGCCTGGTATTCGCGCTATTCCTGCGAGCTGGACTGCACCCTGATCCGGGTCAAGGGCTATGACGAAATGCCGTTCTACGCCCCCCGCTGGGATGTGGATACCGGGCACACCTATGGCACCGGCCCCGCCTTCAACGCCATGGCATCCGCCCGGGTGCATGCGCGGATGACCGATGCGACGATCCGTGCCGCACAGCGCGCCGCCGATCCCACCATCCTGGCACCCGACAAGGGCGACTGGCCGCTGAACGGGCTGATCCAGCCGGGCAAGGTCGTCTATGGCGCGATGAACCTGCAGGGCAAGGCGATGCTGCAGCCCCTGGACGTCACGGGCAGTTTCAACCTGACCCTGCAGGAACGCCAGAACGTGATGGAGGAAATCCGCGATGCGTTCCACTACAGCCTGATGAGCCTGGCCGGGCGCACCGGAATGACGGCGACCGAAGTCATGGCGATCACCGAGGAACGCCAGCGGCTATGGGCCCCGCATCAGGGCCGCCTACAGGAGGAATATCTGGCCCCCAAGGTCGCGCGCCGCTTAGCCCGCGTGTGGAGGGCAGGCCCAAACCCGCCCCCGCCAACGGGGCGGGCGGGCAAGGAATTGCGGGTGACCTACAAGTCGGCGGCGGCGGCAGCACAGCGCAGCACCGAAGGCAACGCGGTCTTGCGCATCCTGCAGGATATCGCGCCCCTGGCGCAGATCAGCCCGGCGGCGGCGGAACGCTTGGGCGACAGGCTCGACCCCGACGGCGCGCTGGAAATCCTGATCGAGGCGCGAGGCGCACCCGCCAGCCTGATCCGGTCGCGCGAGGCGGCAGACAAGCTGAGCGCCGATCGCCAGCAGCAACAGCAACAGATGCAGACGATGGCCGCGATGAAGGAGGGAACGGGGATGGTGAAGGATCTGGCGGGGGCCGGTGCCGCGATGGGCGGCCAAGGGCAGGGGGTGGTGGCGTGAGAAAGGTCGAAGCCTTGGCCCGGGCCTACTGCGAAGAACTGGGCTATGATCCAGACGCCCGGGTTTCGCTGGGCGCGTTTGGTGCGCGTGCGGTCCGTTGGCGCATGTATGAAGCGGCCGCCGAAAGACAGCTGGCAGGCAGCGCCTGGGCGGCCGCGCTTGAGAAGGTCGCAATGAAGGAGGGAACGGGGATGGTGAAGGATCTGGCCGGGGCCGGTGCCGCGATGGCGGGCCAAGGGCAGGGGGTGGCGGCATGAACCCGGACGGGCTCTTCAAATTCCGGCTTGGTCAACAAGTCCGTATCGGCGTCGGCATCACTGCCGTCATCGAAGAGATCATCCTGGCACGCGGCCAGAACGCGCCCTTCTACCTGGTCGAATGGTGGCATGAAGGGCAGATGGTGGCGCGCCGGATGCACGAGGCCGACTGCCGTGCCATCGAGCCCATGCCATGATCTGGAACCCCATCACCCTGCTTCAGGCCATCTTCCCGGCCACGGCCAAGTCCGAGATGGCGGCGATGTCCGACCGCTGGCAGGCGGCGGCCAAGGCCGACCCGGTGCTGGTCGAGGATCTGATCTGGCTGGGCGACGTGATCGTGGCCCAGCCGACCTA
>JANPBI010000110.1:0-6966 GCA_031430315.1 Rhodobacterales bacterium | reverse complement strand
GGTCGGCAAGGCGCGCGGCCAGTATGATGCAGGCCTGCTGGCAGTGGCGGTGATCTCGTCGCCGAAACCATCCGACAAGGTGCCGGTGGCCGAACAGGTGCTGTCGGCGGGGGCTTTGTGCATGGGGCTGGTCGCGGCAGCAACGGCGGCGGGCTGGGGCGCATGCTGGCTGACCGGGTGGCCCGCGCATGACGCCATCTTTGCCACCCGTGCGTTTGGCTGCACCGACGCTGAAAAGGTCGCGGGCCTGATCCACATCGCGACCCCGACCGTGGTGCCGCCCGACCGCCCACGTCCCGACTTGTCGCGTGTTGTCGCTTGGGTGTCGGCATGATCTTCGGTGATTTTCTCAAAGCCCTGTCCCAGATAGGTGATCGGCGGTTCTGGGGCGTCATCGCCAAGGGCGTGGGCCTGGCGATCCTGCTGCTGGTGGCAATCTATGCAGGCTTTGTGACGGTGCTGCCCTACTTCATCCCCGACAGCATCACTCTGCCCTGGATCGGCACTTTTTCCGGCGTCGACGGCCTGGTGGGCTGGGCGTCGTTGGGCCTGATGATCCTGTTGTCGATCTTTCTCATGGTGCCCGTGGCGGCTGCCTTTGCCGGGGTTTTCGCAGATGACGTCGCCGACGCGGTAGAGGCGCGGCACTATCCGACCTTGCCCCCGGCACCACAACCATCGTTCGGCGACAGCCTTGTCAACTCGGTGAATTTCCTCGGACTGGTTATCGCCGTCAACGCAGTCGCCTTAGTCCTATACCTGTTTTCCGGCCCATTCGCCCCTTTGGTCTTTTGGGCGGTAAATGGCTATCTGCTTGGCCGTGAATATTTTTCTGCCATTGCCACGCGACGGCTGGGCAAGGACGGCGCGCGCGCTTTGCGCAAGCGATATGGTGGGCGCATCTGGCTCGCGGGGGCCTTGATGGCGGCACCCCTGTCGATCCCGCTGGTGAACCTGGTGATCCCTGTCATCGGGGCCGCGACCTTCACCCACATGTTCCACAGGCTGTCGCGCCTCAGCGCATGATGTGAAACACATCCATGTTGTCGCGCGTGATCCAGCCTGACTGGATGACGCCATAGAGCGCCAGCGAGATCACGATGGCCCAAAAGGTCGTGATCTTGACCTTGCGGCCCATGTCCAGTTCACCCGGCGCGGATTTCGGCGTGCCGGGCACTACCGACCCCATATCGGCCTGCGACTTGAACCGCACTTGCAGCACGATGAAAAACACCATGAACCAGGTGACGGAAAAAAGGACGATGGCGGCAGTGATGGTCATGCTTGCTCCAACTCGATCAGGCAGCCGTTGAAATCCTTGGGGTGCAGGAACAGGACCGGCTTGCCATGCGCCCCGATTTTCGGCTCGCCCAGCACGCGTGCACCCGATGCCTTCAGCTGGTCTCGTGCTGCCAGAATGTCGGGCACTTCATAGCAGATATGGTGGATGCCACCGCTCGGGTTCTTGTCAAGAAACCCCTTGATCGGGCTAGCGTCACCCAGGGGGTACAACAGCTCGATCTTGGTGTTGGGCAGGGTGATGAAGATGACAGTCACGCCATGGTCAGGCTCGTCCTGCCGGGGACCGACATCGGCGCCGAGTGCCCCGCGATACTGCGCTGCCGCCGCCTCAAGGTCTGGCACAGCGATGGCCACATGGTTGAGACGCCCGATCATGCGACAGACCCCCGCAAAGTTGCCCCTTGCTTATGGCGATGGCAAAGCCGGGCTGCAAGGCCAGCATTCGGACCAAATGTCACCCCCCATGTTTACCGGTTGTTGACGATCTGGCCTGCAGGGTTGGACCTATCCAACAGCAAAGGCCGCATCATGCCGCATGGTTCAGACCTCTATGCCCGGACCCGCCGCAATTGGGATGCCGATAAGGGGCCGATGGCGACGGACATGATGGCCCCGTTTCGCAGCCACCTACCCTTGCAAGGACGGACATTGCTGTTGGTGGAAGACAGCCGCTTTGCCAGCGACGCCATGCGCTTGATGGCACAGCGTTCCGGCGCGCGACTTCGTCGGGCTGCAACCATCGCTGCGGCAAAGGGGCATCTGCGGGTCTACCGGCCCGATTTGGTGTTGGTCGATCTGGGTCTGCCCGACGGGCGCGGCGAGGATCTGATCCGCGACATCGCGCAATCGCGACACAGCCCCGTCATTGCGATCAGCGGGGATGCCGCTGCCCGTGCGGCAGCGCTCGCCGCAGGGGCCGTGGCCTTTGTGGAAAAGCCGTTTGCCAGCCTGGCCCGGTTTCAGACGATGATCCTTGAGGCCTTGGGATTACCAGAGGTGGACTGTACGGCCCATGAAGCGCCCGCGCCGGACCAGATGGCCTTGATCGACGATTTGCGGCAGGCGGCCATATGGCTGGCCTCAGACCAGGTCCGTGCCGAACCACGCTTTCTGGTCGGCTTTGTCGCAGGCATCGCCCGCCAATCCGGGGATGCCCGCCTTTTGACGGCCGCCCGGGCCGCGGCATTGGACGCTGCGGGCCTTGATGGCTTGCAGCAACTGGTTGACGACCGCCTTGCCCGACCATGGCCAACGGCCGGTGCCACCCCTTTGGGCTAGCAGGCCGTCAAAGCCCCGGGTCGGACACTTGACGCACCAGCCGCGTCAAGTCCGACAGCCGTTCCTTCTGCTGGCCTGCCGCATCGAAGTTGGCCGGGTCCAGCCAGGCCTGGAACGCCGCGCGCAGGGCGGGCCACTCGCTGTCGATCACCGAAAACCACACCGTATCGCGGTTGCGCCCCTTGATCACCATCATCTGGCGAAAGATGCCCTCATAGCTGAAGCCCAACCGCTGGGCCGCCCGGCGCGAGGCCATGTTCAGCGCGTTGCACTTCCATTCATACCGCCGATACCCCGCGTCGAACGCCCACCCCATCATCAGGAACATCGCCTCGGTCCAGGCCCGGCTTTGCGCCAGTTCCGGGGCGATGCAGATGCCGCCCACCTCGATCACGCCATGGTCGGGCGTGATCCGCATAAAGCTGGCAACGCCGCCGCAATGCCCGGTGCCCGCGTCGCGCAACACGTAGAACAGGGGATCGTTGCCACTACCAAACTCCTTGCCCCAGCGGTGATAGGCGGCGGACGACGCGAAGGGCCCGTAAGGCATGTAATCCCACAGCGCGTCATGTCCCTGATAGGCCCGGTGCAGATCGGCGGCATGGCGGTCCGCGTTGAACCGCTCCAGCCGCACATGGCGCCCGACCAATTCTGAGGCATCAGGCCGACGCGGCGGCGTCCAACCCCGAACCACCGCACCCAGGCGCGCCTCATCCGACATCTTGACCCCCGCATTTCCCGTCATTTCTGCGGTTATGCGGTCCCCGTCGCCGGCGCGCAACTGTATTGCAGAGGCCGGGACTAAAGGATCAAGCCCCCCGCCGATCCCATATCCAGCCCCGGAAACACCTTGCCCTGCAGCACCCCCTGGACCAGCCCATAAAGGCCTTGCATGGCTAGGGCCGCCCAGGCCCGAACATCCGTCGTCGGCATAAGGTCGCGCCCGTCGTAAAGGTCCGCCTCGCGCAAGCCCGGCCAGGTGCCCAGGATCTGCCCGCCCTTTACTGCACCCCCCGCCGCCACCATCACGCCGCCTGTGCCGTGATCTGTGCCCCCGGTGCCGTTCTCGCGCACCGTGCGGCCAAACTCCGTCATCGCCAGCACCGTGGTCTTGCCCCAGACCTCTGGCCCAAGCTGTTCAGCCAACCGCAGGATCGTCCGCGTCAGTCGCGACAAGGGCCTGCTAATCGCGTTGGCCTGACCGCGATGCGTGTCCCATCCGGTTTGCGAGAAGGCCACGATCCGGGTGTCCCCCAGCATCCTTTGGGCGGCGAAATCGACCAGCGCGTCAACATCGGCAAAGACGCGTGCGCCCTTGCTGCCGGCCGCCTTCTCGTCGGTCATTCCCGCTTCGGTCAGCGCAAACGCCTCCAGCATCGCATCGCGGAAAAGCACATCATCATGCGCCACATGCTCCAGCAACAGCCGCGCCTGCGACGACAGCTGCAAATCCTGCTGCGGCGTCCAGCTGCGCGTGGGCGCATCGCCTTGCAACAGCGGTAGCGCCTCCACCCCTATGGCGTAGGCTGTCTCGGCGGTCAGGCCCGGCACCACGCCCAGCATCCGGTTTAGCCAGCCGTCGCGCGGCAGCCCATCACCTGCGGGCGACCCGCCCCCCGCCTCCAGGAGATCCTGCCCCGTGAAATGGCTGCGCTGATCACGGTAAGGCGTCGATGTCGCATGCACGAACGCCAGCTGCCCCGCCTGCCACAGGGGCATCAACTCCCCCGCCGCCCCGTGCAGCGCAAAGCCATCCGTCAGCGTATGGGTCCCGGCCCCAAGGCCCAGCGTCGGGCGCAAGGCGGCAAATCCCGGATCGCCCAAGGGCTGCACCAGATCAAGGCCATCCATCGCGCCCCGCAAGATGATGACGACCAGCCGGTGATCGCCCAAGGGGTGGCCCCCCCCGGTTCCCGCCAGCGTGACGGAGGTCAGCCACGGGTGCGCGGCAGCGGAACAGGCGGTCAGCCCCAGCCCCCGGATCAAGGCCCGGCGTGTCAGGCTCTGGATTGTCATCGTTGTTACCTCCGATTGAATTCGGGCGCGGCAAGGATCAGGCCCAGCGCCTCTGGCCTGCTTTCGGCGCGGGCGACCGCCCAGGTCAGCCGCTCGGTCGCCCTTGGCCCCAGCACTTGCGGTACCAGCGCCACCGGATCGGGCAAAGTCTTGCGGATGCGGCGCGGCGCGCGCATGGCCCAGTCGATCCGCGCGGCCATCCCCTGAGGGGTGATCCAGTCGGTCGCGGCCTCTGGCCAGCCATCGGGACCGGCAGGCCCGCGCACCGGCTGGCCCATCGCCGCCAGGGGGCCAAGGACCAACTGGCGAAAATCCTTTTGCGACGCGACCATTACTTCGGCCCCCGTGACGCCAATGGCTCGCAGGGCGGCGATCAGAAACTCCATCGGATTGCGCGCCTTTGACGCGCCCGGGTCCCAGAACTCCGGCCGGTCCAGCATCACCCCCGTCACCGCCGCGAGATCGCCACCGGTATCGGTCCAGACCTTGGCAAGCGCGCCTGCAACGTCCGGCATCGGTTCATCCGTCAGGAAATGCGTGACCAGCTTGCCCGCCACATGCCGCGCGGTTTCTGGCCTGACCGCAAGGTCCGCCAGCACTGCGCGGATCGGGTCCATCCCGTCCCCATCATAGGCCACCCCCAGAACTGTCTCGGCCCCCGGTTCCGCGCGACGGGCATCAAAGACCGTCCCCTTGGCCGGATCGACCCGAAGGCCGGTCAGCAGTTCCGCCAGTTCCCGCACGTCACCTTGGGCGTAGCCCTGCCCCGCGCCGAGGGTGTGCAGCTCCAGCAATTCACGTGCGAGGTTTTCGTTCAACCCCTTGCCCTGCCGCAGCCCGAACTTCGACGCCGGCCCGACGGACGCCACTTGATCCAGATAGATCAGCATCGCCGGGTGCAGGGTGGCTGCCGTCAGCATATCCTCAAACCGCGCCGCCACATGCGGGCGAATGGCGTCATCGACGTAAGCAGCGACCACCGCCGCATTCAGCCGGTTCTTGTGCGCCACTGTGAAATGGTCCGCCCAGAACCGAACCAGCCGTTCGCGCAACCCATCGGGGCTGTCCAGCGCGCGGGCGATTTGGGTGCGAAACCCGGCCTCGGCCAGCGCCTCAACCGCCCTTACTGCCTCCTTGTATGCCGCCTTGGTCGGGTCTTCGCGGGCGGCAACGCGAGCCTCGTGCGCGGCACGGGTGACGCCGATCACATCGGCGAGCAGCAAGGGCGGATAATCAGCCCCCGCCGGATCCGGCCCCGCCAGCATCACCAGCATCGCAGGCGCATCCCCAGGCGCACCGGCGGGCATCGGCAGGCCGAAGCCAAACCGGAACGCGGCCACTGCCGCCATCGGGTCCGTGGGATTGGTGCTCATGAAGGCGGCCCCCTGACCGAAGTTGTCTTGTCCGTTCAGGGGGTCATACGCCAACGCCGGGCGTTTCCGTCGTGCGCGCCCCGGCTTACGGATCGGGAAAGCGGAAATCTGCCGGATAGGCATGAAACCCGTCGAAATCCGCCTTGCCGAGGGGCACCCCCGCATCGCGCAATGCGGCATATCCCATTGTCAGATGGAAAAAGAAATTCGGCAATCCGAACCGGTACAGAAAATCCACACCCGTCTGCGTCACCTCGGAAAACCCCGCGACGTGGGTGATCATCAGGCTTTCCGCGCCGATGAACTCATCCGGGCGCATACCGCCCAAGAGCGCGCGGGCCACTGCGAGGCGTGGCCCCAGCGCCTCGGGCAGGCTCGGCAGTTCCCGTCCGGCCAATGGACAGGCGATGCGCAAGGTGAAACCGGCGGCGGTGGCAAACTGCTGGCGCGCGGGGAACGTATCGGCAATCCGGTGCATCAGCGCCGTCTCATCCGCCAGCGCCACCATCCCCGACATCCGTTCCAGGAAATGGCGAAAGACCGGCACCGAGGCGGCGTAAAGCGAGGGAATGTCCGCGTCGATGCGCAAGGGGCTGGGGTCCTTTCGGGGTTTCGGTCGCGCACCACTGTGGCAGAGGACGACGGCGTCTGCCAGTGCGGGGCGCCTGCTGCGGGCGTCGCGGGGGGCCAGCCCCCCGCACCCCCCCGGGAATACTTGTGCCAAGCGGAAGCCGCAACGGCTTGTCAGGCCTCGCCGCCCCCAACGGAACCCCTCGGGGAGCGTTCACCCCGTCAGGCGTCCTTGGCCACCACCCGCAGGCTCAACTCGCGCAGCTGCTTCAGAGAAGGCTCGGACGGCGCGTTCATCAGCATGTCCTCGGCGCGCTGGTTCATCGGGAACATGATCACCTCGCGGATGTTCGGCTCATCGGCCAGCAGCATCACGATCCGGTCGATCCCCGCTGCACATCCCCCGTGAGGAGGAGCGCCGTATTTG
>JANPBI010000109.1:0-12066 GCA_031430315.1 Rhodobacterales bacterium | reverse complement strand
GGATATAGGCCATCCCGCCAAGCGAGCCGCCGCCCATGGTAGAGCCGTGATAGCCGTTCTTGCGGCTGATGATCACGCGCTTGGCCGGATGGCCTATATCCATGCCCATGGCGGGATGATCGACGGGATTGTCCATATCGGCCAGCCGCATTGGTGGGCCGAGGGCGGCGACATGACGCCCGAAGCGTTCGGCCTGATGCGGGCCCGGGAGCTGGAAGCAAAGATCCTGGAGCTGGGCGTCGAGAATGTCGCGGCCTTCATCGCGGAACCGATCCAGGGGGCAGGGGGCGTCATCGTGGCCCCCAGCACCTACTGGCCCGAAGTGCAGCGGATCGTGGACAAGTACGGCATTCTTTTGATCGCGGACGAGGTGATCACCGGGTTCGGGCGCACTGGCAACTGGTTCGGCAGCCAGACCTTCGGGATCAAGCCGCACATCATGACGATCGCGAAGGGGTTGTCGTCGGGTTACATGCCGATCGGCGGCTCCATCGTGTGCGACGAGATTGCTGCGACATTTGAAGGGCAGGGCGACTTCAACCACGGCTATACCTATTCGGGGCATCCCGTTGCGGCAGCGGTGGCGCTGGAAAACCTGCGGATCATCCAGGAAGAGGGGATCGTGGAACACGTCCGCAATGTGGCGCACCCCTACCTTGCCGAACGCTGGCACGCGCTGGCGGATCACCCGATGGTGGGGGAGACGAAGCTGGTGGGGTTGATGGGATCCCTCGCGCTGACCCCAAACAAAGCGACGCGGGCCAAGTTTGCGGGCGAGCAAGGCACCGTCGGGTTCCGCACCCGTGAGCGGTGCTTTGCCAACAATCTTGTGATGCGGCACGTCTATGACCGGATGATCATCTCGCCGCCGCTGGTCATCACAGAAGGGGAGATCGACCTGCTGATCGAGCGGGCGAAGAAGTCGCTGGATGAGAGCTACAAGGCGGTGAAGGCGGACGGGTTGTTTGTGAGCGCCTGAGGGGGTGTCCCGAGTCGGGACGCTTTGGGATGTGTTGAATATCAATGGGTTATGGTGGATGATTTAACCTGGCGTTAAGGTTTGTGCGTCACTTAAGGTCCTCTTGCCAAAATGATCCCACGCAAAAAATTGCCCACAAAACTGTCCAGCCCAAAACGATCGCCGACATCCCATTGGGCCACAGACTGTTGCGCAGCTTGTGGCAACTAAGGGGCTGTGATACCGCGGCCATGACTGCGCGATCGCGACGGAGTGACACCAGCGTCGTGGTACCGAGACCGGGGACCGACAGCTTGGGCGAAAAAAAGCACACCTACGAGTATGACTTTGACCTTGCGTCCGATATGGCGCCAGCTCGGGTGTTGCGCATGGTGACGCCGGGGTCGCGCGTGCTTGAAATCGGCGCGGGTCCGGGCTCGATCACCCGACATTTGACAGGCAAACTTGGATGTTCGGTGGTTGCACTGGAAATCGACCCCACAGCGATCGAGATCCTGCGCAATTACGTGTCGAAGGTGCATGCGTCTGATCTGAACAGTGCAGACTGGCCTGATCAGATCCGCAAAGAGGATGGGCTTTTTGACTACGTGATTGCCGCCGATGTCCTGGAACACGTCTATGACCCGTGGAAAGTGCTGGACGGGATGACATCGCTGTTGAAGCCTGATGGGGCGATCATTCTGTCGCTTCCGCATGTCGGGCACGCGTCAGTTGCCGCCTGCCTGGTGGACGAGGATTTCGAGTATTGGCCCTGGGGCCTACTGGACCGGACGCATGTCCGCTTTTTCGGAATCAAGAACATTCAGGCGCTGATCAATGGTGCCGGACTGGCGATCGAACGCGCGGAGTTTGTCGTGCGAACCCCGGAGATGACGGAATTTGCTGCGCGCTGGAGACGGATGCCAGCGGACATTCAAGCGGCGCTGCAAAGGAACCGCTTTTCTCACGTCTTTCAGGTGGTGACGACGTCGCGTCGGCAGTCTCATGGACAGTCGGGGATCGATCTCATGAGGCTTGTGCCAGAACCTCCTGCGCAAGAGGACGTGGATCGTTGGGAAAAAACGATGCGGAGCCAATCAAGCGGCAATCCTGTTGACCTCCGCAGCCCCCTGGAGAATGAACCCATCGTCGGGCCGGCGCCGACAATCGAAAATCGTGTGGGCAGGTTCATCCGCAAATGGAACAGGAAACCCGGCTGATGTGTCCCGGGGTTTGCCAATCCAGGGCTGGAAGATGACCCCGTGGAGGCGATCCTTGAACGTGTGAATGCGGTTGGTCTTGCGAACGACATCTGGGTACGCCCCGAGTCGGGGCCGCTTCAGGATTTTTGCGATTTCAATGACTTCAGTGGCGGACTTAACCTGGCGTCAGGGTTTTGACTCCCTCCAAGACAGGCTTTTCGCTTGCCCGTCGAATCTCGGGCGCAAAGGGGCTGAGCCCCAGCCACACCGGCATGCTGCGTGCCAGGGACTTGTCACCATCCAATTCAATCCGGCCAGCGGTGATCTCTGAGGTCAGGCTGGCATATCCCATCCATACCGCCGTCATGACCCGCAAAGGACTGCGCACCCACAGATCGATGTCAAAGCCGGGGTCCACCCAGCAGATATCGACATTACCGTCCTCGATCACGAGCCAATAGTCGCGCTTCGTCCGCGGCAATTCCGGATAGACGAACTGGATCGTGGACCTGCCTGCAGGAAAGGGCTCGGCGTGGATGCCGCGATGCATGTCCCACATCAAGAGCGTCGGGTCGAGATTGCGCAGTGACAGCGTGGATTCCATCCAGCGCGATCCCCAGTTGCCCAAAGCCATGACGATCGGGCGCAATTCATTCCCCGCCCCGGTCAGGTGATAGCCGCTGATCCCGGGCTGGCCGGACGGCCGGACCTCGACCACGCCCATCAGCTCCAATTCCTTGAGCCGTTTGGACAACAGGGTGGGCGACATGCGGGGCACGCCGCGCCGCAGATCGTTGAACCGGGTCGATCCGCTCATCAATTCGCGGATCAACAGCACGGTCCAGCGCGAACACACAATCTCAGCCGCCATGGCCACAGGGCAGAACTGACCAAAGGTCGTTGTCATGTCCATCCTCCTGACATCAGGGAACGCTACATAAGATCTGCGCCTTGCCGTCCTGTCTGTCCAGTACAGTTACAGGACTATCGCGGCGGTTGCCTTGGGCAGACGATGAACCTTTCATCAAGAGGAGAGTCGTCATGACAGTTCACGATGCCATCCGAGCAGACGGGACCCTTGCAGAACGCGCCGACGCGCTGGGGCGGTTGTTCGCGACCCGGGCCGAGACGCTGGACGCCACCGACAGTTTTGCGGTCGAGAATTTTGCCGATCTGAAAGCGGCGGGCCTTCTTCAGGCCGGAGTTCCGGCGGAACTGGGCGGGGGCGGTGCGGAACCGGCGGAACTGGCCCAGATGCTGCGCACTATCGCAAGGCATTGCGGATCGACCGCGTTGGCGCTGGCCATGCACACGCATCAGGTGGCCATTCCGGCCTGGCGCTGGCGGCATCAAAAGGTTGCGGCCGTCGAACCGCTGCTGAAGCGGGTGGCGGCAGAGCAGCTGGTGCTGGTCTCGACCGGCGGGGCGGACTGGATCGGCGGGGGGGCGAGGCGGTGGCCGTCGAAGGGGGGTTTCGCATCAATGCCAAAAAGGTGTTCTGTTCGGCCTCGCCGGTCGGGGATCTGTTGATGACTGGTGCAATCCTGAAAGGACAGGACGGTGCGCCCGACGACGTGCTGCATTTCGCGGTGCCGTTCTCGTCACCGCAGGTCCGGGTCCTCGACACCTGGCACACGCTGGGCATGCGGGCATCGGGGTCGCATGACGTGGTGATCGACGGCCACGTCGTCCCCGAGGCGGGCGTCGCACTGCGCAGACGTGCGGGCGAATGGCACCCCGTCTTTCACACCATTGCAACCATTGCCTTGCCGCTGATTTATGCTGCTTATCTGGGCGTGGCGGAGGGCGTCCGCGATATCGCCGTGGACCTGGCGCGGCGTAAGACGACGTCGCATGTCACCCCGTTGATCGGTCGCGTGGAGACCGAGGTGATGGGCGCGCAACTGGCGCTGGGGGGAATGCTTGCGGTCGTTGCGGAAAACGCGCCGTCTGCCGACACGGTCAACCGCGTCATGATGGGGCGCAGCCTTCTCGCACGGCATGTCCTGGCAGTGGGGGATCTGGCGCTGGAAGCGGCAGGCGGCGCGGGCTTTTACCGCAGTGCCGGGCTGGAGCGGCGATTTCGCGACCTGCAGGGCGCGCGGTTCCACCCGATGCAAGCCGGACCGCAGGCGGAATATGCCGGGCGGATGGCGTTGGGCTTGTCAGTGGAGCGGGTATTCTGATGGCTTGACGCCGATCACCCTGGTCGTGGCGCGTCTCAGCGCCACCTCCACCCCCCCCACCCTTGCACCATCCCCCCGCCCGCCTTACACCTGTCCGAAGCCCCATATCCCCCGGACAGGCCCCCTCATGCTCATCCACCAAGACCTCGCCTCCACCATCGGCAACACGCCCTTGCTGAAACTCCACCGGGCGTCCGAACTCACTGGCTGCGAAATCCTCGGCAAATGCGAATTCATGAACCCCGGCCAGTCGGTCAAGGACCGGGCGGCGCTGTTCATCATCCGCGATGCCATCGCCAAGGGGCACCTCAAACCGGGCGGCACGATTGTCGAGGGGACGGCCGGGAATACCGGAATTGGCCTCGCGCTCGTAGGGGCCTCGATGGGGTTCCGCACGGTGATCGTGATCCCGGAGACGCAGAGCCAGGAGAAAAAGGACATGATCCGCCTGGCGGGGGCGGAGCTGGTGCAGGTGCCGGCGGCGCCGTATCGCAACCCCAACAATTATGTGCGCTATTCGGGGCGGCTGGCAGAGGCGCTGGCCAAGACGGAGCCGAACGGCGCGATCTGGGCGAACCAGTTCGACAATGTGGCGAACCGTCAGGCGCATGTGGAAACCACCGGGCCGGAGGTCTGGGAGCAGACCGGGGGCAAGGTGGATGGCTTCATCTGCGCGGTCGGCTCGGGCGGGACCATCGCGGGCGTGGCCGAGGCACTGCAGCCGAAGGGCGTGAAGATCGGCCTTGCCGACCCCGAAGGCGCGGCTCTGCACGCCTTCTACACCACCGGCAAGCTGGAATCCCCCGGCAATTCGATCACCGAAGGCATCGGGCAAGGGCGGATCACCGCGAATCTTGAAGGCTTCAAACCCGATTTCAGCTATCGCATCCCGGATGCCGAGGCGCTGCCGCTGATCTTTGACCTTTTGACCGACGAAGGCCTGTGCATGGGCGGCTCCAGCGGCATCAATATCGCGGGGGCGGTGCGGATGGCGCGCGAGATGGGGCCGGGGCATACAATCGTGACGATCCTTTGCGACTACGGCAGCCGCTATCAGTCCAAGGTCTACAACCCGACCTTCCTGCGCGAAAAGGGTCTGCCGGTGCCGGAGTGGCTGGACCGTCCGGCCCGGGCCATCCCGGCCGTGTTCGAGGACGCATGATCCGGGCAGCGGCCATGATGCGCGCCGGACTTGTCGCGCTGATCCTGGTCCTGTCGCTGGCCACCGGTCCGGGTCTGGCGCAACTGATCGGGCCACCGGCTCCGGGGACGCAAGGGGACGCCACCACCACGCTGGACTATTCTGCCTGGGAGACGATGGCGAGCCGGGTGGAAACCGCCATCGAGGCGCGGGCGTCGGCCTCTACCACGCTTGAGGAATTGCGCACGCAGCTGGTGGACTGGCGCGAGGCATTGCTGGGTGCGCAGAACGCCAATTCGGCGCGGATCGCGACCCTGCGCACGCAGATCGCGGCGCTGGGACCGGCCCCGGCCAGCGGGGCAGGCGAGCCACCCGCGATTTCAGAACGGCGGCTGACGCTGAACGAACAGCTGGTGCGCCTGCAAGCCCCCGGGATCGCGGCGGACGAAGCCTATCAGCGGGCCGATGGCCTGATCCGCGAGATTGACCGGGCGCTACGCGAACGCCAGGCGACGCAGTTGCTGCAGGTTTGGCCGTCACCGATCTATCCCGCAAACTGGCCCGAGGCGGTGATTGCGCTGACTGATACGGGCATCCAGTTGTGGGACGAGATCGCGACCAGTTGGGCCAGCCGGTTCCAGCGGGCGGATCTGCGCGACAACCTGCCGATCATCGCGATTCTGAGCGCCTTGGCGCTGGCGCTGATCGTGAAGGGGCGACGGCTCGCTGCGCGGCTTTCCGGGCGGTTGCTGCCGCGGGTTTCGGCACGGGCGCGTCCGATCCTGGCGCTGGTCCTGTCGCTAGCGGAGCTGATGATGCCGCTGGTCGGGGTGTCGATCCTTGCGGCGGCGCTGATGCTGACCAACCTGCCGGGGCCGATCGGCATCGGCATCGTGCAGTCGCTGTCGCTGGCGGCCTTGCCCGCCATTGCGGGGTCGTGGATTGCCGGGCGCATTTTCGGGGCGGGGCCGCAGATAGGACCACTTCGGCTGAGCGACGAGCGGCGGGCCGAAGGGCGGTATCTGTCGCTGTTTCTGGGCGTCCTGATGGGGGTTGAGGCGCTGCGCTTTGCCGCGATGGATGCGCAAAGCTACAGTGATGGCGCAACATCCGTGCTGGCCTTTCCGATGATCGCGCTGTCGGGGCTGGTGCTGTGGCGGCTGGGGCATCTCTTGCGCCGCCATGCGCGCAGCGATCCCGGCGGGACCGATGCGGTCAGCTATGCCACAAGGCTGGTCGGCATCGTGGGGCGCGGGGCGATCATACTGGGCATCACGGCGCCCCTCATCGGGGCAGTAGGCTATGTTGCGGCGGGAGGGGCCATTGTCTATCCGGCGGCCTTGTCGCTGGCGCTGGTCGGTCTGTTGATCGTGCTTCAGCAACTGGTGGTCGACGCGCATGGGTTTTTCACCGGACGCGAGGATGGCCACAAGGAAGCGCTGGCGCCCGTCCTGATCAGCTTTGGCCTGACGCTGGCCGCTTTGCCAGTCTTTGCGCTGATCTGGGGCGCAAGGGTCGCCGACATTACCGAGCTGTGGACCCGGTTCCGCGAAGGGTTCTTTCTGGGGTCTACGCGGATTTCGCCGACGGAATTCTTGCTGTTCGGGGTGATTTTTGCCATCGGCTTTGGCCTGACGAGGCTGTTCCAGGGTGCACTGCGCACGTCCATCCTGCCGCGCACGAGGCTGGACCATGGCGGGCAGAATGCCATCGTGTCAGGGGTCGGCTATCTTGGGATTTTCCTGGCGGGGCTGATTGCCATCCGGTCAGCAGGCATTGACCTTTCGGGTCTGGCCATTGTCGCTGGGGCCCTGTCGCTGGGCATCGGTTTCGGCCTGCAGACCATCGTGTCGAATTTCGTGTCAGGGGTGATCCTGTTGATAGAGCGCCCGGTCAGCGAGGGCGACTGGATCGAGGTCGGTCCGGTGCAGGGGATCGTGAAGTCGATCTCGGTCCGCTCCACCCGCATCCAGACCTTTGACCGGTCGGACGTGATAGTGCCCAACTCGGACCTGATCACCGGGCGAGTGACCAACTGGACGCGGTTCAACCTGTCGGGACGGCTGATCGTGCCTGTGGCGGTGCCCTTCGGCACCGACAGCCGCGCGGTGGAGAAAATCCTGCGCGAGGTGGTCGAGGCGCAGCCCTTGGCAATCCTGACGCCGCCGCCCATCGTAGCCTTCATGGGGTTCGGGGCCGAGACGATGAATTTCGAGATCCGCGTGATCCTGCGAGATGTGAATTTCACCGTGAATGTGCGCTCCGACATCAATCACGACATCGCCCGCCGCTTCGCAGAGGCAGGCATTGATTTTTCGCAAGCCGCCCGTGATGTGCGTCTGCGTGGTGCGCCTGCGATCCCGGCCGAAACCGTGGTACCCGATCTCTTGCCCGCGAAATCCGCCCGGAGCGCTACAAAATGACCGTGCTGATCTTTCGCGCCGATCCCTATTTGCAGGATTGTGAGGCGCGGGTGACCGGGATCACTGCCGAAGGGGCTATTTTGGTAGACCGATCGGTGTTCTATCCGACCGGGGGCGGTCAGCCGGGCGACAGTGGCTGGCTGGTCTGGCAAGGCGGGCGTATCCCCATTGCCACGACGGTCAAGGTCGAAGCGGGCCTGATCGGCCTCGTCCCGAGCGAGCCGTCAGTCTTGCCTCCTGTCGATACGCCGGTGCGGCTGGTGCTGGACTGGTCCCGCCGCCATCGCCATATGCGCATGCACACGGCCTTGCATCTTTTGTCCGTGGTCATCCCGTTGCCGGTTTCGGGTGGCCAGATCGGCGCTGAACGCAGCCGCCTGGACTTCGACATGCCCGATCCGCCCGAAGATGTCGCAGCCGTCGAAGAATCGCTGAATACGCTGATCGAGCGCGATCTGATCGTTCGCGAAGACTGGATCAGCGAGGCTGACCTGGCCGCCAATCCCGCCCTGGTCAAGACCATGTCGGTGCGCCCTCCGGCAGGGCAGGGCCGCGTGCGCCTGGTGCGGATCGGCGAGGGGCGCGACCAGATCGACCTGCAGCCCTGCGGTGGCACCCATGTTGCCCGTACCGCCGAGATCGGCAGGGTCGAAATCGGCAGGATCGAAAAAAAAGGTCGGCTGAACCGCAGGGTGTCGATCACGCTGGCAGATTGACATCTCCCCTTGCGCAATGTGCCGGGGATTGGTTATGACGCGCCGACGGATCGGTGGCCGAGTGGTCGAAGGCGCACGCCTGGAAAGTGTGTAGGCGGGGAACCGTCTCTAGGGTTCGAATCCCTATCGATCCGCCACTAGCCCTTGAAATCATTGCTTAGTTCTATATTTTTTTGGTTATACCCATCTACCAACCCATCATAGAAAAGGCGCTTGGGTCTATTTTGATCTTGGTTTCTTTGCCTGCACTGCAAGAACGGGCACGAGCACCTTGGAGCCTTCACATCTGAACTCGATATGGCTGACCGTAACCGAAATGGTTGCGGTTTCTGCGGTTCTACTAGTCAACACCTTCAACAGGCCATCAACAAATTTCGGGTGAAAGCAGACCATATCCGAAAGCTTGCCCGAAATGGCCCAGACAAAATGTGCGCCGCCGGGCATTTCGACTCTGAAACCTCCAATGGCTGGAATAAATGCGGCGTCGCGCAGCCCAGTTGCTGGCACGCCATTTGGCGCGCGCTTCATTTTTGTGCGTCGCCCCAAGGCTTCGACAAGTTCGACCCTTTTGACGGTTAGCAGTTCGGGCGATGGTTCGGCTGTCATTGCGCGGCGTCGGCCTCGGCAGCCTCCAGCGTCATGGTGATCGTTGCCATAATCCGGTCGGTTTCGGACAAGATTTTCAGGATGCGTTGGTAGTGTTTTACGTCTTCAAACGACAACGCGCGGCCCTTGCGGTCTTTCAGCCATTTCTGGGCGGGTTGGTAGCCGCCGATATAGAAACCCCATGATACCGCCGGGGCGGCGTCAAAGTATTGGGTTCGGTTGATCCACACCTTGCCGTCTTCAAAGCGTGGTTTTTCAACGGTGCCGTCACCTTGGCCTTTGAACGGGTAAAGTGCTGGGCCGATGGTGGCGGTGTCCATCAGGTGGAGTTTGCGCAAGGTCTGGCCCTTGGCGGATATGCCCCAGAATTCATCGGGCGTGGCGGGCCACGGGATGCGGGGGAAGTCGATTTTCAGGAACTCGGCGTAGGTGGCGCGGTAGGCGGGGCAATGCAGCACGCCATAGATGTAGTCGAAGGTCTGCACCTCATCCGGGGTGCCAAGGGTGGGGTGCTTGGCAAGGCTTTGCAGGCGTTTGTAGAGTTTGGGGTCAAAGTTGACGCGCCGGGATTGGTCTAGGTCTTGTTCGGAGGGGTAGAGGTAGAGGGGGGCAATATATGTTCCGTCGTAGCGCGTAGCGGATTTGTGAGTCGCCATGTGTCCAGTAACAAAGCCTGAAAAGTCATCTTTTGTTACGCGAGTAAACATAAGGCCAAAGTTTGGATGATAGAATTGGCGCATGGTTGGGAAAACGGGCCTAGCTAAGAAACCCAATGACTTGTCGCTATGATAGGTAAATTTAAGATCAAACGGAAAGTGCAAAACGGGTTTTATTTTGTCTATGACGCCACAAGCCATCACATTAGCCTTTGCCGAAGCGAGGGTCCAACCCGCCACGTCTTCAATTTCTGGATATTTCCGCCGAATATCTTCAATAGGTTTGCTGTAAATCGTTGCAACCAGTTCTTCGATTACGGAAGCCCGCTCGGCTAAGACAATCGCATCTCTTTTTGTAATAATGCCGATAGCGTGCAACGGTAGAAATTCGGATAGTGGAAAACCGAGTCCATACTTTTCGAAGGCAGGGGCATCTCGCCCCGTGAATCGAAAATCAGGCTCTGACAGGGTCAGCCGACTGAAGGTATTCTTGTCCAGGTGACCTTTGAAAAGACGATCATACTTAGTATCTCGCTCACCCCAAAACTCAGTTTGGTGAACCTGCGCAAGCCCCGTCTTGCCCTTCACCGTCTTCTTCTTAACACCAATAATAATCGCCACACCCTGTTGAATATCAAATACATTCTTGTCCGGCTTCCCCTCGGGCGTGACCTCCTTCTTCTTAGAATTCCCGTGCAAATCCAGCACATAAATCTTGTCGAAAGTCTCCAGCAAATGCCAGCGCATCCCCCGGAATGTCGGGTTGTCGAGATAGCCGTGGTTGGTGATAAACCCTAACACGCCTTCGCCCGTCTTTTCGATCAGGTGTTCGGCAAAGCGGATGAATTTTACGTAATCGTCATTAATCCATTTCGGGTTGCGTTCGCGCAGCTTTTCCTTGCCGCCGGGTTCTTTCTTGTAGGCTTCCATCAAACCCATGATCCAATCGCCCTTGTTGGAACTTTCGCCCGAATACGGCGGGTTGCCGATCACGCACATGATCGGCGTCTGGCGTTTGATGGTATTGGCCTCGCGGGCCTCTCGTGTCAGCCATTGCGCCATGAACAGGTCGCGCACTTCGCGCTCGCCTTCCTCAAGGCTATTGGTCAGATAAACCCCAAGGCGCGGCGGGGTGCCGGTGGGTTTGTAGCCCATTTCGGTCAGGATCATGTCCAGTTTCATATGGCACATGGCATAGGAGGCCATCAGCAATTCAAACCCGTGCAGGCGGGGGATAAGGTCACGCTCGATATAGGGCGACCACATGCCCTCGGCCACGTCTTTGACCTTGGGGGCAATCTGCTTGATCACCTCGGCCAGAAAGGTGCCGGTGCCGGTGGCGGGATCAAGGATTTGAACGCGGTGAACCTCTTTCTTGATCGTCACCGCCTTGCCCGCTTTGGTCTCCCCTGTATCCCAATCAATCGTGACCTTCGACGTATCGGCCAAGCCGTCGGGCAGGCCGAATTCGGTTTGCAGCACTTCATCGACCGCGCGCACAATGAAGTTGACCACGGGTTCGGGGGTATACCATACGCCGCGCGCCTTGCGTTTGGCGGGGTTATAGGCGGCAAGGAAGGTTTCATAGAAGTGCAGGAAGGGGTCGTTTTGGCCTGTCAGCTTGCCAAAGCCTTCCATGATCTTCTTGACGTTCGCCGCCTGAAACACGGCGGCCAGATCGTCGATCACCCAGCGGATGCGGTCATCCAGTTCCGGCCCCGCGATATAGCCGAACAGGCTGCGCAGGAAGGGGTTGGATTTGGGCAGCAGTTCCAGCGCCTCTTGGCGGCTGAACGTATCCAGCGAGGTATCATGCAGGCGGGCGGCAAACATGCCGTAGGCGATGGTTTCGGCGTAGATGTCGCCGAAGTCTTCTGGCGTGATGTCATGGATCAGGTGTTCCTTGAACGCCTTGAATTGCCCGGTCAGTTCGGTGTTCAGGTCTTTGTCGGCACGCAGGGCATTGCCAAGTATGTCTTTGATCAGCACAGCCTTGCCCGCCATCATTTGCGCCAACACACGGGGCGAGGTGATGGTTTGCGGGCGCTGGGCGATGATATCACGCAGGAGGTTTTCAAGGGATTCATATTGCGCGGGTTTTGGATGAATGAGCATCATCATATCGGCTATGGTGACTGATGCGGTCAGTTATCCATTGCTGTAGAAATCCCTATCTAG
>JANPBI010000108.1:0-6382 GCA_031430315.1 Rhodobacterales bacterium | reverse complement strand
GTGGGAAGGGCGCGAAGCGCTCTATGGCGAGCGTTTCGACGAGCTTGAGCGGCGCCGTCGCAAGTGAATGCCTTCTTCGACAGCAATGTCGTCGTCTATGCGCACGATCGGCGCGATGCCCGCAAGCAGTCGCGCGCCATCGACCTGTTGGCGGCGCATGCGGACGATGGCACGCTGACGATCAGTACACAGGTGCTGGCCGAGACGTATTCGATCCTGCTGCGCAAGCGCTTGCTTAAGCCCGAGGATGCGCTCACCGCCCTGGAAGCACTTGCCGTCGGGCGTGTCGTTCCAGCCGACACGGCATCCGTCATGCGCGGCCTGGACCTCGGCAAGTCGAACGACAGAGGTTTTCTCAAGCATCGTGATCCATCCTTCGGGGCTTGCTAGCCCGAGGCCGGCCGGCCCTAAACCGGTTGACCCATCTAGCCGTTTCTGTCCTAGTCCGCCCGTTATTCACGAGGCGACAGCCGCGATACCCTTGAAGAGCCCCATGCGCCCAGAACGTTACAACGCCAAGGAAGCCGAACCCAAGTGGCGAAAAGTGTGGGCCGAGCGTGAGTTGTTTCGCACTCGAAACGAGGACCCTCGGCCGAAATACTACGTGCTGGAGATGTTTCCCTATCCGTCGGGGCGCATCCACATGGGTCATGTGCGCAACTATACGATGGGCGACGTGGTGGCGCGGTTCAAGGCGGCCTGCGGGTTTAGCGTGCTGCATCCGATGGGCTGGGACGCCTTTGGCATGCCCGCCGAGAATGCCGCGATGGAGCGGGGGGTGAACCCCGGCATCTGGACCCGCCAGAACATCGCCGACATGAAAGATCAGATGAAGCCGCTTGGCTTTTCGCTGGACTGGACCCGCGAATTTGCCACCTGCGACCCGGAATACTACGGACAGCAGCAGTCGATGTTCCTCGATATGCTGGCCGCCGGGCTGATTTACCGCAAGGCCGCGATGGTCAACTGGGACCCGGTTGACATGACGGTGCTGGCCAATGAGCAGGTCATCGACGGCAAGGGATGGCGGTCGGGGGCCCCGGTGGAACGGCGCGAACTGACGCAGTGGTTCTTCAAGATCAGCGATTATTCGGGCGAATTGCTGGAGGCGCTGGATCATCTGACAAACTGGCCGGACAAGGTCCGGCTGATGCAGGCAAACTGGATCGGCAAGTCGCGGGGGTTGCAGTTCGCCTTTGCCACGCGCGGTGCTCCGGACGGGTTCGACCGGCTGGAGGTCTATACGACCCGGCCTGACACGCTGATGGGGGCCAGTTTCGCCGCGATCAGCCCGGATCATCCGCTGGCCAAGCAGTTGGAGCGGCACGACCCCAAGATCGCCGCCTTTGTCGCGGAATGCCGTCGCGGCGGGACCTCGGCCGAAGCGATCGAGACGGGCGAGAAGCTTGGTCTGGATACCGGGATCACCGTGGTGCATCCCTTTGACAGTGCATGGGAATTGCCCGTCTACATCGCGAACTTCATCTTGATGGATTACGGGACGGGGGCGATTTTCGGCTGCCCGGCGCATGATCAGCGGGACTTTGAATTTGCCACCAAGTACGGGCTGGCGATTCCATCGGTCTTTGTGGCCGAGGGCGCGGATGATGCCCCGCTGGCTGAGGCATTTGCGCCGATGAAATCGGAAAGGGTCTGCTACATCCGTGGTTTCGCCGGGGAGAAGGTTCAGACTGGCGATGCCGCCGTCACCGCCGCCATCGCGCATTGCGAATCAGTCGGCGTGGGGCGCGGCGTTACCAACTACCGCTTGCGTGACTGGGGGTTGTCGCGGCAGCGCTATTGGGGCTGCCCGATCCCGGTGATCCACTGCGCCACCTGCGGCGTGGTGCCCGAGGGCAAGGCAAACCTGCCGGTGCGGCTGCCCGACGATGTGACGTTCGACAGGCCGGGCAATCCGCTGGACCGGCACCCGACCTGGGCCGCGACCACCTGTCCGAAATGCGGGGCTGCGGCGCGGCGCGAGACGGACACGATGGATACGTTCGTTGATTCGTCGTGGTATTTCGCGCGGTTCACGGCGCCTCATGCGGCGACGCCGACCTTGGCCGAAGATGCGGCGTACTGGATGAACGTGGACCAGTATATCGGCGGGGTAGAGCATGCGATCCTGCATCTCTTGTACAGCCGGTTCTTTGCGCGGGCGATGCACAAGACCGGGCATCTGCCGGTGAGTGCGATCGAGCCGTTCAACGCGCTGTTCACCCAAGGCATGGTGACGCACGAGATTTACCAGTCGCGCGATGCGGCGGGTCGGCCTGTCTATCACCTGCCTGAGGATGTGCTGCGGTTCAATATCGGGCACGAGCCGGTGGCGTTCCTGCGCGCCCAGCACGCAACAGACCTGACGGAAATGACCGAGTCGCAGCTTGCAGAGCTGCGGATTGCGGCGGCCAGCACGCCGATAGACATCGTTCCCTCCGCCAAGATGTCCAAGTCCAAGAAAAACGTTGTCGACCCGATGAACATCATCGCGTCGTTCGGGGCCGATACCGCACGTTGGTTCGTGATGTCCGACAGCCCGCCGGAGCGCGACGTGGAATGGACATCCTCCGGGGCCGAGGCGGCATTCAAGCATCTGAGCCGGGTCTGGGCATTGTGCGACCGAATCGGCCAGATGCCGGTAGGTCACGTCGGCCGCGATGACGCGGACATTGCCCGTGCTGCGGCGCGCGCAGTGAAGGACGTGACCCAAGGCATCGAGGGGTTTGCCTTTAACAAGGCCATCGCCAAGCTTTATGAATTCACCAGCGCGATCTCTCGCGCTGATGGATCGACCGACGCGATGAAGCAGGCAATCCGGACCCTTGCCCAGCTGATGCAACCGATGACGCCACATCTGTCAGAATCGATCTGGGCCTATCAAGGTGGGGTTGGTTTGTGTGCCCAGGCCCCCTGGCCAAAGGCCGATCCTGCCCTTCTGATCGACGATTCAGTGACTTTGCCGATCCAGATCAACGGTAAGCGCCGGGCGGAAATCAGCGTGCCAAAGGATATGCCCGCCTCCGAGATTGAAAAGCTGGCGCTGGCGCATGAGGATGTGGTCAAGTTTCTGGCCGGTCAGCCGGTCAAGAAGATCATCGTTGTCCCGGGGCGCATCATCAATGTCGTTGTTTAGCCGTCGCAGTCTGCTGCTGGCCCCGCTGGTCCTTGCGGCTTGCGGGTTTTCACCGGTCTATGCGCCCGGCGGCGTCGCTGATGGGTTGAACGGCACGATCACCGTGCAGGACCCGACCGAAAAGCGCGGCTTTGATCTAGTCCAACGTTTGGAAGAACGCTTGGGTCGACCCAAGAACGCGCGCTTTCAGCTGGCCTACAGCATCATGACCACGAACTCCGGTGTCGGGATCACCACGGAAAATGCGATCACGCGATTCAACATCCTGGGGGTGATCGACTGGACGTTGTCAGACAAGACGACGGGCGTAAGGGTCACCGGCGGCCGGGTGCAAAGCTTTACATCCTATTCGGCAACGGGATCGACCGTCGCGGGGCTTGCGGCGCAGGAAGATGCGAATCTGCGATTGATGCGCATCCTGGCCGATCAGATCGTGGCACGGCTGATCGCGTCGCGCGGAACTTGGGGATGATTCTCAAAGGTGCCGACGCTGCGCGGTGCTTTGCCAAGCCCGATCCAGCCAAGGCGGGATTATTGGTTTTCGGGGCCGACGGCATGCGTGTGGCGTTGCGCCGACAAGAGGTCGTTGCGGCGCTGATCGGACCCGAAGGTCCGGCGGAAATGCGTCTGACCCGGATGGCTGCCGGTGATCTGCGCAAGGAGCCCAGCCTTTTGTCCGACGCCATGCGGGCCATCGGCTTTTTCCCGGGCCAGCGGGTCGTTCTGGTCGAAGATGCCAGCGACACGCTAAGCGAGACATTTGCCGCCATGCTGGCCGAGTGGCGGCCCGGTGACGCGCAGATGGTGGTGACGGCAGGTGGCCTGACGGGCAAGTCGACGCTGAAAGGCATCTTTGATCGCCACCCCATGGCGGTTTCCATTGGCCTTTATGACGATCCGCCCAGTCGCGAAGAGGTCGAGGCCGCCCTGCGTCAGAACGGACTTAGCAAACTTGACCGCGAGGCCCAGGATGCCGTGATGTCGCTGGCGAGAACGCTGGAGCCGGGCGATTTTCGCCAGTTGCTGGAAAAGGTTGCACTTTACAAGCTTGGGGATCCCGATCCCCTGACTGCCAGCGAAGTTGACGCCCTGGCCCCGGCGACGATCGAAGCAGAGGTCGGCGATCTGGTCCAGGTGGTCGCAGAACGCCGCGCCGCCGAAGTCGGGGCGTTGGTGCGGCGACTGGAAGGCCAGGGTGTGCAGCCCGTCGCGCTTTGCATCGGCGCGCTGCGACATTTCCGGACGCTTTACGCGATGTCGACCGATAGCGGATCAGGCGCCCGCCCGCGTGGAAACTTTCGCCAGCAAGAGTCGCTGCAACGGCAAAGCAGCCTTTGGGGCCAAAAGGCACTGGAATCCGCGATGGGTGATCTTGTGGAAACCGATCTGTCCCTGCGATCAACGTCGCGCGCGCCCGGAATGGCGATGATGGAACGGACCTTGTTGCGATTGGCCATGACCAAAGGCTAATGATCGGCGGGCCCCGTGGCATTGCTTGCGGGGGACTGCAATCCATGGCCATTTATCTTTCATGGCATTCACCTTGCGACAACTTCAGTTCTTTGTGGCGGCGGCCGCAGCGGGATCGGTTTCCGGTGCGGCGCGGGCCATGTCGATCTCGCAGTCGTCGGTAACCGAGGCGATCCGCGCGCTTGAGGACGATCTGGGCATACTGCTTTTTGACCGGCAGGCCTGGGGTCTTGACCTGACGCAGAAAGGATCGGCCTTCCTGCGCAATGCCCGCAAGATCCTGGCCGAAGTTGCGACCGCCCGCACGGCGTTTGGCGATGAGAACGAGACCGTGACGGGGCGATTGTCGCTGGGCGTGACGTCCCTGGTGGCGGGCTATGTTCTATCGGACATCTTGCAGCGATACCGGCGCGCGTTTCCGCAGATCGAGTTGAACGTCATCGAGGATAACGGCGACTATCTGCAACACCTGCTGATCGGCGGCGAACTTGATGTGGCCGTTCTGCTGACATCTTCCGTGCGTGACCGGATGGCCCTGCATGTCGAATCCCTGCTGGTGTCGCCCTATCGGCTGTGGATGCCGATGGGCCATCCCTTGGCCGAGCAGGAATCGATCAGCCTCGAAGAGCTCGGCGGATTGCCGTTGATCCAGCTGATGGTGGATGAAATCGAGGAATCGACGCGGCAGTTGATGGCCGCCATGTCCGTCAGGCCGCAGATCGCGTTTCGGACGCGCAGCGTCGAGGCCGTGCGGTCGCTGGTCGCGACCGGTGCGGGGCTGGCGATTCTGCCCAGCCTTGTCTACCGGCCCTGGTCGCTAGAAGGCGACAGGATCGTCATCCGCGACGTGTCGGGCGATTTGCCATCGGTTCAGGTTGGACTGGCCTGGCGACGGGGGGCACCGCTTAGTCCCCCCGCCCTGAATTTCGTGCAATCCGCACAAAGTGCCGTGCTGTCGCGTTAAGGTTAGGGATCAGCCGCCTTTTGGCCGTGCAACATCCATAACCCACAGGATCCGACCATTGTCATTGACGACGGCAAGGCCGATATCGCGCAGCGACGGATCGATGATCGCATGCCAGTGCGGTGGCGAATTGCGCCACAGGCTGGCCGCCGAGCTGACCTTAAGCTGTTGGGTATACGCGATGTTCTCGGACCCGGCCTTGAGCCGATATCCAGCCGACTTCATCCGCGAGCCAAGCTTTGGACCGCCCGAGCGGGAATGCGCAAAGTAGTCGTACTTTGCCATGTCGCAAGCGTGGAATTCCGCAGCACGGTCCAGCGTTGCCGAGCGTTTATAGGGTTTCAGCCCCCGATCGGCCCGCTGTTCGTTGATCCAGGCCAACATCCCTGCTTCAAGGGATGCAGCTTCAGGCATTTGGCCACAACCCGCGATGGCAGTCGTTGTCGTGGCGAGTCCAAGGCATAGCGCAGCAATCGCCGAAATGGCGGTAATCTTCATAGTCGTCTCCCCAAGGTGGCAGTCCTTGTGGTCACGTTGTTTGCAGGTGGTGGCGTAAGAATGGCGAGGGTTCAACCAAATCAGGGCGAATTTTGCGCGTTCGGTCGGACCCGGCCAAATCTTGCCAGAATCCGTTCGCCAACTCGGCGGCAAACCCCGTACCTATCGGTTTCTCCGATAGGTACGATCTGCGTTTTGATATTGCGATTTCGCCGGACAGCCCTAGGCTTGCGCGCATGACCGGAAATCCGGCAGGTCATCCGAATTCGGCGAGACCCAATCCGAAGGGAGTTTTGCATGACATCAATCAAGCT
>JANPBI010000107.1:0-3426 GCA_031430315.1 Rhodobacterales bacterium | reverse complement strand
ACCTGCTTCGGGAGCAGGGGGTCGGAGGTTCGAATCCTCTCGCTCCGACCAAATTCCCGATCTCACTTTCCCTGCCAGCGCTCCATGATGTAGGCCGCTGTCATCAGGTCCAGATGCGCGCCCCCGCCATTCTTGGCGATGGTGATTTCGTCATCCGACCGGCGCGCGAACGTGCCAGCCCCGATGTCGTAGAAATCCGCCACCACGTCGTCTTCGGTGATCGCTCCCGACCGGATCGGAGCCATCAACTCGCCGATATGGTGCACTGTGGTCGCCCGCGCATCGACAAACACCCGGGCACGGGCCATCGCGGCATCGTCCACTTCGCGCATGTCGGGGCGGTAGGCGCCGATCAGGTCCAGATGCTGCCCCGGTTGCAGCCACTCGCCTTTGATCAACGGTTCTGTCGCCATCGTGCAGGTGCAGATGATGTCCGCCGCGCGCACTGCTGCTTGCAGATCATCCGCCACCGGCAGCCCCATCGCCCCAGCCGAACGCCGCGACCACACTGTGAACCGCGCCTCCGGCCAGACCGCGCGATAGGCCTCGACCATCGACCGCGCCACCGTCCCCGCCCCCACCAGCAGGATCTCGCGTGCGTCCTTCCGCGCCAACCGACTGGCCGCGAGCAAACTATCCCCCGCCGTCTTCCACTTCGTCACCAGGTGGAAATCCACCATCGCCGACAGCACACCCGTCACATCGTCGAACAATGCCACCGCCCCGTTCACCGACCCCAGCCCCCGCGCAGCATTCCCCGGCACAACCGTCGCCACCTTGACGAGGGAGCCCAGCCCGTCGATCCACGCCGCCCGGTCCAAGAGCGTATCCTCCCCCCGCCGCAGGATCAGATCCCCGATCGCCGCCCGAGGGCGCTCGTGCCCCGCCACCATCGCCGCCATCAGTCCGTGCCAATCCATCAGCTCTTCAGCCTCAGCCCCGATCATCTCCACCTTCATCGCCCGGTCTCGATCCCCACTGGTCCTACCGCCTCTTTCCGCCGCGCTGTCTCGCGCCACAGCGTATAAAGCCCCGCCCCGCAGATCAGCGCAATCCCGACCCAGGCCACCCAGTCCGGCCAGGTCCCGAACACCACCACGCCCCACAGGATCGCCATCGGCATCCCCACATATTCGAACGGTGCCACCAGCCCCGCCTCGCAGGTCCGGTACGCCTGCGCGATCATAAGGCCCCCGATGCACACCGACAGCCCGGTCGCGAGGAATATCGGCCAATCCGCGACGGGCGGCCAGATCCATGGCCGAAACAGGAACCCCAGCAACTTGTCATCCGTCGCCAGATGTCCGTCGCCTGTCCAAAGCCCCATGCCCAGGCTCACCACCACGAACCCGCATTGCACGAAAAAGCTCAAGCTGACCGCCGACTCCGTCCCGCCTATGGCCCGCGTGATCAGGTTGCCCATCGCGTAGAGGATCGCCGAAAACAGCACCAGCAGCGCCGCTGGCTGGATCACCCCCGTCCCTGGTCGCAGCATGATGATCACGCCGACCAGTCCCACCACCACCGCCGCCCAACGCCGCCACCCCACGCTCTCGCCCAGGATCACCACCGACAGGAACGTGATGGCAAGCGGGCTGACATAGGCAACCGCAGAGGCATCCGCGATGGGCATTGCTGCCAGGCCAAGGAAGAATGCCACGTTCGACACCATCACGATGGCCACCCGGAAAAGCTGCGCCCCCGGACGGCGTGAGCGCAGGCTGCGCAACCCCTGGCCCGTGACAGCAATGAAGCACATCAGGAACGCCATCCCGATCAGCGCCCGGATCAGGATCACCTGATGCAGTGCATAGCCGCCCGACAGGAACTTGATGGCGACGTCATTGACCGAAAAAATGATGGTGCCAGTGATGGCGAGAAGTATGCCGGTCAGGGTGCGCGAGAGGGTCATGTGGGGGAGGATGGAGTGGAGCGGGGGGCGGGGTCTGTCTCAGGGGCGACATGGGGGGCGGGCGCGTTCGCCGGTCTTTTCTTCTTGAGTCACTCGACGATGCACGCTCGTCCAGTAGCCACCCAGCAACCATGGGCGTGGCTGATTCAAATCGGTTTCAATTCACGATCAGGAATAGATGTCGGCCAATCGAAGATCGGGATCGCTGAAGTCCGGTTCGCGTGCAAGGATTCCCTGCAGGCGTGCCAGTCTTGGCGCGGTCAGTTTTTCTATCTTCACGTCTCGCGACAGATGAGTTCCTGCCTGCGAATCCGCGTCGAAGGCGGCCAGTGCCGTTTTCGCCGAGTCTTGTGGAAGCTTGCAATGGCGCAGCATGCGGACGAGCGACGCCTCCCGGTCCTTGTTGAACTCGTTGTAACGCAGGGCAAAGAACGGAACGCCCGCTTTCAGGTGACGGGTGTATTCGGCCATGCTGTGGGCCCATGATGACGCAAGGGTCAGTTCTGCAGGGACTTCCGAAGCGTCAAGATCGACAAGATCTCGCAGCCGCGTTTGATCGGCGGCTGCCGTGCCGATGCGCCAAGGTAAGGAGCGGTCATCCCCAGTCAACCTGTCGGCGATACCGTATTGGCGCATCATGCCATAGACCGAATTGGCCCAACTCAGCGCGTCACGGTACAGGAACACAAAGGCGGCATCGGGCAACGCGCGATGATATAGATCGGCCTGAAACAGCGCCTGACTTCGGAACTTGACGGCGAATACCTGCCCTGACTCACCGTTTGGCGGGCGATACTGCAGCCGTATACAGGCCCGGATCAGGCGAATGATCCGGTCTGGTGCAAAGCGGGCACGACGCATAGAACTGTAATGCTGCATGACCAGCGTTGAAAACGCGTCTGGCTCTGACAGACACCACACGCCCGGCACAAAATTCAGGGCATGCGAAAGCAGTGTCGAGCCGCAGCGGCCAATGGAAAAAATCAGGATGACGCGGTCAACTGGCGGTGACAAGTCGGCGACACGCTCCAACTCGGCGATTGGCATGGTCAAAACACGTCGCGCCAATTGATGTTGCGTGACGTAGGCAAAGGGACTCTGCGCGAGTTCTGTGCCGTCCGGCAAATCTACGAACACGGCAAGATCCCGCGCCTCGTCCAGACTGTACAAGGACCAGTTCTGCCGGGTCAGCACGGCGTCCGGATTTGCGCTATGGGCTACCCCCAGCTCGAAATCGTCCAGATTGGCCCATCCGCGCATGTCGTGGCGCGCCAAGACGTCGTAAATTTGTGTGTTCATCTTCGACAATGCCTTGTGCCGGATCGCGCAACGCCGATGTCCCTCGGCAGCGCCGCGCTTCAATTGACAATTCGGGCAGTCTGACACGACTCAGGCCGAAATCAATTCCTTCCTGGCGCTGCACGTTGCCATTGCGGAATGGCTCACCCCCGCCTCACCACCCGATCCAGCACCTCCAGAAACCTGCTCCGGTCCGCCTTGGAAAACAACCGCCC
>JANPBI010000106.1:0-10098 GCA_031430315.1 Rhodobacterales bacterium | reverse complement strand
GCCCAGACCCGGTCTGGCGCGATCGAGGCAGACATTCTGTACGTCGACACTGGATCGGTGCCCCGCTACATCAAGGCGAGCCTTATCGCCCCTTTCGACCGGTCCAAGATGCCGAATGCGTCGATGATTTCGCCGTCGATGGATTGGGTGAACCGGCTGCCGTGGACGGCAAGCTTTGGGGCATTCCCTATAACTGGGGCACGCAGCCCCTGATGTTTGACAAGGACGCCGTAGGGGACGAGCCGCAGACTTGGGCGGCGCTTTGGAAACCGAAATATGCCGGTAAGGTCAGCATGTTCGACGATGCCTACATTACCTTTCCGATGTTTGCCGCCTACGTCGGAGCGGCAGACGCATTCAACTTGCCAGACAAGGAGTTCGAGGCCTGCGCCGACGCGCTTCGCCGATCGCGCCCGCAGGTCGGCACCATCGCGCGCGGGTTCGACGACGCAACCACGATCTACGCCGCCAGTGACGCCGTGATCGGCTACTGCCAAAACATCACCGTCGTTCACAACTTGACTGGCATTGGCAAGAACTTTGGCTCCAGTTTCCCGACGGAAAGCACGCCTACCTGGATCAACTGTTCGATCCTGACACCCAAAAGCGACCGGCAAGAAGTCTATGATTTCATCAACGCCAATTTGACCCGCGAATGGCAGGGCCGGTTCATCGCCAAAAGCATCAACAACGGTATCCTGACCTCCACCGAAGCAGAGGCCTCCGGGGTCCCGGCGGATATTCTGGCCAAAACAAACATCATTGACCAAGCCGCCGCCGGGTTTTGGGAAAAGATGGTGGTGCTGAAGCCACCGGAAGATATCGACCGCCGCGTGGAAATGTGGAACGACTTCAAGGCCGGAACGCTCTGACCAGGGGGCAGGAGGATGCGCAGCGCAGACAGTGAACCACTTTTGCGGCTCGAGAATGTGTCGAAAAGCTATGGCACCTATCGGGCCCTGCAGCCGACGACCCTGTCCGTCAACGAGGGCGAGTTCTTTTCGCTTCTGGGGCCGTCGGGCTGCGGCAAGACGACGACGCTGCGCATCATTGCAGGGTTCGATATCCCGACCGGGGGCACCGTGCATCTGGCGGGACATGACATCAGCCGCACCCCGCCGAACCTGCGCGACACCAATACGGTGTTCCAGTCCCATGCGCTGTTTCCGCACATGACGGCAGCGGAAAACGTGGCTTATCCGTTGAAGATGAAAAAGGTGCCCGCGGCCGAAATCAGGCCGCGGGTAACCGAGGCGATCGGCCAGGTTGAAATGTCAAAGTTCGCCGAACGCCTGCCGCACGAGATGTCGAGCGGCCAGCGTCAGCGCGTCGCGCTGGCCCGCGCCATCGTCGGGCGGCCCCGCGTCTTTTTGCTGGACGAGCCCTTGGGCGCGTTGGACCTGAGGCTTCGCGAGCAGATGCAGCATGTACTGGTCCATTTGCAGCGCAGGATCGGCACCACCTTTGTCTATGTGACGCATGATCAGGGCGAAGCGCTGTCGATGTCCGACCGCATCGCGGTGATGCGTGCGGGGCGGCTGCAGCAGCTGGCCAGCCTTCGCGACCTATACTACCAGCCTGCGAATTCTATCGTGGCGGGGTTCATCCGCAAGTCCAACGTGATTTCCGGCACCGTCGCAACCTATGCCGGACGCACCGTCCTGCAGTCCGGTCCATTGGCGATCCCTATGGCGGACCGAGCCGCGAAACCCAAGGCCGCCCTGCGTTATGAGGCGATGGCAGTTGGACCCGAGGCCGACAGGAGCGACATCGCATTTGATGCCACCATCGAGGATGCCCTGTTTCTGGGCGACAAGGTCGAGGTGACGTTGGACCTTGGCGGCGCGCGGCTGGCGGCCATGGCGCCGTCGCAGCGCGACAGTCAGTTCCGCCCCGGCGACCGGACCTGGGCCGGCTTTCACAGCCGCGATCTGGTGCCACTCGATGAATGATCTGGCCCTGGGCACCGGTGGCATCGGGGCCACCCTGCGGCGTCTGTCGCCCCTGACCAACTATCTGTGGCTGGCTGCGCTGGTGATCCTTCCCAACGCCCTTTTGTTCGGCACCAGTTTCCTGAAATCCGATGGCGGCGTGCTGGTCTATGGAGGCACGGGGGCGAACTACAGCCGGACGCTTGGATCAGACACGGTGCAGTTGTTGATCCTGCGGACCATCGGTAGCGCCTTTGTGGCGGCGCTGTTTGCCTGTCCGCTGGCCTTTTATGTCAGCCGCTACATGAAGCGCTGGAAAGTCCTCGCTGTGATGCTGGTCGTGGTTCCCCTGTGGATCAGCCTGCTGATGCGGGTCTTTGCCTGGCAGATCATCCTGGGCGAAAACGGGGGCCTGAACTCGTTCTTCGTCCCGGGCTGGCTGCTGGCAGAACCGTCCACCGCGTTCCTCTACTCGCGCTATGAGGTGATTGTGGCGCTGGCCTACAGGGCAATCTCCTATGTCTTCGTGTCATCCTACACCGCGCTGGAACGGGTGCCGCAAAGCCTGATCGAGGCCAGCCAGGACAGCGGCGCGAGGCGCTGGCACACCTTCTGCAATGTGGTCTGGCCCCGGTCCAAACAGGGTCTTGCCATCGGCTTTGCGCTCGCTTTCCTGCTGGCGGTCGGCGACTACATCACCCCGTCGATGGTCGGGGGCCTCGACGGGACCATGCTGGGCATGGTGATCGCCAGCCAGCTCGGCATGGCGGGCAACTGGCCCCTGGGGGCCGCGCAGGCGGTGGTCCTGATCATCGCCGTGGGTCTTGTCCTTGGCGCGATCTTCTGGATGGCGCGGTCGCGGGGTATACTTCAGTTTGTCGATGCAGGCCCCGGGGCGGAATTGCGCGCGCCGGAAACCCTGCGCGACCATCTGGTGCAATGGGCAGTCCGGATCGCAGTCCTGCTGCCCTACCTCTTCCTTTACTTGCCGCTTATCATCATCATGGTCTTTTCCTTCAACGCCAGCCAGATCCAGACCCTGCCGCTGCAAGGCTTTACCCTCAAATGGGATGCGTCCCTTTGGGGCGACCAGAACCTGATCGACGCGCTGCAGCGCACGCTGATCGTTGCACTGACGACGGTTGCACTTTCGGTCGTGGTTGGCATCGCCTTTGCCATGGTCTTTGCCTATGGTGACTTGCGGTTTTCGCGCCTGTTGCAGTCGGGCCTTGCTATCTCAGTGGCGATCCCCCGCATTGTGCTGGGCATCTCCATTGTCATTGCGGCGCAGCTGGTGGGGATCAAGCCTGGAATCTGGCGGGTGATCATCGGGCACATGACGTTCGTCATGCCAGTGGTGATGCTGATCATCGTGAACCGCCTGCAGCGGCTGGACCCGTCCTACGTCCAGACCTCGCTTGACCTTGGCGCTGACTATGGTCGCACCTTCCGCTATGTCCTGATCCCGATGATCCGGACGGCGGTTCTGGGCGGCACGCTGCTTGGGTTCACATTATCGGTGGACGAAGTGACTGCGACGCTGTTTCTGACCGGCAATGAACCCACCTTGCCGATCCATATCTGGAACCGGATGCGTTTTGGATTTACCCCGTCGGTCAACGCCATTTTTACCCTGATCGGCGGGGTTTCCATTGCGTTGGTCATGATCGCTACGGCGATCATCGGTCGCGACCGTAGCAAAGTAGAAATCTGAGGCACCGCCATGAGCAATAGACGAACCATTGGGACTGTAGACGGCCAACCAGTCGAGGCGGTGACGCTGACTGCCGGGTCCATATCCGCCAAGTTGATCAGCTTTGGCGCAAGGCTGACCGAACTTTGGGTGCCGGACCGAGATGGGACCCGGGCTGACATCGTGCTGGGTTTCGACACGCTGGCCGAATACGAGGCGACCGAGACCTATTTCGGGGCGACCTGCGGGCGCTATGGCAACCGCATCCGCAAGGGACGCTTTGCGCTGGACGGTGCGCCGGTACAGGTCCACTGCAACGAACACGGCAACCACCTGCATGGCGGGGTCGATGGGTTCGACCGCAAAGTCTGGACCATCGCCAATCTGACCGACGCCCGCGTGGTGTTCGCTACCGTGTCCGAAGCGGGCGAGATGGGCTTTCCGGGGCGGTCGAACTTGACCGCAACGTACGACCTGTCGCCCGAAGGGCTGACCATCACGATGGAGGCGGACACCGACGCCCCCACAGTGATGAACATGGTGCATCACAGCTATTTCAATCTGGCGGGACAGGGGTCAGGCAATGTGCTCGGCCAGATGATCCGTCTCGACGCGCCGTTTTACACACCTGTCGATGCGGAATTGCTGGCGACAGGAGAGGTGGTGTCGGTCGCAGGCACGGCCTTTGACTTCACCGAGGCCAAGCCCATCGGGCGCGACATCGCCGACCTGCCCGGCGTAGGAGCGGAGATCTTTGGAGAAGGCGGCGGATATGACCATAACTGGTGCCTCGACGGTACCGGGGCCTGCGCGACGGCTTGGGATCCGGTGTCGGGGCGCAAGCTGTTACTGACGACGACCGAACCGGGCGTGCAGTTCTACACGGGTGGTTACCTGTCTTCTTCCCACAAGGGCAAGGCGGGCGCGATGTTGTGCAAATACGCAGGCTTCACACTGGAAACCCAGAAATTCCCCGACGCCCCCAACTATGCGCATTTCCCGCAATGCCGACTAAATGCGGGTGACACCTACCGGCAGGAAATGCGCTTTGGTTTCACGACCTGCGACGTGGTTGGCCATGACCTATGACGCGGTGATCATCGGCGGTGGTCATAACGGCGTTGTCGCCGCGAACTGCTTGGCCCGCGCCGGGAAATCCGTCTGTATGGTCGAGGCTCTGGATGTGGTAGGCGGCGTTTGTGTCACCGACGAACTGGTGCCCGGGTCTCTCTGGTCGTCTTGTTCCTTTGTCTTGGGAATGTTGCGGCCCGAGATCATCGCGGATCTTGAGCTGGAAAAGCACGGGATGCGGTCGATTTCGCCTGAAATTCAGGGCTTTGGCCTTTGGGACGACGGCGACCACGTCATGCTGCACATGGTCGTCGATCTGCCGTTGAAATCCATTGAGGCGCATTCAAAAGCCGACGCCAAAGGGTTCTTCGAATTCGGCGCGTGCAACAAGCGCTTTGCCGACCTGACGCGCGACGGGCTGTTGTCGGACCCGCCGGAACGCAGCGACGTCTTTGCCCGGTTCGAGGCGGCGGGGGAGACGGAGCTTCTCAACGAGTCCCTGTTGCTGTCCACCGACGACCTGTTGAACCGCAACATCACCTCTGACCGCCTCAAGGGATACATGATGTTCTTGGGGATGGTGTCGATTTGGGGCGGTCCGCAGACGCCGATGACGTCCTGTGTCTACGGCTACCATGCCTGTGGCGAGTACGAAGGCGTGTTCAGCCGTTGTGCCCTGCCGATCGGCGGGATGGGCAAGGAACTTGCCTATCTGGTGGCGCGGTCCAAGGTGATGCGTGGCGCCACACGCTTCTTCTCCAAAAACCAACAAATGAGGCCGAGCCCATGAACTACGATCTGCTGGCGGGTCGCGCCACCTATCCCAGCCTAAAGGGCCGCCACGTCTTTGTGACGGGCGGCGGGTCCGGGATCGGGCGGTCGATCGTCGAACACTTCGCTGATCAGGGCGCGCAGGTGTCCTTTGTCGACATCAATTCCGAAGCCTCTGCGGAGGTTGTTGCCGGATGCGTCGCACGCGGCAACGAGACCCCGGAGTTCACCCGGCTTGATTTGCGCGATGTAGAGGCTCTGGAGGCGCATGTCGCCGATCTGGGCGTGCGGCGTGGGCCAATCACAGTGCTGGTGAATAACGCAGGTAGCGACGATCGGCACACGCTCGACAGCGTCACGCGCGATTATTTCGACGACCGCATCGCCGTGAACCTGCGCCATCAGCTGTTTGCCGCCAAGGCGGTTGCCCCGCAGATGCGCAATGTCGGCGGCGGGTCGATCATCAACTTCAACTCCATCACCTGGATGGAAGGGGATGGCGACTGCGTCTGCTACGTGACGTCCAAGGCCGCTGTGCATGGCATGACACGGGCTTTGGCGCGTGAGCTTGGCCCCCACAATATCCGCGTCAACTCCATCGCTCCGGGCTGGGTTATGACCGAGCGGCAAGTCAGCCTGTGGCTGAACGAGGCGGGTGAGCGGCAGATCAATGAACGCCAGACCTTGCCGGGTCGGCTGTATCCTCCCGACATCGCGCGCATGGCGCTGTGGCTGGGGGCGGACGACAGCCGTATGTGTTCCAAGCAGAACTTTGTTGTCGATGCAGGTTGGATTTGAAGGACCGAGACCATGACCGACCATCTCCGCACAATCCAGTTCCGCGATGTCGCCGGACTGACCCGCGTTGGCGTGGTGGACGGCGATGTCGTCCATGTCGTGACGGGCGCTGCAACTATCTATGGACTTGCGCAGGACGCCATTGCAAAGGGCTCTCGACTGCGTCCAGTGATCACGTCACGCCTTGGCATGGAGGTAGAAAGCTTTGATCGGATCGCCAGCGAGAACCGTCTGCTTGAACCCGTTCACCATCCCGACAGTGATGCGCGTTTTCTGATTACCGGAACCGGCCTGACCCATATCGGCAGCGCCACGACCCGCAACGACATGCACGACCGTCCGAATGACGGCTCGGAACCCCCGATGACCAACTCGATGAAGCTGTTCGTACAGGGCTTGCAAGGTGGCAAACCCGATCCGGGCAAGATCGGCGCGATGCCCGAGTGGTTCTTCAAAGGTGACGGCAGCATCCTGGTGCCTCCCGGGCAGCCGATGTCCAGCCCCAACTTTGCCCGTGCTTGCGCCGAAGAGCCAGAGATTACCGGCATTTACATCGTGGGACCCGATGGCACCCCGTTCCGGATCGGCTTTACCCTTGCCAATGACCTGTCGGACCACGAGACGGAGCGGCTGAACTTCATGTATGTCGCCCCCTCGAAACTGCGCGATTGCGCGATGGGACCAGAGCTGCTGATCGGCGACCTGCCCGACCGCGTCGAGGGTCATTCCCGCATCTGGCGCGACGGCAAACTCTTATGGGAAGGCGTGTTCGAAAGCGGCGAAGCAAACATGTCCTATTCCATTGCCAACCTGGAGCATCACCATTTCCGCCACCCGACATTTCGGCGTCCGGGAGATCTGCATGCCCATCTGTTCGGCTGCCCGGTGATCAGCTTTGGCGAGGGCGTGCGCACCCAGGATGGCGACGTCTTTGAGTTCGACGTGCCGGTTTTTGGCCATCCGCTGCGAAACCCGGTCCGGTTTGAGACCGGAACGCCGCAGGTTGTCGAAGTGGCAGTCCTCTGACCCAAAGGGCCGAACCGATGTTCGATTTTCTGACTCTTTCACAGACGCTTTATGCCGCTGTTCTGTCGGATACGATGGATGGCATGGTCTTGCAGGCCCGCGCCATGCGGTCCTTTGTCCGTCGCTGGATGACAGTCTTGTACTGATGGGTCGCGCGCGTGGCGCGACTGGCTGCGTGACCGACGGCCTTGTCCGTGATGTAAGGCACAACCGGGCGATGGGCATGCCGGTCTTTCATGGCGGTATTGGGCCGCTGGATACCCGCGATGGCGCCCGCATGATTGAACGCGACACGGGCGTCGAGATTGCGGGCGTACACGTCGAAACCGGCGATATCGTTTTTGGCGATGTCGATGGCGTTGTTGTCATTCCCGCTGACCGGTCCGACGAGGTGATCGACAAAGCGCTGGCAAAAGTGACAATGGAAAATCATACCCGCGACGAATTGCGCGCAGGTCGACTGCTGCGAGACGTCTACGAAAAATACGGGGTCCTCTAGGATGGCGCTGCACCGCAACCTGATCGGCGGCGACTGGGTCGGGCAGACCTTCCTGCCCAACATCAATCCGTCCGACCTGTCCGAGACGGTCGGCGAATTCGCCTCGGCCACCGCGACCGAGGCCCAGAACGCCATCGCCGCCGCCCGTGCCGCATTTCCGGCCTGGTCTCGGTCGGGCATCCTGGAGCGAAGCCGGATCCTGCGGGATACCGGACTGGAAATCCTGCGCCGCAAGGACAAGATCGGCGCGCTTTTGTCGCGCGAAGAGGGCAAGACCCTGCCTGAAGGCGTTGCCGAAACCATCCGCGCCGCGCAGATCTTTGAATTCTTTTCAGGCGAGGCGCTGCGGCTGGCGGGCGATGTCCTGCCGTCGGTCCGCCCCGGCGTCGAGGTTCAGGTCACGCGCGAACCACTGGGTGTGATCGGCATCATCACGCCCTGGAATTTCCTCATCGCCATCCCTGCCTGGAAGATCGCGCCCGCGCTTTGTTACGGCAACACCGTGGTGGTGAAACCAGCTGAGGTTGCCCCCCCTGTACCTGGACCATCGTGGACAACCTGCACCGAAACGGTCTGGCGCCGGGCGTGCTGAACCTGGTGATGGGCAAGGGGTCGGTCGGCACAGGGCGGCGGGTGGCCAAGGCCGGGGCGCGCCAGATGCGCGGCTCGCAGATCGAGATGGGAGGCAAAAATCCGTTGGTTGTGCTGGACGATGCCGATCTTGCCGTCGCGGTGGATGTGGCCCTGAACGGGTCGTTCTATTCCACAGGGCAACGTTGTACCGCCTCTTCCCGCCTCATCGTGACCGAAGGCATCCACGACCGTTTCGTCTCGGCATTGGCCGAGCGGATGACGGCGCTGCAGGTAGGCCAAGCGATGGATCCCGCGACCCAGATCGGGCCGGTGGTTGATGAAGGCCGGCTGACGCAGAACCCTGACTATATCGCGGCGGGAATCGCCGAAGGCGCGCGCCTTTTCGGTGGAGGCGCACTGATCGACCGCCCGACCAAGGGCCATTTCCTTTCGCCCGCCCTTTTTGTCGACTGCACCCCCGCCATGCGCATCATGCGTGAAGAAATATTTGGGCCCGTCGCAGGCATCATCCGGGTCCGCAACTATGAACAGGCGCTGGACGTTGCCAACGGCACGGAATTCGGTCTCAGCGCCGGCATCTGCACCACCAGCCTGAAGCACGCCACCCACTTTCGCCGCAACGCCGAGGCCGGGATGGTGATGGTCAACCTTCCGACCGCTGGCGTTGACTTCCACGTCCCGTTCGGCGGGCGCAAAGCCTCCAGCTTTGGCCCGCGTGAACAGGGTCGTTATGCTGCCGAGTTTTTCACTGCCATCAAGACGAGTTACAAATCCGGCGGTTGACTGTGTGCAAAGGCTGGAATTGCCGCGGGCCCTGTGACGATCTAGGCTTCATTACGCAAGCGGCGGCCTGCCGCAGGCTTGCGCGATGACCGGATACGCAGGGGCAGAATGGATTCGAGCAAGAAGTACGAGGTCAAGAGCCTTACCCGCGCATTGGACGTGATCGAAGCCATCAGCACGGCGGGCGTGGATGGCGTCGGCATCAGCGACGTTGCGCGGCAAGTCGGCACGACAAAAAAGCAACGCCTACGGCATTGTGCAGACCCTCTGCGATCGCGGCTTCATCTCGGATTCCGGCGATGGACCCACGCGACGCTATCGCTTGGGCCCAAGCTTTCTATGACTGGGCAGCACCGCGTCGTCCCAAAGCCCCTTGGCCGTCGTGGCGCGTGGTATCCTTTCGCGGTTGACGGCGGAAACCGGCCTGACCTCGCGATTTGCCGTTTTCGACCGCGGATCGGCAGTGGCCATCGTGCGGCAGAATGCACCGACCGGAATCGAGATCGCGCCTTGTCTGGGTCGCCGAGAGCTTTTGCATGCCAGCGGCATCGGCAAGGCCCTGCTTTCCAGCCTTTCAGATGATGCCTGCGACAGATTTGCAGCACGATCGGCCTGGAACGACGGACGCGCCGGACCATCACCACACTTGACGATCTACTTGCCGAAATCGCCCTGGTGCGCCGGGCCGGCTTCGCGATCGACGACGAAGAGGATGTGGAGGGCGTCTTTTGTGTTGCCGCCCCCGTCATGGATCATCAAGGGCAAACCGCCGGGGCAATCAGTGTTTCCGGGCTGAAGCTTGATCTTGATCGTCATGACATCGAAGCGGTTGGGAAGACGGTTCATACATTTGCCGGACACATGTCGATTGAACTGGGCTACCAGATGGCGTCTGGGAGATGACTTTCAGGATGAAGTGCCCCTGGTTTCCA
>JANPBI010000105.1:0-3210 GCA_031430315.1 Rhodobacterales bacterium | reverse complement strand
GGACGTTTCGCGGCCCGCAGCCTTGTATTGGTGGTACGGCGGGGATTGCACCGCCGCGACTTCGACGCGGCCGTGCGCACGGCCGGGCTGGAACGGCGTATTGCCACGGTCGTCAACGGCTTTTCGGCGGCACTTGCCTTGGCGCGCGACACCCAGCTAGTCGCCACAGTGCCCGAACGTCACACCGAAGGGCTGCGCCGAGGCATGTATTGCTTCGCCCTGCCGGTCGAGATTCCCGCCTTCACCCTGTCAATGTTGTGGCATCCCCGTATGGATGGCGACCTGGCACATCGCTGGCTGCGGACCTGTTTGCGGTCAGTCTGCAGCACCAAGCGCGTCTGACCTGGATTTTTAGCCAGCCGGTTACATGGCGCCTGACGCACTGATGGAGCGCACATAACGCGTCTTCCGCGGCAGTCGAAATGCTATCATCAGAGGGAATGTCCAGACCCATTTTCAGGAGGCTCAAGGTGACGACCATGATCTCGATGGCTTCGACCGCCAGTCCCATTTCTCCTGCCATCGCCTCCGGGCCACGGCAAGCAGCGGGCGGCGCTCCGCCGCACGATTTCCGTGACCGGATGCAACGGCTGGCGCGGCTGACCGGATTCCCTTTGTATTAATCCCCCAGAACGCCATACTCATTGATCGCTAAGACCGTCGCCTGCGGTGACGCGATCGGGCGGCAAGCAGACTTTTACATGCGCAGCATGACCTCCCTACATTTGTCACCGAAGACGTCATCCAACATCCCGGTTGACACATTAGAGTAATGGCTCTACTTCACCGTTAGAGCAATAACTCTAACAGGCGAATCAATGAGCCCCGATACCAAGACACGCATCCTCGACGCTGCCCTGACGTTGTTCAACGAACGCGGCACGTCCAACGTCACGACGAACCATATCGCCGAGGCGATGGGGATCAGCCCCGGCAACCTCTACTACCACTATCGCAACAAGGCCGAGATCGTGCAGGGCCTCTTCGCCCGCATCGTTGGTGAATGGGCCACGAACTATGCCGTGCCGCCCGGCACCATGCCGAGTATTCAGATGACGGAGACCATGGTGGCAGGTAATTTCCAGATCCAGGCGCGCTACCGTTTCTTCTTCCGTGACCTGACGCTGTTGCTCAATGCCGACCCTGCACTGGCCGCTGCCTACCGTCAGAACCGCGAGGCCGGTCTGGCAAACACGAAATTTCTTCTGAATCTCTTCGCCGAAGCGGGTGTGCTCAAGCCCTTCGCCGAAACGGAAATACTTGATGATCTTGCCCAGATGCTGTGGCTGGTGGGCGATTTCTGGCTGGTTTTCAAAGACACCGGCGGGGCGGACTTCAGCCCCGCAGATACGGAGCAGGGCGTTCGCCTGTTCCACCGCCTTCTCACCCCTCATCTCAAAGGACAATAGAAATGAACGCCTCTCGCACCGCTGGCGCCCTTCTGGTCGCCGTCCCCCTGATCTTCACCGCCGGATTTACCGGTCTGCAGATGACTTTCGATTACCCCGACATTCTGCGCCAACCCGCAGGCGAGGTGTTGACCCGCTTTGCCGGTTCAGGCGCTGACTTGCATGCCTATTGGTATGCCATGATGTTTGCAGCACTTTTGATGACAGGCGGCGCGGTTGCAGCGGGCCTGCACTTTTGGAAGCGCGACAACCTGCTCGCCGCCCTGTCGATTGGGGCGGGGGTTCTGGCCGGTCTGGTTCAGGCGCTGGGCCTTTTGCGCTGGGTTATGCTGGTGCCGGTTCTGGCCGCAACCTATGTGGCACCCGGCGCGACCGAGACAGAACAGGCGATGGCTGTCGCCCTGTTCGATGCCGCCAACCACTATCTTGGCATGGGCGTCGGCGAACACCTTGGCTACTTCTTCACGGCAATCTGGACGGCTTTGGTCTCGGGCCTCGTCTTCCGGACGAACCGCATCATCGCGATCAGCGGCTTTGTCATCGCCTTGGGGGTGATCTCAGGGATGCTGGAGCCCTACGGTGTCCCTATGACAAGCATGATCAACTCCATCAGCTATACGCTTTGGGCACTGTGGACTCTCATGCTGGGCGTCGTTGTCCTGCGCGACAAGCAGCAGAGTCATTCCATCGTCGGCCAACCGGCCTGATCCGGCTGGCGTGATCGGCCAAAACCAAACGGCTACCCCAAGTATCTGCCTTTGCCTTTGGCGCCGGACCACTTCGGCGAAGGCGTGGTCACGCCTCGACCCTCCCAACCCCAAGGAACCAAATCATGTCTCGCCTCCGTCAAATCATCCCGGCCATCACTATCGCCGCAGGGCTTGCCGCTTGCGCACCTGCCCCCGAAGCAGGTGTCGCCGACCCCGACCAGTTCCGCGCCACTGCCACCGGTCCGGTTGTGACCAGTGCAAGGCCCGCAGCCGACGTCGCTTCCTGCTTTGAAGCGCGCGCTACGCTTTTGCCTATGTCATCCTTCGCCGATGACCCCCAAATCGGAGGCAAGATCTATCGGCTGCGCGGCTTCGGTCGCACCTATGAAGAGATCCGTTTCAATCCCGCCCCGCACGGCGGCTCGGTGGCTCAGGTTCTGATTGCCACCAACCTCTCGCCGAAATGGCGGCAAGACTTCGCCCGTGACCGTGGTACGATGCTTGAGGCCTGTGCCAGCGGGACAGCGCAATGAGATCGCTCAAGACCTGCGGTGCCGCAGATAGGTCAATCCAACCCTGCAACCCCCGCGCTCCAATCCCAGAGGGAGATCATTATGACTGCTGTCGACATCAAGCCTTCCAATGACAATGTCCCGGTCATCGGATATGGTGCCCTTGGACTTGAGATCGTCACCCAGTTGCTTGCTGCAGGTCGCGAGGTCCGGGTGATCCAGCGATCAAAGCCCAAAGACCTGCCGCCGGGCGCGGGCTTTGTCGCCGCCGACATCATGGACCCCGCCGCCATCACCGCTGCTACGACAGGTGCCAAGACGATCATTTGCGCCCTTGGTCTGCCCTATTTCGCTGATCTGTGGGAAACCGGTTGGCCGCTTGCCATGACAAACCTGCTTGCCGCCTGCGAGGCACATGGCGCAAGGTTGGTGTTTGCTGATAACCTTTATCTTTACGGTCCTCAGAACCGGCCGCTGACCGAGGATATGCCGGCCGTGGACTATGGCCACAAACCAAAGGCGCGGGCCCAAGTCACCCGGCTTTGGCTGGCCGCCCATGCGGCAGGCCGCGTCAAGGTG
>JANPBI010000104.1:0-3832 GCA_031430315.1 Rhodobacterales bacterium | reverse complement strand
GAGACTCCGCAGGACAGGCAGGTGGCACAGCCCTCCTGAAATACCAGCGACCGCTCTCCGCATCGCGGGCAGGCCGACTGACCCCATTGTGAACCCGGACTGCCGCCGGCATTGCGTCCCGGCTCCCGCGGATCGAGGAAGCCGATTTCGATCATATGGCGTTCGATGACCCCGCCGATCGCCGCGAGCAGGCTGGGAACATAGCGTCCGTTCATCCACTGTCCGCCACGAGGATCGAAGACGGCCTTCAACTCCTCCACCACGAAGGACACGTCGCCACCGCGACGGAACACCGCCGAGATCATCCGCGTCAGGGCCACCGTCCAGGCGTAGTGCTCCATGTTCTTGGAGTTGATGAAGACCTCGAACGGGCGGCGGTGCCCGGCGATGACGATGTCGTTGATGGTGATGTAAAGCGCGTGTTCCGACCCCGGCCATTTGACCTTGTAGGTCTGGCCTTCCAACGCGGCGGGCCGGTCGAGGGGTTCTGACAGATACACCACCTCTGCCCCGTCGCCGCGCATCTGGGCAGGGGCTTCGCTTGGTACGGTTTCGGTTTTCTCGGACACCGTCAGCACCGACCCTGTGACGTCGTTCGGACGGTAGGTTGTGCAGCCTTTGCAACCCTGATCCCAGGCGGCCATGTAGACCTCCTGGAAATCGTCAAAGCTGATATCGGCGGGGCAGTTGATCGTCTTGGAGATGGAACTGTCGATCCATTTCTGCGCCGCTGCCTGCATGCGCACATGGTCAAGGGGCGGCAAGGTCTGGGCGTTGACGAAATGGTCGGGCAAGGGGGCGTCGCCATGGGTTTCCCGCCACAGCCGGACGGCGTAGTCGACGACCTCTTCTTCGGTGCGCGAGCCGTCCTTTTGCAGCACCTTACGGGTATAGGCGTAGGCAAAGACCGGCTCGATCCCCGATGATACATTTCCCGCGTAAAGGCTGATCGTCCCCGTGGGCGCGATGGAGGTCAGCAGCGCGTTGCGAATGCCATGTTTGGCGATGGCGTCGCGCACGTCCTTGTCCATGTGCATCATGTTGCCGGAGGCGAGGAACTTGTCTGCTTCAAACAGCGGGAATGGGCCCTTTTCCTTGGCCAGATCGACGCTGGCCAAATAGGCTGATCGCGCAATCGCGTGCATCCATTCCTCGGTGGTCTTCGCCGCCTCAACCGACCCGTAGCGCTGGCCCAGCATCAACAAGGCATCCGCAAGACCTGTCACCCCCAGCCCGATCCGCCTTTTCGCTTGCGCCTCGGCCTCCTGCTGAGGCAGGGGAAAGCGACTCGCAGTCACCACATTGTCCATCATCCGCACGGCGATCCGCACGAGCCGGTCCAGCGACGCCAGGTCCAGCGCCGCCTTCTTGCCGAACGCGCCGCTGACCAGCGTCGGCAGGTTGATCGACCCCAGCAGGCACGCACCATAGGGCGGCAAGGGTTGCTCGCCGCAGGGGTTCGTCGCGGCAATCGTCTCGGCATAGTTCAGGTTGTTCGCCGCATTGATCCGGTCGATGAAGATCACGCCGGGTTCGGCGAAATCGAAGGTGTTGCGCATGATCCTGTTCCACAGATCGCGCGCTTGCACGGTGCGGTAGACGCGGCCCCCAAAGACTAGCTCCCACGGGCCGTCGGTCTTGACCGCCGCCATGAACGGGTCGGTCACCAGCACCGACAGGTTGAACATGCGCAGGCGGGCGGGGTCTTTCTTGGCCTCGATAAAGGCCTCGATATCGGGGTGGTCACAGCGCATCGTCGCCATCATGGCGCCCCGGCGGCTGCCTGCCGACATGATCGTGCGGCACATCGCGTCCCAGACATCCATGAAGCTGAGCGGCCCGGAGGCATCCGCCGCAACCCCCTTCACCTCGGCGCCGCGCGGGCGAATGGTGCTGAAATCGTATCCGATGCCGCCGCCCTGCTGCATGGTCAGCGCGGCCTCTTTCAGGCCGTCGAAAATGCCACCCATGCTGTCAGGGATCGTGCCCATGACAAACCAGTTGAACATCGTGACATTGCGGCCCGTCCCGGCACCTGCGGTGATGCGCCCGGCAGGCAGGTATTTGACATCCTCAAGAGCTGCATAAAACTCCGCCTCCCACTTCGCGGGATCGGCCTCGACCTCGGCCAGGGCGCGCGCAATGCGCCGCCAGGTATCCTCCACCGAGCCGTCGATCGCGGTGCCATCAGCCTCTTTCAGGCGATACTTCATGTCCCAGATTGCCTGTGCGATGGGCGCGGAAAATCTGGACATGGGGCGCCGATCCTTTTTGGGTCTGCCAAATCAAGGGCAGAATGGTGCAAAACTATCCACAGGTTGGGACGAGTCGGCGAAACAACCACAATATACGCACTGGTTTTTGCGGTAAAGTGTGTCGTTATTGGCGCGCAACCTTGCGCCCGATAAGTCACAGACTATCCTTGTCTTCAGCGACATCGGGGGATTCGTGGCGGACTTCATCAACATGCTGAAACTCAGCGTCGGGTCCGAAAGCGTCGAGGATCACGCTGGCTGGCAGCACGACCACCGGCATCTCTGGCCGCCGGGTCGGGCGATCCACGTCACCCGCATGTTCCCCAAACGCGAGGATGAAATCCTGGCCGGTGGGTCGCTCTTTTGGGTCATCAAGGGCGTCATCCTGTGCCGCCAGCGCTTGCTGGGGCTGGAGCAGGTCACCGGCAACGACGGCATATCGCGCTGTGCTATGATCCTCGACGCCGAAATCATCCGCACCGAAGCCGCCCCGCGCCGTCCGTTCCAGGGCTGGCGCTATCTCGACCCCGGCGATGCGCCCCGCGACCTCACGAAGGGGCGCGAACGCGAACAGGCGCTGCCCGAATCCTTGGCGCTTGGTCTGGCCGATATCGGGCTGCGCTAGGTCAACCGCGTCAGCAGGCCCGACAAATCCGGCGTGTCAGGGCGCAGACTGCGCAAAAGCATCGCCTCGGACCGCAGGATCAGCGCGTCCTGCAGCACCTTCAGATGGTTCGCCCGCAGCGTCTCGCCGGATGAGGTGATGTCTGCGATCGCCTCGGCGGTGCCGTTGCGGATCGTGCCTTCGGTGGCCCCTTGGCTATCGATCAGCTGGTAGTCCGCCACACCGTGGGCGGCGAGGAAATCCCGCACGAGGCGGTGGTACTTGGTGGCGATCCGCAAGCGATGACCGTGGGTCGCCCGGAATGCGGCGGCGGCGGCATCCAGATCATCCAGCGTTTCGACATCAATCCAGACCGCTGGAACCGCCAGCACGAGATCAGCATGGCCAAAGCCTAAAGACACCACTTCGGCCACGGCCGACGCCCAATCCGCCAGCTTTTCCCGCACAAGGTCAGTACCTGTCACACCCAGATGAATGCGCCCGGCGGCCAATTCGCGCGGAACTTCGGCGGGGGACAAAAGGACGACCTGAACCCCCTCTACCCCATCCACCGCGCCCGAATACTCCCGGTCCGCCCCAGCCAGCCGCATCGGCAATCCGCGCGCGCCGAACCAGTCGAAGGTCTGCTCCATCAGCCGCCCCTTGGAGGGCACACCGATCCGGATCATTTGGCCCCCCGCATCTTTGCGACCAGTTCGGGGCGGATCACGCCGCCCACGGCCGGGATCGACAGCCCCTGCCCCAGCACGGCGGTCAGCGCGTCATAGCGCCCGCCACTGGCAACCGGCGGCAAGTCGGCGGGACCGTGAAAGGAAAAGACGAAGCCATCATAGTATTCCAGCGACGTGCGCCCGTGGCTCGCCGCAAAGGGCAGCGTTGCCGTGTCAATTCCGCGCACTGCAAGCGCATCGAGACGTGCGGCGAAACGATCTACCGCCGGGGCAATCGTCGG
>JANPBI010000103.1:0-13579 GCA_031430315.1 Rhodobacterales bacterium | reverse complement strand
GCTGGCGATCAGCCATGGCCGGTTTTTGGGCACCGGGTTTGAGGTACCGGGGAGCCAGCCCATTGATGTCTTCGTCCTTGATCCCCTGGCGATGGATTTGTCGTTGACGGACATTGTCACGCGGGCAGCCTCGCGTGGGATGGGCGGGACGTTCCACGGCAATGGTGGCGGAGCAGTGCTGGGGTATTGTTCCAGCAATTCGGCAGAGATTGCCCGGGATAGTATTGCCGCCGGGTTTCGTGCGTTCGTGCCCAAGACAACGCGCCCCGAAACGCTCATCACGGCAATCCGCATGGTGGCGCAGGGTGGAATCTACATTGATGCGGTCTACGCCAACGCGGTTGTCGGCGGCGGCTCGCGCAAAGAAATGATGCTGTCGGGCGCGCGACCCCTGACAGAGCGCGAACGTGTCGTGCTGAAGTCCGTCGCCCTGGGAATGAGCCTGAAGGAAATTGGTGCCATGCTCGATTTGTCCTCCAAGACGGTTGAGACCTACAAGGTTCGCGCCTCGGCAAAGCTCAACTTGCAAGGCCGCCGCGAGATTGTGGACTACGCGCTTCGCAGCGGCTGGGTCTGACCCAGCCCGCCAACTGATTGCGAAACTTGACTTTTCTTGCGCCGCCTTCGGGCGGCCAAAGGAATTTCTGCGGTGCGGCATTCTGTAAGGTTTTTTCTGACAGTCGTTCCGCAGCCACTGTCAGCCCCGCCCGGATTATCCCTTCGAAATAGGTGTTTATCCTGACTTTTCTCGGCGTCATCCACAGGTCAGGTTAGCCCCAATGCCGCAGTGCCGCAAAACTCGAGATTGCTTAACTAGTTAGCGATACAACCATTGGGAGAATTGAATGACGAAGGTCTCTGTGTTCGGGATCGGATATGTCGGGGTCGTTTCAGCCGCTTGTCTGGCGCGCGACGGCCACGATGTTATTGCCGTTGATGTTGACCCTGGCAAGGTAGCGGCAATCAACGCTGGGCAGTCACCAATTGTTGAGCGCGGCCTGCCCGAGATGATTGCCCAGATGGTCGCTGCAGGCAGGCTGTCCGCAACGTTGGATGCGGCCGAGGCTGTGCGCAGTACGGATGCATCCTTTGTCTGTGTGGGAACGCCATCGGCACCAGATGGATCCATCGGACTTGATCATGTGACGGATGCCTGCCGCATCATTGGGAAGGCAATTGCCGCCAAAGGCGCGTTCCATTCCGTGGTTGTGCGGTCAACAATCGTGCCCGGCACCATGGAGGGAACCTGCGTCCCGATGTTGGAGCAAGCCTCGGGCCTGGTGGCGGGGCGCGATTTTGGCGTCGGTTACTACCCCGAATTCCTGCGCGAAAGCAGTGCGATCAAAGACTATGACGAACCCGGTCTGATCGTTTTTGGCAGTCTGGATGCACGGACCGAAGGGCTACTGTCCAGCTTGAACGAAGGGCTGGACTGCGAAATCCACAGGGTCGATCTGCGCACCGCTGAGATGGTCAAGTACACCTCAAACTCCTGGCGGGCGGTCAAAGTGACTTTTGCCAACGAGATCGGCAACATCGCCAAGTCCTGCGGCTTGGATGGCCAGCACGTCATGCGCATCCTTTGTTCTGATCGTAAAGTGTCGATGGGGCCGGATTTCATGCGTCCGGGTTTTGCCTTCGGCGGGTCCTGCCTGCCCAAGGACGTGCGCGCACTGCGCAGCTTGGCGCAACATCATGGCACGGCCGCACCCTTGCTTGACGCCATTCTGGTGGCCAATGCCGACCAGATCGGCCGCGCCGAAGAAATGATCGAAAAGACCGGCGCCACCCGTGTCGGCCTGGTCGGAATTTCGTTCAAGCCGGGCACAGATGACCTGCGCGAAAGCCCGCTGGCAGAACTGGCGGCCCGGCTGATCAAGAAGGGCATTGCCCTGACCGTCTATGACCCGTTCGTCCATGAGGCATATGCCAACGACATGAGCGCAGCCGGGCGCGGCAACGACTACAACATCGAGCTGAAAAGCCGCCTTGTTCCCACCATCGAAGGGCTGATTGCGTCGTCGGATATCGTGCTGGTCGGCAATCGTTATGATGAAACGCTGGCCCCGCTGACCGCCGCGATGGGTGACACCGCGATGGTCGACCTGGCCCGCATTTCACCAAAAGCCCGGTCAAACGGTCTTTATCAAGGCATCTGCTGGTGATCCGGTCATGAAAAACCTGATCGGCCACGGCCTTTATCTGGGCGTCATCGCGCTATTGGTTCTGTCCATACCCGGGCATGCCATGGCGGATGTGTCGCGCGGTCTGGTCGTGGTCGGTGTTATCGGGGCCTGGCGGTACACATGGGCCATCACGAATTTCCTGCGCGCGCTTTACTACATCAAGTTGCGCTTTCCTCGGCTGCGGCGCCGGGCAGAACGTATTTATGCCCGCAAGGACATCTGTCCGCATGCCTATTTCCTGGTGACCAGCTACAAGATCGCGCCTGATGTCACTGTGCCGGTTTACCAGTCGATCTTTCGTGCGGCGGAAATGGCCGAGGGCGGAGCGACGGTGGTTGCGTCGGTGGTCGACAGCGCCGATGCCCGGCTGATCGCACAGGTTTTCGATGGCATGGGCGATAGCGTGTCGCATGTGCGGCTGTTCATCGATCAGATTGCGGGCACTGGCAAACGAGATGCCCTGGCACGGTCGTTTCGATTGATCGCGCGCGAAGCCCCGACGCGGCATGACGTCTTGATCGTGATCGACGGCGATAGCGCGGTTCCAGAAGACCTGGTTGCGCGCACGGCGCCGTTCTTTACCGACGCGCGGGTTGGGGCTCTGACGACCGATGAACATGCACTGATCAAGGATTCCGCATTGTTCCGGACATGGTTCGACCTGCGCTTTGCCCAGCGCCAGGTAATGATGTCCTCGATGGGATTGTCGGGGCGGGTGCTGACTCTGACGGGCCGGATGTCGGTGTTTCGCGCCGACCTCGCCACACGGGGCGATTTCATCGACATGGTCCAGTCCGACCACATCGACCACTGGCGGCTTGGTCGGGTGCAGTTCTTGACCGGCGACGACAAGTCGACCTGGTTCTGGCTGCTGCGGCACGGATACCGCATGGCCTATCTGCCGGACGTCACATCGGTGTCGATGGAAAGCCAGCCCGACCCGAGCTTTGTCAAAAGCGCCGTTACCCTGATGATCCGCTGGTACGGCAACATGCTGCGCACCAATGGTCGCGCGCTGATGCTGTCCCCCTTCCGGATCGGTTTTTTCACCTGGTGGTCAATCCTGGACCAGCGGGTCGGCATCTGGACCACACTGGCCGGTCCGATCTCGGTCCTGGCCAGCGCCGTCATGGTCAGCCCGGCCGTCGTTCCCGCCTATGCCGCGTGGGTCATGGCGTCACGTTATGTCTTTGCGGCAATCCTGACGCTGGTCCGGGGCAAGAGCTTTCCGATCGCCTTCCCGTTCCTTCTGTACTTCGGTCAGATCGTGGGTGCTGCGGTCAAAAGTTACGTCTTGTTCCGGCTGGACCGCCAGCGGTGGACCCGCCAATCCGCAGCCCCTTCCCGAGCATCGGTGGGAAGCCTCGGCCAGCGCGTCCTCCGCATGTCGTCAACATACGTGCATGCCCTGGCTCTTGGCTGGCTGACCTTTGGCGTCTTTGTCCTGTCGGGGGCGCTCTGATCATGGCCAAGGGCCAAACGACACCTAAAAGAGGATTGGAATGATGGACGCGCAGGCAATTGAACGACAATCCCAGGACCCGCGTATGGTCCCCCATGCCTTGACCGATCACCCCCTGATCGCGATGCCCTACATGGCGGAAATCGACGGGCGACAGTACCACGGCGAAGGCTTGTCGCTGGTCAGGGCGCAAGTGACCGGGCTTATGGACCCCGCCTTGAACGGCGCGGCGCGGCTGGCAAGACTTTTGTTTTCCTTTCATGGATTTACCATTGCCATAACGGCGTCGTGCCGCATCACTGACATTGACGGCGCGTCCGGTCAGGCCGTCCTTGTGTTCGAGGACCCGACCGGCGCGCATCTGCCGCAACTGCGCCACCTGATCAATTCCTATATCGCCGGGGACCTGGTCACCATGGGCCAGGTGCTGGGTGTCGCAGGCAGCGAGGCAGGTCGCCGCCCCAAGTCAGGCCCGCGTGTCGACGACGATCGGAAGTGGACGCCCGGACGACTGGCGGGAACCGTCGCAATGGCTGGGATGAGCTTGGCATTGGTCGCCGCCGTCGCCAACATGGCCTATTTGCGGTTCTACACGCAGCCGCTGGACCGCCCGGCCCTGGTCTTGCCAGAGGGCCAAATGCTGACCGCTCTGGCCTCGGGACAGATCGACTATCTGAACCCCGAAGCACGTATGGGCGAGGTCGTCTATAGTATCCGGTCGAGCGCCGGGCCGATCCTTTCGGTCGCAATGCCCTGTGACTGCGTGGCAAGCCTGGCTGGTCCCGGCGCAGGGGCCACCGTCATGGCCGGCGAGCCGGTCTTGCTTGCCCACCCAAAGGGTGCACCTCTGGTGTTGCAAACAACCGTTCCGGCAAACTCGCTGTTTGACCTGGTCAGCGCCCAGCGCGTCGAGGTTCTGTTTGCCGACGGGCAAACGGCCATGGCCCGCCTGAAGCCGAACAGCGTTGTCCCCGTGAATGGATCTTCCGAGCTGGAAGTATCAGTCACCCTGATCCCGAATGCCCCGCTGGCCAATGACCGTCAGGGTCAGATGGCGCAGATGGTGATCGTCAAGCCCGTCCCCGCCGTCTTGTCGCCGCTGGCCGCAATCCACGCGGCCTTGGGCAGCTGAATTCAGGAGCACACCATCATGTCCCGACCCATCTATCCACTTGTGCTGTGCGGCGGCATGGGGTCGCGGCTTTGGCCAGTGTCGCGGATCGAACAGCCCAAGCAGTTCCAGCCTATCGCGGGCAAGGGCAGCCTGTCCTACTTTCAAACCACCTTGCAGCGCCACCGGGGCCTTGATTTCCATGCGCCGATCGTGGTGACAAATGCCCGCCATGGTGCCCTGGTTGACCGCCAGCTGCGCGAAATTCAGCTGCAGGCGACGATCCTTGCCGAACCTGTCGCGCGCAATACCGGGCCGGCGGTTCTGGCGGCGGCGATGGTTGCATTGAAGGCCGACCAAGACGCGCAGCTTCTGGTGCTGCCTTCGGACCATTTCATCAAGGGAAACCTCAACAGTACGATCCTGTCGATGCGCGATGCGGCAGATGCCGGGCGCATCATCATGTTTGGCATCGTGCCGGACTACCCGGAAACCGGCTATGGCTATCTGACGGACGGTGGGGCCTTTGCCAATTATCCCGGTCTGCACAGGGTCCTGCGTTTTGTCGAAAAACCGGCAGCCGACGAGGCCCGCAGACTGGTGGAGTCGGGACATTCCTACTGGGCGTCGGGCATCAGCCTCTTTCGCGCGGATCTCTTGCTAGAAGAGTTTCGGCGACTGGACCCCACCACGGTCGACGCGGTCACGGACGCTGTCGGGGCGGGGCATCGCACCGAATCCTACAGTGGCCGGACGCACCTCTTGCTGGATGCACAGGCTTTTGTTGGGGCACAGAACCAGCCAACTGAACGGATCGTGTTCGAGCGTTCTGCAGCCGTGTCGCTGGCCCCTCTGCGCGGCATCCAGTGGGACGATATAGGTGCCTGGAAAGCGGTCCATCAAGTGTCGGCCCGCAACGAGGTAGGAAACGCAACTTCGGGGGATGTCATTGCCATCGACACGCGCAATTCCTTGATCCGCAGCGACGGACGGCTTGTTGCCGTGGTCGGGCTGGACGATGTCGTGGTCGTCGACACACCCGACGCGGTTCTGGTGACGACCCGCAACCAGTCGCAAAACGTCAAGATGCTGGTTGACCGCCTGATCGCCGACAACCGCCCCGAAGCGAAATCTCATGCCCTGCAAGACACCAGTTGGGGCCAGATCGAGACCTTGTCGCGAGCGCATGGCTGCGATGTACGGATGATCACTGTTCAGCCCGGCGCGTCCTTGCGGGTGAACGGGACCGGGCTTGCCCCCAGCATGCTGACAATCCTGTCCGGCGAAGGCGAGATTTCGATATCGGGAACCACAACTCGCGTGCAGCGCGGCCAATCTATCCCCATCGATGCCGACTTTGCGCTGCCTTTGTCGAACCCGACGGGACAGGATCTGATGGCGATTCAGCTGATCTTTGCTGCCGCAAGTACCGCTGTGCCGCCCTCGGTCCCCCGATCCTCGGCAGAAATCCGTCATGACATTGCAAAGGTCCTGATCGCAGAATGACACGGCAAGACATCCAAATGCGGCTCTATAATCGCAGAATCGGATCGATCAGGGTCGCCTTTGCCTTGACAGTCGCGATGTTGGTCGCGCTGCCGGTCAGGGCGGCACCATTGGACAGCGGAGCCGATCGCGCCGCGCTGATCAGGATCCTGACAGAGCTTGGTCGGGTCACGACGCTGGAGGATGCGGTGGCAAAATCAGACTTGGCACGGCAACAGGCCGGTCTGGTTGCGCCGATCCGCCAAAAGACCATGCATGACCCTGCCCCGGAGACTGCCGGGCCTGCGGCTTTCGTTGAGCTGACCGACCTGCGTGTCGCCCTGACGCAATTGGCCATTCAGGCAGGGACCAATGACCATCTGACCCTGATGCGGGCGCAAGCCAACGCAACGGAACCGAAAGCGATCTTTTTGCGCGCCGGAGTGGCGGACCTTGCAACCTTGGCCCAACTTGTGACCAAGGAGGACCCCAAGGCCATCCTTCCCGTCGATGGAGGGTTTCGGCTGTTGCGACCCCTGGTCGTGTGGACGGATGCCGCGCTACATCTGAAATCAGGCGAGATCCTGGAGCTGGACCCCGGCACGGGGGCGTTCGTCCTGTCCTTTGGCCGCCTGGACGTGACCGGTGCAACCGTGCGCACCGCAAAGGGCGTCAACGCCAGCCAGCCTGCATTCCGGCCGTTCCTGCTTTCCTTGGGAGATGCCGTCTTTTCCGCATCACAGAGCCGCTTTGAAGGTCTGGGCTTTGGACGCGGAACGTTGTTTGGCGGAGTGGCTGTCACCAATCGCGGTCTGTTTCGTCCCGCCTCTGCCCCAACTATAGTGGACTCAGTCTTTGTCGATACCCAGGCGCTGCATCTCGATGGCACAACCGACGCCCTGGTTGCCGAGAACCGGTTCAGCGGCATTGCCACAGGTGGGCTGGTCGTGGCGGGTGGGTCGGGGGCATTGGTGACCGGCAATGTCTTTTCAGCCAGCCAGTCGGGCAGCGCGCTGCGCATTACCCGTGGGGCTACGGATACGACGATTGCCGACAACATCCTTACCGACAGCCGCGATACGGCGATCCTGATCGACGGCCAATCCAGCCGCTTCACCGTCTCGGACAACCTTATTGACCGGGCTGCCGGTAGCGGGCTGGTGCTGCGTCAGGCGACTTGCGCCACCATCAGCGGCAATCTGATCAGCCGAGGTGCGGGCACCGGAATGCGCCTGACAGATGCCGGGCCTGCCGTGATCGAGGCCAATGTCATTGTTCTGAACGGCGCCGCCGGCGCGCAGCTTGAGGGACATGTAGCCGGAGCCATCACGGAAATGGCCAACAACGTCTTTTCGGCGAACCGGTTCGGGCTAAGCGGTGCCGGCCTTGGGCGCATCGACCTGCGCGGCAATGCGTTTTCAGGCCAGCTTCCCCGCTTGTTTGACGGCGAGTTCGGCACTTATCAGGCGGCTTTTCTGGACTTTCAGTCCTCAGGCCACGCCGCGGCGGCGTTTGAAATCATCCCGCCCGTTTTCCTGAAAGACACAATCACTGCGGCCTCGGCCACGCGGGACGCATCGGGCGTCGACCAACATAGCATCTGCGAGGAATAGACCATGGTGTTTTCATCCGAAACCTTCCTGTTCCTGTTCCTGCCGCTGTTCCTGGTGCTTTATTATCTGACGCCCATGCGCCTGCGATCCTTGACGATCCTTGTCGCCTCGTACCTGTTTTATGGCTGGTTTCGGTATGATTTCCTGGCTCTTCTGGTCCTGACCACGCTTTGGACTTACGGGTTTGGCATCCTGGTCGGTCGCAATCTGGGAACCACTCGGGCAAAGGTCTACATCACCATCGGCGTGATCGGGAACCTTGGTGTTCTGGGGGTCTTCAAGTACCTAAATTTCTTTATCGACAGTTTCGCCGCCCTTGCTGGGACAGACGCGGCCGGCCTTGGTGTGCATTGGCGGCTGATCCTGCCGATCGGCGTGTCATTCTACGTATTCCAGTCAATCAGCTATCTAATGGACGTCTATCGCAAGGATGTCGGAGCCACAGTCAACTTCTTTGACTTTGCCGCGTTCATCGCGCTGTTCCCACAGCTGATCGCGGGGCCGATCCTGCGGTTCAAGGACCTTGCAGACCAGTTCACTGAACGCACCCATTCTCCAAAGATGTTTGCCGACGGGATGGCAAGGTTCACTATCGGCCTTGGAAAAAAGGTGATCCTGGCCGATGCCATTGCCCCCTTGGCAAACCTGGCCTTTACCACGCAGGACCCATCGCTGGCCGTATCGTGGCTGAGTGCTGTCGCCTACATGCTGCAGCTTTACTTTGACTTTTCGGGATATTCCGACATGGCCGTAGGGCTTGGGATGATGATGGGTTTCCGGTTCATGGAAAACTTCAACGCCCCTTATCAATCACGCTCGATCACCGAATTCTGGCGGCGCTGGCATATCTCACTATCGGTCTGGCTGCGCGATTATCTCTATGTGCCGCTGGGGGGAAACCGCAAAGGACCGCGCCGAACCTATTTCAACCTGATGACCGTTATGGTGCTAGGCGGGTTGTGGCACGGGGCCAACTGGACCTTCGTGCTATGGGGCGCATGGCATGGCATCTGGTTGGCGATCGAGCGCGCCACCGGCAGGGCGAAAGCCAGCGGCGCCATGGCGGTCGCCAGCACTCTGGCTATTGTCCTTATCGGCTGGATCATGTTCCGCGCCGCTACAGTGACGCAGGCCTTTGAACTTTATGGCGGGATGATCGGGGTCAACGGCTTTGCAGTGCCCTTGGACATTGCCGTTCAGATCACCACCGAAAGCCTTGTCTTGCTGGCCTTGGCCGCGGCCGTCGCGGCCTTTGAGCCGCGCCTGAACGACATCGCTCGCGCCATGTACTTTGCCGAACCTCAGACGCCGCTGCCAGGCCCCGGCGGTGCGGGGGCGCTGACGGCAGCGACCTCGCTGCTTCCGACTGCGATCCTGGCGGCGATCCTGTGCCTGTCGATCATGAAGCTGGCTGAACAAAGCTTCTCTCCCTTCCTTTACTTCCAGTTCTAGGAGCATCGCGATGCAGCGCATCTATCACGCCTCTCGCTACCTTTTGACGGTGTCGTTCTTCGCCTATGGCGCCTATGCAAACCTTGCGCTGTTCACCGGCGGGCAGGCAACGCTGGATGGCAAGACGGACATCATCCACGGGGCAGTCACTGCCCAGATCGACAAGCTGTACAAGAACGAACTGCCGCATCGCGATGCGTCGGTCGGGCTGGTTGGGGCCGCGCGATATCTTTTGATCGGCGAAGGGCGCGCAGGAGTTCTGACGGGAGCCGATGGCTGGCTGTTCACCAAGGAAGAAGCGCGCTTGATCGGCCCGGATCTGGACGACGCGTTGCAACGCGTTGCAACCGTCCGTGATCGGCTGGCGGCTCAGGGAACCCGACTTCTTATCCTGCCGGTTCCCGCGAAATCCGACGTCTATTCTGATCTTGCGGTACGTCCGGAAATGTCGGCGGAAATGGCGACACTCTATGACGCATTTCAGGCTGATCTGACCAAGAAGGGCATCGCGAGCCTCGACACGCGTGCTGCTCTGATCGCGGAACGCAGCAACGGGCAGGCGTTCTTTGCCACTGACACGCATTGGACCCAAGACGGGGCCAAAGCGGTGGCCAAGGCTCTGGCGCTATCGGGCGTGATCGATGCCGGGCCGGAGGATTTTGCCGAAGAAGCCTCAGACACCAGCATATTCACGGGCGATCTTGTGTCCTTTGTCACGTCCGACACGCTGGCGCCGATGGTCGGGCTGGCCCAGGAACAGGCGCACCCCTACCAGGCCATGCCGGTAGCCGGAACATCCAGTGCGCTGACAGCCGATGATCTTTTCGCGGCGCCTCAGGCGGGCGGCCTAGTCCTGATCGGTACCTCTTACAGTGCCAATCCGCGCTGGAGCTTTGCCGAGGCCCTGAAAATCGCGCTGGGCAGCGACGTTCTGAATTACGCCAAAGAGGGACAGGGACCTGCGCGCCCCATGCTGTCTTATCTGGAATCGGCCGACTTTCTGGACTCTCCGCCCGATTGGGTCATCTGGGAAATTCCGGTCCGCTACTTGCCGGACTCGACGATCTGGGACACGGAAAAAGAAGGGTCCCGCCATGGGACCTGATCCGATGCACGCCCCGGGGTTTCGTCGGCTGGCGATCGCGGCGGGACTGGCCGTCCTTGTGTTGGCGACCCCCGTCATGTCGCAAGATCGCGCGACAGATGCCGTGACCTTGAGCCCGACGCTCAAGGCGCTGCGGGACAAGATGGTGGCAGGCCGACACCTGAGCTTTGCCGAAATGCGCGCGCTTGCCGATGCCGGCGACAGTCTCGCCGCGCTGCGCTATGGCAAACGCCTGGAAGCTTTGGGCAAGCCGAGCGTCCTGGACGATGCGGTGCATTACTACGCCATGGCGCTGTATGATGGCCGGGATGGCGCGATCTCTTCGATCGTTTCGCTGCTGGTTGCAGCCAAGAACGACCTGCCACCCGCGCGTCTGCTTGCCATCGAACGGTCGATCCTGTCTTCCTCACGTCTGGGCAACCGACCGGCAACCGTGGCATTGGCGCAGATGTATCTGCGCGGCAGCCCGTTTGGTCCGAACAGACCTGAGGCGCTGCGTCTTTTGGCCAAGCTGGCCGAGGATGGCGACGCGCAGGCAGCCCTTGATCTGGGCATGCTGTTCCTGGCCGAAAAAGGGACGAATGCTAAAGACCAGCAGAAGGTGCAGACCTATCTGACTTTGGCCTCGACCAGCACCGATCTATCCGTGCGCACCATGGCTGAAAACCTGCTGCGGCAATGGCCTCGGCAAGCCATAGCCCCCCCTGCACGCCCCGAAGGAGTGTTTCAATGAACCTGCGCAACCAGCTTTTAGCCGGACTGGCGGCAGCCGCCCTGTCGCCTGGGTTTGTCTCGGCGCAAACATCATCGGCCTTTGGCTGTTCGGAATACGAATTCTCGACAACCATGCCGGCGCTCGAAGGGGTGGACGGCGTGTTCTTCCGGACCTTTGCCGATCTTCGCCTGCAACACCCGATGGACGATGCGGTCATGGCCGAACTTGGGCGGCTGAGCGCTGCGCTGAAAGAGCGGGGAACGACGCTGATTTACGTCACTATACCTGCGAAAAGCCAAGGGATGCCTTGGGCATTGCCGGATCGCGCCAAGCTTTATGGTTTTGACGAAGACGGGGCGGCGGCGGTTTATGATGACATTATCCGTCGGATGACTACGGCTGGTGTTGTCGCGCCAGACATCATGCGCGCGATCCGAAACAGTCGGAACAGTGCCGAAACCCCCTTCTTTGCGGCTGACTTTCACTGGTCGGCGGTCGGGGCGCGGGCGGCAGCCAAGGCGATTGGCGATGCCATCAAGGCTGACCCGGTTTATGCCAGTCTTGCACCAAGAACTTATATCTCCAACGCAGCAGGTACCAAGGGCGCGTTTTCCGGCATGCGGCGGGCCTTGCAGGGGTTCTGTCTTGACCCGATCCCGCCGGTCGAGGGCATGACGTATGACACCGTTCTTGCCGAGCCGTCCGGCGATGCCGCTACATCCGATGGCGGCGCCTTGGACATCTTTGCCGCTGGGGGCGAAAACGTGTCGGAGGTCGTTCTGGTCGGCACATCGTTTTCTGACAGCGACGTCAACAATTTTGCCGGCTTCATAAGCGAGTTTTCGGGGCTGGAAGTGACCAACTATGCCGTCACCGGCGGCAATCAGTTCGGTGCCATGACCTCGTATCTCACGTCTCGCGAATTCTCCGACGCACCGCCCCGATTCCTGATCTGGGAAAACCCGATCTACAACAACCTGGCCCAATACGGCAGCTTGCCGATGGAGGAACTGATTGCGGCGGCTGGATCCACCTGCCGGCAGCCCCTTTCCACCACGAAGGTGGACGACCACACCATCCGTGCAGATTTCGCCGGACTAACGCTGGGTCAGAAGGATTCCGTTGCCATCGATTATGGCAGCGAAGGTCCACGCAAGATCAGCTTTGCACTGGATGCAGCCAACGGCGTGTCGCGGACCGGCATTCTGGAACGGGGTGACCGTCTGCGCGCCACGGGCCGTTTCTACCTAAGCCTCGGACCGTTCTGGACGCCGGGACTTCACGCCATCACCGTCACTTTCGACCGTCCGATCACGGACGCGACCACCCTGTCCTTTTGCCCACAAGATCAAGGAGATGCAACGTGAGTGTTCCGAAATTCCCCGCACTGAAACTGACCAGCCTGGTTTTAGGTCTGTTCACGGCGGGTGCTGTCTTTGCGCAAGATGCCGGTCTGTATGAAGATGTCATAGACCCAAATGCCGCCTTTGTCCGAGTGATTGCCCCATCGGCGATGCAGGTCGTGGTACAGACCACATCCTTTTCGGACCTAGACAGCGGCGTGTCCCCCTATGTCGAAATCGCCGAGCCCGGAGAGGTCCGCATCGCTGCCGGCATGGCCGAGGCCACCCTCACCGTGACCGCCGGGTCGTTCACGACGTACCTTGTTGGCGCCGACGGCAACGGTACCATCCTGAAGGATGCCATCTCTGGCAGTCCGGCACAGGCAGACGTCGCCTTTTACAACCTGTCGGACAAACCTTTGGTCGATCTTTACGTTCCAGCAGCAAAGGCCATCGCCATTCCCGGTGTTGCCCCCAATGCTTCGGGCAGCGTGGCGCTGAAGGCGCCGCTGACCTTGGAATTCGAGGCGCGCGAAGGAGAAACTGTCTTGGGCAAGATTGCAGGCGTTGCGCTGGAACGCCGCGAAGGCGTGACGCTTGTCCTTCGGGGATCAGCGGGCAGCTACGAACTTGTTGCGGCGCCAAACTCTGTCGCGCGCTGAACCGGTGTCGGATTGGGTCGGGCGGATGCGCCCGGCCCAGCACTAGGAATGAAGGGCTTCAACATGATCCGTACAACCACAAAGCAAGGATTGCGGACGCAGTTGTTCTGCGGCTCGGCGTTGGTGCTGGGGCTGGGGTTTGCAGCCACCGCGCCAAACGCCCGAACCGTCGATCTGCAGTTTGAGCCGCCGAAGATCGAGGCGTCATCCATCTGCAGTGCCCGCGCGCCGGATGAGGACCTGGCTGCCAGGTGGAGGCAATGGGATGGTCGGTCTTTGGCCGGGATGGATCCCAAGATTGTCGGCCGCGACATCCGGCGTCTGCGCGAGATGGACGCAGTAGGCTGGTTCGACAAGATTCAGCTCGCCTTGCGGCTGTTGCCGTCGATTGATCCGGGCTTCACCGGCGATAAGATGGATATGGAGCAGGCCGAATTGCTGGTGG
>JANPBI010000102.1:0-2719 GCA_031430315.1 Rhodobacterales bacterium | reverse complement strand
GACCGCGCCCGCGCCTATGCCGCGATTTTCCCCGACGTGGCGGGATACCGGCTTCGCAGCAACTGGTACGGCATCGTGCTAGGCCCTTACGGCGTTGCCGAAGGAGCGGGCCGACTGGCCACTCTTTTGCGTGAAAATATGATCCCCGCTGACAGCTACATTGTCGACGGGTCGGAGTTTCGCGCGCAGTTTTGGCCGGTAGCCGGGGTCGTCCCGGTCGCTCCCGCCCCCGAACCCGCCGTAGTGGAACCCGAAGCCGCCGCAATCGCGGAACCCGAGCCCGAGCCAGTCGTGATCGAGGAAACCCCGCAAGAAGCGCGCAGCGCCGAGGCAGACCTTTTGCCGGAAGAACGCCAGGAACTGCAAACCGCCCTGCAATGGTACGGATTTTACAAAGGCGGCATCGACGGGGCGTTTGGTCCCGGTACCCGCAGTTCCATGGCCGAATGGCAGACCGCGCTCGGCTATGAACCGACCGGTGTTCTGACCACCAAGCAACGGGCCACGCTGGTCATCAACTACAGAACGGAACTGGCAGAATTCGGGTTTGCCACGGTTGACGAACCCCAAGCCGGCATCGGCATCACCCTTCCCATGGGTCTGGTGGCGTTTGACCATTATGAGCCCCCGTTTGTCCATTTCCGCGAAAAGGACGGGTCTGGCGTGCAGGTGATCCTGATTTCGCAACCAGGTGACCAAGCCGCGTTTTTCGGGCTTTATGATGTGCTGCAAAGCCTGACGGTAGTGCCGATGACCGGCGAGCGCAGCCGGGGGGAACGCAGCTTTTCCATAGTCGGGACCTCGGCCACGGTGCAGAGCACGACCTATGCCGAACTGAAATCGGGATTGATCAAGGGATACATGCTGATCACCAAGCCGGGGCAGCCCGAACGCGACGCCCGCATCCTGGCGGCGATGCAGTCCAGCTTTGCCTCGACCAGCGACCGCGCGCTTGACCCCGGGATGGTGGCGATGGGTGACTCCGCCCGTCAGGGTCTTTTGTCAGGGCTGGAGGTCCGCAAGCCCGCCTTTTCGCGGTCTGGTGTCTTTATCGACGCGGCGGGCACCGTGCTGACCACGTCCGAGGCCGTGGCCTCTTGCGGGCGGATCACGCTGGAGCGCGACAAGGACGCGACACTGCGGTTAACCGACACCGGACTGGGCATTGCCATCCTGACGCCGAATACCCCGCTCGCCCCGGCGGCTGTCGCCGCGTTCCAGATGGGGCCGGATCGGTTGGGATCTGATGTCGCCGTGTCAGGCTATCCGTATGAAGACCGCCTGACCGCACCCGTCCTGACCTTTGGCACATTGGAAGACACCAAGGGGCTGAAGGGGGAAACCGGGGTGAAGCGCCTGGCGATGACCGCCCTGGCGGGGGACGCTGGCGGGCCGGTTCTGGACGGCACAGGGGCCGTTTTGGGAATGCTGATGACCCGCGCGGCAAATGGCGACCAGGTCCTGCCCGATGACGTTGCCTTTGCCACGGCGTCATCTGCCATTTCCGCCCGGCTTTCCAACGACGGCATCGTCTTGCAGCCCGCCACAACCCAAGGCGCGCTTGCCCCCGAAGACCTGGCCCGCGTCGCGCGCGACATGACAGTGCTGGTGTCGTGCTGGGAATGACGGACTAGCGCCGCCAAAAGCTCGGCAGGACCAGCACCAGGATCGCCATCAGGCCCAATCGGCCCAGGATCATGCAGATGGTCATGATGACGATGGCACTTTGCGGAAAGTCGATAAAGGTCCCCGTTCGCGCCACCAGCGGGCCAAAGCCGTAGCCGATATTGCCAAGCGAGGTCCAGACCGCGAACAGCGACGATTCCAGGTCCACCCCCGTCAGGGTCATCGCGACACTCATCACCCCAAGAATGACGATGTAGCCCGAGATGAACAGAATCAGGGCGTTGATCACATCATCCTCGACAGTGCGCCCTTCGTATTTCACGGGATTGACCCGCGACGGGTTGGTGATGCGCCCGATCTCGCGCCGCAATGCAGACATGGCCAACTGCACGCGAAAGACCGACAGGCCGGCGGCGCTTGATCCCGAACAGGCCCCGATCACCCCGATCACGAAGGCAACAATCAGCATCGGCCCACCCCATGTCGCGAATGTGCCCGAGAAGAACCCGGTCGAGGACATGATCGATGTCAGGTTGAAAAGCGTCTCGCGGAATGCAGGCTCCCACGCGCTGTCCGACGTCGCCACCCGCCAGACCGTGATGAACACAACAGCCGATCCCAGCCAGCGCAGATAGGCGCGGATCTGGCTGTCGTGCAGGATCGGTTGGGCCGAGCCGTTCACCAGCTGCACATATCGGATGTACGGCAGGCTGCCCAGGATCATGAAGATGGCCCCCCAGTATTCCCCCGCACCCGCATATTTCGTAAACGACAAGTCCGATGGCGAAAACCCGCCCGTGGCAATGGTCGCCATACCATTCACGACGGCGTCCAGCTCGGTCATGCCAATGGCGATGTAGACCCCGATGCACAGGGCCGTCAGACCCAGATAGACAGCCAGCAACTGCTTGGCGATGTCGGTGGCGCGGGGCAGCGCCTTGCCGAACGTGTCGAACCCTTCGGTGCGGAAAAACTGCATCCCCCCCACCCGCATCAGCGGCAGAAAGATCATGGCGATGAATGCGATGCCCAGACCTCCGGAACAGTTCAGCATGCCGCGCCAAAGGTTCATGCCGGGCGGCAGGCTTTCCAG
>JANPBI010000101.1:0-3080 GCA_031430315.1 Rhodobacterales bacterium | reverse complement strand
ATCGCCCTTTATGGTCAGCTTCATGGATGGGGCAGAAATGTTGGCTAGGGTAGCCTTCGCTGTTAGCGCGGCCCTGTCGCGCATGGGCGCAGGGATGCGGTCCAGAGCCTCGGTCAACTGGGTTTCACTATCGGGTGCGTTGGCTGTCATTGGCGGTTTTGTCCTTCGGTTTGTGCAGTCGATTTCAGTCGTCCTATGTAATCTTAGCCCCTCCCCCCTGTCTTAGCCTTGGCCTTGCGGTTCAAGGGCGACGGCATCGGCGCGATGTTCGCCGCATCCGTCGTGGCGGGGCGCAGGCGGGCCAAGGCGAAGGTCTGGTGAACCGACCCCGCTCGATGCTTGCAGACCAGCCGCAACACCCCTACCGCCTGCAAGGTGCGACGGGCGGCGCGCAATCGGGGAATTGAAAGCCGGGTCAGCCCCGATTCCCGCATGGCCGTGAAGTCCAGCGCGAATCTCTTGCCCGGTGAATGGCCGTGCATTTCGATCACCAGAAGGTAAAGCGCGATTGCGTCGGTCTCGTTCTCCCATCTGCGCAGCGCATCCAAAGCCAGCCGGTGAACCGACACGACGCTGTCGCGGCCACGGAATATCCGGTTCTCTAGCCGGGCCTTCCAGGCCCATTCTGCAATCGCGCGCAACTCGCTGTCGGGCATCGTCACAGTATCTTCGCAAAGGTCATCCCTGACCGCAGCAAGGTTCGCCGCAAGTTCTTCGGCGCTGTCTACCAGCTCCAGCATCCCTATCGCCTCCTTGACCAAAGCGACGTGGCGACTACCGGGCGGAATCGTCGCTGCTAATGCCCTGTTCTGAGGCGTATCAATGGCGCGCAGGGGTGGCAGCGCATCGACCCCCAGCAGCCCCTTGGCGGGCCTGTAGACGCCGCCATCAGGCCGGATCGACCAGGGGCCAGCGACATAGGCACGCGGGCCGGTCTTGATATCGACCGGCAAGCCTTCGGCGCGCAGCTTCGGGGCCTTGCCCGTGGCACGGTAATAGAGGTGCCGCCCGCGTGGCGTCCTGACGTGGACGGGGGAAGGCCCAAACCGCGCCTCCATGGCCCCGACAAGTTCGGCGCTGTCGCTGTCGCAGTCGATCACCGCCAAGCCATCCAGCCGGATGCCGTAGACCTGCGACCCCGCCCGGTAGAGCGGGGCCAGCACGCGGGCCAATGACAGCTTGGGGCCAGCCCATGCCTCGACCAGCGGCCCCTTGCCATCGCCCCCCCCGCCCAACGGCAGGAGGGGGAAGCCCGCCCGCACAAGGCGGGCAAGCTCGTTGCGGAAATCGTCGGGCAGGGATGACTTGCGAAGGCCCATCTCAGCCTCCCCAAACCAGCACGGCTATAGCCTGGGCCTGCGCTTCGGTCAGGCCAAGATAGCGACGCAGATACAAGACTTGCAGCCGGCTCATGCCTGCCCTCCAACTGCTAGACTTGCGGCGCTGGGCGGAAAGGACAGGTTCGCAATCAAGGTGCCCGGTTGTAGGCGGTAATGAGCTACGTTCTCGGCCCCGCGATATTCAGCCGTGATGGGCCAGCGGTATTTCGATTTCAGCACATGGATGATTGCGCCAAGCCGCCAGCCCTTCACCTCTCTGATTTCCGTTTTGTGCGAAATCACGCGCCCGTCAATCAGGGCCTTGCACGTCCAGAAAACTTGCGTTTCACCGGAATAGAAACGGTCTTGTTTCGTCATGGTATTTGCCTTTGCGATTGATGCCAAAGGCGGGTCGTGCTATTGCGTGGACAGTTCCAACATGCCTCATCGAATAGACCGCCGCCCCGCCGGGTGGCGGTTTCTTTCAAGCTGCGGTCTGGGTTTTGGATGCTTCCCAAGCCTCGAAATCGGCCAGACGCCAGCGGCAACAGCCGGGTGTCAATTTGATCGAGCGGGGGAAGGTCGGGTCAGTTCGCTCCCAACGGCGGATTGTCAGATGATGCACGCCAAATCGCGCGCCAATCTGCCGGTCCGAAAGATATGTTTCAGTCATATGCGCCTCCATAGGGTTGCTATGGAATGCAGCCTGCTCACTAAGTCTATTGAGGGCAATCGTCGCAAAAGTCGCTGAATACCACCAGATTTTTGCGATGCACTTTTGCGTTAATTTCCCTTCATTTCCGACTTAATTGCGCGGCGAAGCGTGTCCACCTTACAAATGACACCTGCCGATTCGAGTCGGGAAAGAACGGTCTTCCAAGGTACGCCGTCGTGCCCTTCCGGAAAACAGTTCCTATAGACAGAAAGGACTTGAGGCTGTTTGCTTGGTCTTCCAGCTGCCACAGATGCTGTACCTGAGCCCTGCACAGCAGGTACCTTCGCAAACATATCGTCCCAGTCGTCAAACGATAGGTCCGCAAAGTCTGCGGGGAAGTCGCTTAAGACTATCTTGGGTCTATCCGATTCTTGACAACACAGTGCCCAGCCCTCGAAATTCGAGAGCATAGGCAGAAGTTCGTCCGACTCGGCAGCTACGTTGAGGCAACTCCACTGATACTCATTTAAGGAATCCGGGAAAGCAAATTCGGGATCAAGCCCAGCCATATGCCCAGCTAAGAGCAGTCTAGCCTTCCTAGCTCTCTCTGAAACGCAAGTGGTGTCCACAATACCCCTATCAGCTTTCAGAAACATCCATACGTTTGCAAAGCCGCCGTTGGAAAGGGGTTCGCGAACCCGCATTCCGATATCAGCAGAAATGCGCATTACCGTGCCTGAGGGTGAGCTAAGAGAAAGACTTCTACACGATTCCAAGAAATCTCCCCATGCAAAATCGAGTAGGCGGAGCCTCCTTGCTTCATAGAGCGCTCGAGAAATGCCAATGGACGGATTTGCGTCAGCTACAATTCGTTTGATTTCCTGTTCAATAGCGGGGAAAGGCAGATATCCTTCAGGTGCCCACATCACCCAATCCTCACAACGTTGCCGCCTTTGGACTCTCCGGCCATGAAATCCGCCCACTCTTCCATCATCCGCCGCCGCTTTTCGATCATGTCGCCGCGCCGATAGCTGGCCTCCACCGTGTTGCTGATACGGTGGGCAAGCGCGACCTCTGCCATGTCGCCGGGGAACGCGGTCTTTTCT
>JANPBI010000100.1:0-8703 GCA_031430315.1 Rhodobacterales bacterium | reverse complement strand
GGCTGGATGTTTGCCGCGTTTTCGCTGGCGCAGTTCGCGTTCAGTCCCTTGATGGGAAATCTGAGCGACCGCTTTGGCCGCCGTCCGTTGTTGCTGTTAGCGATCTTCGGGCTGGGGGTGGACTATCTGTTTTCGGCGCTGGCCCCCACAATATTTTGGCTCTTCGTCGGGCGCATTATCGCCGGTCTCTGTGGGTCATCCTATGTGATCGCGAACGCCTATATCGCTGACGTGACCCCGCCCGAAGGACGCGCCAAGGCATTCGGTTTGGTGGGTGCGGCCTTCGGCGTGGGCTTTGTCCTTGGGCCGGCGATCGGCGGGCTGTTGGGCGAACTTGGACCGCGAGTGCCGTTCTACGCCGCCGCCGGAATCTCGATGCTGAACCTTGTCTATGGGTGGTTCGTGCTGCCCGAAACCCTGCCCCCCGAAAAGCGCCGCGCGTTCGAATGGGGCCGCTCCAACCCCTTTGGCGCCTTCAAGGTCTTTCGCCATTATCATGGTGTTGTGCCGCTTTGTGCAGTTCTGTTTGTGTATTTCGCGGCGTCGGCCGTCTACCCGGCGATCTGGCCCTTTTGGGGCATGGCCAAGTTCGGATGGTCCGAAGCGATGGTCGGCCTGACGCTGGCAGCTTTCGGGATCATTACAGCCGTATTCCAGGGGGTAGTGACCGGACCTGCGGTCGCGCGGTTTGGCGAATGGCGGGTTTGCCTGTTCGGTCTGGTGATCGCGGTGATCGTTTCGGCTGGTTACGGGCTTGCAGGATCGCTGGTCGCGGTTCTGATCCTGATGGTCATTCACGGGCCCGAAGGGTTCGTGCATCCGATGTTGGTTGCGATGATGTCCAAAGCCGTGCCCGAGGACGCCCAGGGAGAGCTGCAGGGCGGCATCTCGGCGGTAATGAACGTGGCCATGCTGATCGGCACGATCTTGTTCTCGCAGGTTTTCGGGTTTTTCATGCAAGAGGCTCGGGGCCAGCCGTCGCCCAATGTCGCGTTTTATCTGGCGGCAGGTCTCTTGCTGGTGACACTGGCGCTTTATCTGTTGGTGGTCCGGCGGACAGTGGATAACTGAGGCAAGGAATGGAACGCTTTACCGGCAGCTTTACTCAGCAGGAACCGATCCCCGACGCCGGGATTGCGGCGGCCTTGGCCGTGCTGCAGCACGGGCGGCTGCACCGTTACAACGTGGCTCCTGGCGAAGTGGCCGAAACCGCGCTGCTGGAGGAAGAGTTCGCCGCCCTCACCGGCGCGCGTTATTGCGTTGCTGTCGCGTCGGGCGGCTATGCGATGGCGACGGCCCTGCGCGCCCTGCAGGTGCAGCCGGGTCAGCCTGTGCTGTCCAATGCCTTTACGCTGGCTCCGGTGCCGGGATCCATTGCGTCCATCGGCGCACGTCCGGTCTTTGTAGAAGTCACCGAAGACCTGACCATAGACCTGGATCATCTGGCCCATCAGGCGCGTGCAACCGGCGCAAAGGTCCTGCTCCTCAGCCATATGCGGGGTCATGTCTGTGACATGGATGCGTTGATGGCGATCTGCAACAGCATGGGGATCAAGGTCATCGAAGATTGCGCCCATACGATGGGGGCGACGTGGCGCGGGGTGCCGTCGGGGCGGCATGGCGTGATTGGCTGCTATTCAACGCAGACCTATAAACACATGAATTCGGGCGAGGGCGGGTTTCTGGTCACCGATGATGCAGACCTTGCGGCGCGGTCGGTGCTGCTGTCGGGGTCTTACATGCTTTATGCCCGCCATCGCGCAGCGCCTCCTGTGGAGGTGTTCGAACGCCTGCGCCTCGATGTGCCCAACATCTCGGGCCGCATGGACAACCTGCGCGCGGCGATCCTGCGCCCGCAACTGGCGACGCTGGCAGACCGACGCACGCGCTGGGCCGTGCTTTATCGCGGGATGGAGGCGGGGCTTGCCCATGCCCCTGGCCTACGCCTGATCCCGCGGCCCGCGCATGAGGTTTATGTCGGGTCGTCGTTCCAGTTCACCGTGCCAGGGTGGGAGCCTGCACGGGTTGCCGCGGTGGTGGCCCGCTGTGCGGCAAGGGGGGTGGAGCTGAAATGGTTCGGGGCCGCAGACCCTGTCGCCTTTACCAGCCGCTATGGGCATTGGGCCTATGCCGATCCCGAACCGTTGCCACAGACCGACCGGGTTTTGGCCGGACTGATCGACATGCGCCTGCCGCTGACATTTACGCCCGAGGATGTTGCGGTGATTGCTCGGGTCATCCGGTCAGAAGTGCTGGTGGCAGGGCAGGCAGAACTGGCAACCAGCGCCGCACGCGGGCTGTCATCTGATCAGGCATATGTCATTTCCGAGTAGATTGCCAGAGTTACGAAGATTGACATTTTCTGGATTTCTGTCATTTATGATGATACGGATAGAAAGGATGCAGCCATGTCTTCCCGCCCGGGATTTTCCGAAGCATCCCAACCGGAACTGCGCCAGCAGTCGAGCTTTGGAAAGGACGGCCGCATCCTGATCCCGATTGCTCTGCGCGAGGCGGCGGGCGTCAAGCCGGGCGAACACGTTGCCATCCGGATAGAGGATGGTGCCATCGTGATCGAAACCCTCGCCACGCAGGTCCGCAAAGTCCAGGCTATGGTCGCGCACCTCAAGCGTCCGGGGGAAAGCATCGTGGATGAGTTCATCGCGGAAAAACGGCTTGAGGCGGAACGCGAGTGAACCTTGTCCTTGATGCATCTGCGATCATGGCCCTGATCTTGGATGAACCGGGCAGCCATCGCGTAGTTTCGGTTCTGGGTGAGGCATTCGCCTCGACAGTCAGTCTTGCAGAAATCGCGGCAAAGCTGGCTGAGCGGGGAATGGACAGGGAAAGTTTTGCAAGCCTTCCCAGCAGGTTGCCCGTCCAATATGCGCCTTTTGACGAAACGCAGGCAATGCTGTCGGGATTGCTTCGTCCATTGACCCGACACAAAGGCCTGTCTTTGGGCGACCGCTGCTGCCTCGCCCTGGCGCTGGATCGCGGCATTGGCGTCATGACGGCGGATCGCGCCTGGGCTGGGCTCGATCTGGGCATCCCGATCGAGGTGATCCGCTAGCCGCCCCGCATTGCAGTGCGGCCCCGCTTCCCCTTGCCGCACCACATAATTCTGCCCCGGCTTTGGTTGACCCCGCCCGGGGTGCAGAGTAAACCCTTGGCGAGCGAAAGGCACCCGGCCAAGGGTGCCCCGAGCACCGTCGTCAGTTGAAGGAGCACACCTTGGACATCCTGCTCAGGGAATACTTGCCGATCCTGATCCTGCTCGGCGTGGCGACTGGTCTCGGGCTGGTCCTGATCCTGGCAGCGGTCGTGCTCGCGGTGCGCAACCCGGACCCCGAAAAGGTCAGCGCCTACGAATGCGGCTTCAACGCGTTTGATGATGCGCGGATGAAATTCGACGTGCGGTTCTACCTTGTGTCGATCCTGTTCATCATTTTCGACCTTGAGGTGGCGTTCCTGTTCCCTTGGGCGGTGGCATTCGGCGAAATCAGCATGACGGCGTTCTGGTCGATGATGGTGTTTCTGGCGGTCCTGACCATCGGGTTCGCCTATGAATGGAAGAAGGGCGCGCTGGAATGGGAATGACCGTTTTCCCCCAAGCGGCTGACGGAATTTTTGGAGGCAGATCATGGGCGTAGCGACCGGAGCCAACACCGCAGGCGGCGATGCCGATGTGGCAACCCGCGCCCTGAACGCCGAACTGGCCGACAAGGGCTTTCTGCTGACAAGCACCGAGGACATCATCAACTGGGCCCGCATCGGGTCGCTGCACTGGATGACATTCGGTCTGGCCTGCTGTGCTGTCGAGATGATGCACACTTCGATGCCGCGCTATGACTTGGAGCGGTTCGGCACAGCGCCGCGCGCCTCCCCGCGCCAGTCGGACCTGATGATCGTCGCGGGCACGCTGACCAACAAGATGGCCCCGGCCCTGCGCAAGGTCTACGACCAGATGCCCGAGCCGCGCTATGTGATCTCTATGGGGTCCTGCGCCAACGGGGGCGGCTATTATCACTACAGCTATTCCGTCGTGCGCGGCTGCGACCGGATCGTCCCGGTCGACATCTACGTGCCGGGTTGCCCGCCGACGGCCGAGGCGCTGCTGTACGGTATTCTGCAGCTGCAACGCAAAATCCGCCGCACCGGCACGTTGGTAAGGTAACCCCATGTCCGAAGCCCTCACTGAACTGGCAGGCCTGATCGCGATGAAGCGTCCTGACGCTTTGCAGTCGTCTGACATCGCGCATGGCGAGCTGACATTGCAAGTGTCGCCCTCGCATCTGGAAGATCTGGTTGAATTCCTGCGCAGTGATCCGTCGTGCCGGTTCACCTCGCTTGTTGACATCACGGCGATTGATCACCCGTCGCGCGTCGAAAGGTTTGATGTCGTCTATCATTTCCTGTCGATGTACCAAAACCATCGCATCCGGTTGAAAATGGCCGTGCGCGAGACGGACATGGTGCCGTCGATCCAGGGCATTCACCCCAGCGCCAACTGGTTTGAGCGTGAGGTGTTCGACATGTTCGGCATCTTGTTCTCTGGGCATCCCGACTTGCGCCGCATCCTGACCGACTACGGGTTCCGCGGGCATCCCCTGCGCAAGGATTTCCCGACCACCGGCTATACTGAAGTTCGGTATGACGAGGCTCTTAAGCGCGTCGTCTATGAACCTGTCAGCCTGGTGCAGGAATACCGGCAGTTCGATTTCATGAGCCCTTGGGAATCGGCCGAATACATCCTGCCGGGTGACCAGAAGGCCGCAACCAAATGAAGCCCGGGCTGGAAACAGGTTCTCGTGGCAGCTTTCGCCACCGCATCGAGGCGCGCCATACGGTGCCTGCACTATATCCGGAATCCGCGCTGTTTCAGGACGTGCCTGCCGTTTTTGCGACTGGCTATATGGTGGGACTGATGGAGTGGGCGTGCCTGGAACATCTGGCACCCTTTTACGAAGACGGCGAAGGTTCCCTTGGAACCCATGTTGATGTAAACCACGTCGCCCCCACGCCGCCGGGATTGACGGTGATCGTGGACACCGAAGTGACCGATTTCGACGGCAAATTCGTCTGGTTCAACGTTCGTGCGCATGACGGTGTTGATATGATCGGACAAGGCCGTCATCAGCGCGCCATGGTGCGTTGGGACAAGTTCACGCCACGGGCCATGGCCAAGGCGGCAGTTGGGGAACACGCGACATGATGGACGGCGATATCCGCACCAACAGTTATGACGACGGTTCCAAGGACTTTGAGACCGGCGAGCAGAAGATCCGCAATTTCAATCTGAACTTCGGCCCGCAACACCCTGCGGCGCATGGGGTTCTGCGTCTGGTGCTGGAGCTTGACGGCGAGATCGTCGAACGCTGCGATCCGCATATCGGCCTGCTGCACCGTGGCACCGAAAAGCTGATGGAGTCGCGGACCTACCTGCAGAACCTGCCGTATTTCGACCGGCTGGATTATGTGGCGCCGATGAACCAGGAACATGCCTGGTGTCTGGCCATCGAAAAACTAACTGGCGTCGAAATTCCCCGCCGCGCGTCCCTGATCCGGGTGCTTTTCTGCGAAATCGGGCGGGTGCTGAACCACCTTCTGAACGTGACGACCCAAGCCTTGGATGTGGGTGCGCTGACGCCGCCGCTCTGGGGCTTCGAGGAACGCGAAAAGCTGATGGTGTTCTATGAGCGGGCTTGTGGTGCCCGTCTCCATGCCGCCTACTTTCGCCCGGGCGGCGTTCATATCGACCTGACGCCCCAATTGATCGAGGATATCGACCAATGGGCGGTCGAGTTTCCCGGCAAACTTGACGACATTGACGGGCTTCTGACGGAAAATCGCATCTTCAAGCAGCGCAACGCCGATATCGGCGTGGTGACCGAGGATGACATCCAGAAATACGGGTTCTCCGGTGTCATGGTGCGCGGGTCGGGCCTCGCCTGGGATCTGCGCCGTGCCCAACCTTACGAATGCTATGACGAATTCGACTTCAAAATTCCTGTCGGCAAGAACGGCGACTGCTATGACCGCTATCTCTGCCGGATGCAGGAGATGCGCGAGTCGACCTCGATCATCCGCCAGGCCGTGGCCAAACTGCGTGTGGAAAAGGGCGACGTTCTCGCCCGCGGCAAGATCACTCCGCCGCCGAGGGGAGAGATGAAGACCTCGATGGAGGCGCTGATCCACCATTTCAAGCTCTACACCGAAGGATTCCACGTGCCCGCCGGTGAGATCTATGCGTCGGTGGAGGCCCCAAAGGGCGAGTTCGGGGTGTATCTGGTCGCTGATGGGTCGAACAAACCCTACCGCGCCAAGATCAGGGCGCCGGGGTTTTTGCATCTGCAGGCGATGGACTATATCTGCAAAGGCCACCAATTGGCAGACGTCGCAGCCATCATCGGCACTATGGACGTAGTGTTCGGGGAGATTGACCGCTAATGCTTCGCCGCCTTCACGCCATCCAGCCCGACGCCTTCGCCTTCACCCCGGCCAACCTCGCCTGGGCCAAGGGGCAGATTTCCAAATACCCCGAGGGGCGTCAGGCGTCGGCCATCATCCCGCTTCTGTGGCGCGCGCAAGAGCAGGAGGGGTGGCTGTCCCGTCCCGCTATCGAACATGTCGCCGGAATGCTCGACTTAGCCTATATCCGCGCTCTGGAAGTGGCGACATTCTACTTCATGTTCCAGCTGCAACCCGTTGGGTCCGTGGCGCATATCCAGGTTTGCGGCACCACGTCCTGCATGATCTGCGGGGCCGAGGATCTGGTGGCGGTCTGCAAGGACAAGATCGCCCGCCAGCCGCATACGCTGAGCGCCGATGGCAAGTTCAGCTGGGAAGAGGTCGAGTGCCTTGGGGCCTGCGCAAATGCGCCCATGGCCCAGATCGGCAAGGACTATTACGAAGACTTGACGCCCCAAAAGCTGACCGACCTGATCGCGCGGTTCGCCAAGGGCGAGGTGCCGGTGCCCGGCCCACAGAACGGGCGGTTCGCGGCGGAACCGGCCAGCGGTCTGACCAGCCTCAAAGAGTTTGAATCCGGGCGGCGGCAGTACAATGCATCGGCCCAGGCAGCCGTGGAGCTGCGTGATACGGTCAAGCGGATCGACGGCACCGAAGTCGCGCTGACGACGCCGTGGCTTGGCAAGGTGGCCAGGGTGACCCCGGCGCGCGCCACTCCGGCAGAACCGAAACCGGGCAAGGCAAGCGTGGCAGATGCCTCGGGCATTACGGTCCAGGAGGCCCCCGCCCGGTCAAAAGGCAAGCCTGTGGCGGACGGCAATTCGCCCAAGGCGACGCCGCTAGCCACCCCAGAAGCCAAGGCCCCGACGGCTACACCCAAAGTGCAGCCCAAAGCCCTGACAGAGGCTCGGGGGGGTGAACCGGACGACCTGAAGATCATCGTCGGCATCGGCCCAAAGCTGGAAAGCCTGTGCCACAAGCTAGGCTTTTATCATTTCGACCAGATCGCCGCCTGGACCGCAGCCGAAATCGCTTGGGTCGATGACAATCTGGAAGGCTTCAAGGGCCGTGTGACACGGGACAAATGGGTGGAACAGGCCAAGGTCTTGGCTGCTGGCGGCACCACCGCGACGACAAAAGGGACATGAGGGAAAGAGGCCCCGATAGAGGGCAGGAACATTAGGGGAGTGATGACAGATGAAGTTGGCGACAAACAAGAATGCACCAAATCTGGCAGGCTGGGTGATCGGCCTTGCAATGGGTGCCGTGGCCTTTGCGGTGGCGTCGATCGTGGGCGAATTGTCGACGCCCGCATCGGTGGCAATCGGGGCGATCGTCGCCCTGCTGTCCGGTCTGGTCATGGGCATGCCGTGGGCGGCCAGCGGGAGTCCGACCCTGAAACCGCCTGCAGTTGCAAAACCAGCACCCGCCCCAGCACCGCAGGCGGCTACGGCCAAGCCTTCAATCGCCAAGGCGCCTCCCGTGCCGAAACCGGCGCAGCCGCCAGCGGCCGCGCCTGCCCCCCTCATATCGGCCCCGGCTGCCGCCAAACGTCCCGAGGCGCTGACCGCCGCGCGCGGTGGCAAGGCCGATGATCTGAAGATCATCAAGGGGATCGGACCAAAGCTGGAAATCCTGTGCCACAAGCTGGGTTTCTTTCACTTTGACCAGGTCGCAGCCTGGAAGGACGACGAGATTTCCTGGGTCGATGAGAACCTTGAAGGGTTCAAGGGCCGCGTGACGCGCGACCGTTGGGTGCCGCAGGCCAAGGCCATCGTCAAACTGGGACCGGCGGAGTTCCTGAAACGTCTGGCTGCAGGCGAAGAGTTCTAAAGACCATGCCAAAGAAGTCCGACCCAGACATTGATCGCCATCTGTCGCGCCAGGTGCGGCTGGTGGCCTTGGTGATCGCGGGGACGGCCGTTCTGTGGGTGGGAGCACAATGGCTGGGGGGACGGATGGGGTGGGAAACCCGGTTCGCCTTCCTGTTCGACCTGGGCGCAATTGCCGCCTTTGTCTGGGCGATGTTCGTGACATATCAGATTTGGCGGAAACGCCAGACCTAACAAGAAAGAGGCAGCAATGCTCAAGGATCAGGACCGCATTTTCACCAATCTTTACGGGATGCACGACCGCTCTCTTGCGGGGGCGAAAAAGCGTGGCCACTGGAACGGGACCGCCGAGATCATCGCCCGGGGCCGCGACACGCTGGTCGAACAGGTTAAGTCCTCG
>JANPBI010000099.1:0-7060 GCA_031430315.1 Rhodobacterales bacterium | reverse complement strand
ACACCAGCACCAGTTCCGGCACCCCCCGCACCCATGTGGGGTAACCGTCGAGCAGGTCTTTATGCATTGTTCCAAGTGCTTGGTCCGCTCGCGGCTTTGGCAAACAGAGCATTGGCCGACAAGGCGCAGTGCTCCAACACTGGCTGAGTGGGTGCACTCGGTCAATCTTCCACAACATTCTGTTGAACAACTCCAGAGTTGGCACGACAAGGACGCAACCCTGCGCGTTTATTGTATAGTCCCCGTCAGCAACATGACCGCTTTGGATTCAATCCCGCCTTTCATTCCGCCACTACACAGGGCAACGATTGACCGCCAGGTGGGCGCTGCTCGGCTGGTTCCCGGGCGCTTTATGGGTCAACGCCTCCCACCGAAGTTCTGCTGATGACGCCCGCAAAAGCGCCTGCCCGAGGGGGCGGTCAGGCGCTGCCCGGCGGCGCATGCGCGCCTTGATTCCGGGCAAAGGGACTAATTTTCCTTGTCTAAGGACGCACTCCGAAACATCAGCGGCTTGATGCACCACAGGGTCGCGCCCGATCTCGGGACGGCGCGCCGACGCTCGTTCTTTGGCGGTTTATGGGTCAACCACTTCCCCCGAATTTCTGCTGGCAACCGTTTCAGACGCGCCCTCCCGGGGGGAGGTCAGGCGCTGCCCGGCGGCGCTTAGCGCCTTGATTCCGGGCAAAGAAAGGAAGGGACTAGCGGTTGGGGCCGAAACCAGATGTTTGTGTGGACCGGTGGCAGGCTTTCGCCACGACTACTTGCGCCGCTTTTCCCACAGGTCGGGACGGCGGGTCTTTGTGATTTCCTCGGCCTGATCCTCGCGCCATTTGGCGATCGCGGCGTGGTTGCCGGACTGGAGGACTTCGGGGATGGGGAGGTCGTTCCACACGGCGGGGCGGGTGTAGTGGGGGTGTTCGAGGAGGCCTTGGGAGAAGGACTCATCCACCGCGCTGGCGTCGTTGCCAAGGACGCCGGGCAGCAGGCGCACGGTGGCGTCGATGAGGGCGGTGGCGGCGATCTCGCCCCCTGTCAGGACGAAATCGCCAAGGCTGATCTCCTCAATCTGGTGGTGATCGAGGACACGCTGGTCGACGCCTTCGAACCGCCCGCAAAGAAGGGTGATTCCGTCGCAGGCGGCGAGGCGTTGGGCTGTCTGCTGGTCAAAGGGTTTGCCGCGGGGTGAGAGATAGATGACCGGCCAGCGTTCGCGGGGCCGCCCCGCATCGGCGGCGGCAATCGCGGCATCGACGACGTCAGCGCGCAGGACCATACCCGCGCCGCCCCCTGCGGGGGTGTCATCGACGTTCCGATGCTTGCCGATACCGAAGGTGCGAAGATCAAGGGTTTCCAGCTGCCACAGGCCGAAATCGCGCGCTTTGCCGGTCAGGCTGAGGTCGAGGATGCCGGGGAACGCCTCGGGGAAGAGGGTGATGATGCGGGCAGTCCAGGCGCCTTTGATCACCCGAGTCTCCGACATGAGGTCGCGGGGTTTGGCGCTGGCCTGCATCGACAAACGGCCGTGGGATTTGGTGGGTGTGGACATGGCGCGCGTCATACCGCGCCAAGACGGTTGGGAAAAGCGGGAATGCAGGCTGTGTGGATCAGGCGGCGGGGGTCGACACAGCCGGTTCCGCCGCTGCCAGTTTTTCCAAAGGCATGTCCGGTTGCATCACACGCGCCACGCGCGACGCCAGCGCGCGCAGCGGCACCTCGGCTTCGGTGCCTTTCAAGGTTTCAGCGCGTGCCAGCAACGAGGCCGCCGAGGGCGCGTGTTCGGCCATGTCGGGATCGGCAGAGACCTGGGAATTCATCGCCGTTGCATAGTGCATCGCAAGTTGGGCATTTTGCGAGATGGTGGCAAAGATCCGTTCTGCCGCATCGAGGTTCAGGCCGTGTGCCCAGGTGCCGCTGCTTGCCAGATTGACCAGGGCGCGCATCGTGGTCGGCCCGGCCTCGCCGCCCTCGGCCCGGGCAAGCAGCGCCTCGCGCAGGTCTTCCTGACCGATTTCCCCGGCGATGGCGCGCATATGCGCCTCGATCATGTCGTGCTGCACATCATGCGGCAGGGCGTTCAGTGTTTCGGTGACGCGGACGGCCGCCTGCAAACGCGGGGTCAGGGCTGCCATGCCGGTCACGGCAGGGACGGGAATGGCCCCGGCCAGGCGACTGAACGGGATCGCAACAAACGACAGCGCCAGGGGGAACAGCCAGTGAAACAGCGGCAGGACGCCGGTGATGCCGCCCATGCCGCGCCCGATGGCAAAGAGCACGATCACCAGCAGCATCTGCACGGCGGATTGCGCGGCGACGGACATCTGTTTGTCCGGCTGCAGCCATTCGTCGCGTCCGCGCGGCCAGTTGCCCGGTTGCACAACGGCCAACCACAGCAGGAAGATCGCCGCAAAAAAAGGGACCATGCCCCAGCCCTGCGCCGCAAGGCCAGCCATGAGCGGGCCAAGATACAAAAGGGCGTTCAGGCCCATCAGGATGCGTTGGCGTTTCGTCATTTTGTCTCATCACCCTTTTTCGTCCGGTCCAGAGTAAGACCTGCGATTGTGGCGACAGATTGACCTGCGAATGGCAACAATCCAAAAGATTGACCCCTCTGGCGGGCTAATCGAGACCTTCGGGCAGATCGACAACCAGTCGTCGCGCCGCAATATCCACCGTCGGCACGACCGCCAGCGAGAAAGGAACAAGGATGGTGCCACCGCCTGTGGCCGACATAACCTCCAGCAGATCGCCAGCCCCATGGTTGTGGATTGCCCGGACCGTGCCCAGGAGGCTGCCGCCGGGGTCGCGCACCTCAAGTCCGATCAGGTCGGCATGATAGTATTCATCGTCCGGCAGCAGTGGCAGTTTTGCCCGGTCCACGTAAAGGGCAACACCGCGCAGTGCATCGGCCTGTTCTTTGGTCGTGACACCGGCGATGCGCGCGCCAAGGCCGCCGGCGACCGGACGGGTCAGGCGGATGGCAAAGGTCCGGGTGCCATCCTCGGTCGCAAGCGGGCCGTAGGTGGCGATATCCTCGGGGGTGCTGCAGAACGATTTGATCCGCACTTCGCCGGCGACCCCGAAGGCACCGGCAATCGCCCCCACACAGATGCGTTCGGTCATGGGGCCACTCCTGTGCAGACGCTATTGGCATTCATGGTGCCGTTTGCCGTGCGGCAAGCCGAGGCCAGGGACATTTCCTTGACCTGCATGCCCGCCCAGAACGCGCCAGAACAAAGCGCAAGCGTGATGGTGCGGCGAAGAAGGCCGAGGCCTGGGATCATTGCGGCGTCCAATGGGTCATGCAAAGCGGTCCCGAAAAAATGCCGCGCCCCCGTCGGGGGCGCGGCGATGATCGGATTATTCAGAAGCGGGCTCTGCCGCGCGGGCGGCCTTTTTGGCGGCTAGTTCGGTCATGCGCTTGCCCGGAATAGCGGATTTGGGGTTCGAGCGCGCGGTCTTCGGACGGGCGCCAGCGGCCTCCAGCATGCGAGCGATGCGGTCGGTCGGCTGTGCGCCCTGGCCCAGCCAATGGTTCACGCGGTCCATGTCCATCTTGACGCGGTTTTCGTCGTCTTTGGCCAGAAGCGGGTTGTAGGTGCCCAGCTTTTCCAGAAAGCGGCCATCGCGCGGCATGCGGCTGTCGGTCGCAACGATGGAATAGAACGGGCGTTTCTTGCTGCCGCCACGGGCCAGACGGATTTTCATGGACATATGCAATCTCCTTGGGTTTTGTTATCTGGTACGCGTGTGCGCGCACCCTATGGGGTTGTTATTTCAGTAGTTTCTCGTGATGCCTGATGACTTCCTGGATGATGAAGGTCAGGAATTTCTTGGCCAGTTGCGGGTCCAGATCGGCCTGTTGGGACAGCTGTTCCAGACGCGCCATCTGGGTCGCCTCGCGCGCTGGGTCGGATGGTGGCAGGTCGTGCTGTGCCTTTAGTCGCCCCACGGCCTGGGTCTGCTTGAACCGCTCGGCAAGGGTATAGACAAGGATTGCATCGAGCCGGTCGATAGCATCCCGGTGATCCTTGAGAAGTGCCGTGGCACGGGTCGCGTTATCCATCAGGCCCCTCTTTGCGATGATGTCGGCACATGCGTAGCTGACGTGGTGCGGGTGGCGGCGCGGACATGCGCACCGGACGCGCGATGCACCCAGATGTCCGATCCGTCAAGCTGGCCTTCGACGACCGCGCCGAGCCGTTCGGCGATGCGGGCCGAGGCGTAGTTGGTCGGCGCCACGTAGCTGACCAGCCGGGCCAGCCCGAGCGTCGCAAAGCCGAACGCACGAGCGGCACGGGCCGCCTCGGTGGCATAGCCCTGCCCTTCGGCATCCCTGGCCAGAAACCAGCCGAGTTCCAGCTCGGCGTCGCCCGGCTCAAACCCGATCAGCACAAAGCCCACTGGCACACCCGCGCGGGTTTCGACGGCCCAGATCCCGTGCCCACGCAAAAGCCAACCGGCACAGAGCCTGCTGTAATCGTCCCAGGTGTCCTCGATGGTGAAGGGCCCACCGATATGGACCGCGCGCTCTGACTGAAAGATCGCGGCGTAGGCTGCAAAATCTGTCAGGCGCGGCGCGCGCAGAACCAGCCGTTCAGTGCGCAATGTCGGCACGACGGCAGCAAGGGACGAGGCCTGCGCGGCCATTGCGGGGGTGATGGCGGCGGACCAGGGGGTCATGGCGACACCTTTGGGTGGCGATAGACTGTCAGCGTGATGCCCTTGAATTCAACGTCGCGTTCCGGTGTCGCGCCAAGCCGCAGCGCGAGCGCTTTGGAGCGCAGGTTGGCGGGTTCGATCAAACTGAAAAGCGGCGGCAGGTTCAGCGTTTGGGCGGCAAAGGCGCGCGCGGCCACGGCGGCCTCATGTGCGTAACCGTGACCATCGAACCTATCGAACAAGAACCAGCCCAGTTCCGGCTCATTCCAGCCATCGTGATCGAGGAACCCCACGCGCCCGATCGGGGTATCGTCGTCGCGAAAGGCGACAATCCACGGTCCCCGCCCCAGTTCGGCCCAGCGTTTGCGGCTATGCGCAAGCCACTCGGGCGCATCTGACGCAGGCCATGGTCCGCCGATCCATTCGGCACGCGGGCTGGCAAGGAACACGCCCAAGGGGGCAGCGTCGCTGTCTTTGGGGCCGCGCAGGGTCAGCCGCTCAGTGGTGAGGATGGGGATGGTCAAGTTGCCCCCCAATAGCGATAGACCAGGTCTGTTGGGATCAGACGCAGGGCCGCGTCGTCGATGACTGCGCCCAGCCGGTCGGCGACACGGCGCGATACGGCATTGTCGGGGTCGATATAGCTGACCAGCGTCGGCAGTCCCAGTGTCGACAACGCCCAGTCGCGGACCGCCGTGGCAGCCTCGGTCGCGTAGCCCTGGCCGGTATGGCCGTCATAGACCAGCCACCCCAGGTCAGTACCGGGGAAAAGCGGACCTGCCGACAGGCTGACCGAGCCGACCTGCGCACCCGTGGCGGTAAGGTCCACCATGAACGCGCCATGACCGACCAAGTCCCAGAGCGCTGTTTCGTGGCAGAAATAGGCCCAAGCCCCGGGCAGAGAGAACGGCCCGCCCATATTCTTGGCGCGGTCAGATGCAAGAAAGGCCGCAAAGCCGGCAAAATCCGCCATGCGCGGCTTGCGCAACGTCAGGCGCGCGGTCGTGAGCATCGGGGCGATCATGCGGCACCTCCGGCGGTGAATTGATAAACCGCGCCGTCGTCGAACCATTCTGGGCTGCGACCTTCGATCACCTGTCCGCCAAGCCGTCGGGCGATGGCATGCGAGGCTGCATTGTCGCGGTGCACGGCAGCAATGGCCCTTTGCAGGCCCAACGCGCCAAAGGTCCAGCCGTACATGGCAAGCGCGGCTTCGGTCGCGAAGCCCCTGCCTTCTGCTTGTGGTGCCCAGAGCGACCAGGTCAGTTCGACCTCACCGTCGTCGTGCCATTGCATCGGCCCAAAATGACCCAAGGCCGCGCCACTTGTGCGGTCAGCGGCAATGAACCGGCCAAAGCCGCGCATCACCCAGTGGCCACAGAACGAAGCGAACTGCTCGGCCGCGACATGCGGCTTTTTCGGGCCGCCGGTATAGGCGGTGCGCGACGAGGCGCGGTAGTCGCGGAAGGCAGGCCAGTCCGACGCTTGCGGCGCACGCAGAATCAACCGGTCTGTTTCCAGAACGGGTAGGCCGATCAGCTGTGGGTGCGCGCTGTGGATCATTTCTTTTTCATCAACCCCGACAGACCAGCAGGCAAAGTCATGCCGCGCGGCATGCCCATGCCGCCCATCCCGCCCATGCCCTGTTGCATGCCACGCGCGGCTTCTTCCAACTGTTCGGGGGTCATCTTGGACGGATCGGGCATGCCGCCCTTGCCCATCATCTGCTTGATGGCGTTCTTCATCATGCCACCCTTGCCCATCTTTTTCATCATCTCGGCCATCTGCTTGTGCTGTTTCAGCAGGCGGTTGAGGTCCGAGACGTCCATGCCGGCACCGGCTGCGACGCGCTTCTTGCGAGATGCGGCCATCAGGTCGGGGTTGGCGCGTTCCTTTTTGGTCATCGACTGGATGAGGGCAATCTGCTGGCGCAGCATGCGGTCGTCAAAGCCTGCCTCTTCGGCTTGTTTGGCCATCTTGCCCATGCCGGGCATCATGCCCATCAGGCCCTGCATCCCGCCCATCTTGAGCATCTGGTCGAGCTGCATCTTCAGGTCGTTCATGTTGAACAGACCCTTGGCGAAGCGTTTCGCCATGCGTTCGGCTTGTTCCGCCTCGAACGTTTCCTGCGCGCGTTCGACGAGGGCGACGATGTCGCCCATGCCAAGGATGCGGCCTGCGACACGTTCGGCCTCGAACACCTCGATCGCGTCCATCTTTTCGCCAAGGCCGACGAAACGGATCGGCTTGCCGGTGACCGCGCGCATAGAAAGTGCCGCACCGCCGCGACCGTCACCGTCCATCCGGGTGAGGACAACGCCGGAGATCCCGACCTTGCCGTCAAACTCGGTGGCAACGTTGACGGCGTCCTGACCGGTCAGCCCGTCGACGACCAGAAGCG
>JANPBI010000098.1:0-2746 GCA_031430315.1 Rhodobacterales bacterium | reverse complement strand
CAGGCGTCCAGACTCCGTGCAGACCGATGGTGTACCGGCGTGAACGACCGGCCGACCGATATTGTATGACGTAGCTGCGTTTGCCGGAGGCAAAGACGCGAAGGCCAAAGCCCGGTAGATCGTCATCCCAGATGACGTAGTCCCTTGCACGCGCACCAGCGGTGTCAACGAGCCTCTTGTTGATTTTTGCCATGGGGTATCTCCTTTCCGGCCCCGGGCTCGCGTAAGCACCACGCAAGCATTTGGGCGGAAACCAGGGCGTAATTTCGGATGGAAGCGTCGATAAGGTAGCCAGCAAATTCAAGCAGTTTCAGGTTGTTGGCGTACCTTAGCGTACTCTATCGCACTAACAGGAAAGACAGATATATTCTCTCCGACGGCAGAGGTCTCAGGTTCGAATCCTGGTGGGTGCGCCAAACAACTTTCCCCGAGAATTGTTTGCTGACGGCCATTGTCCGCAAGGATGGCACAATCAGGCTGCCGCGCTGAGGGGCAACGTTGATATGGAGGGCAGGGCGGTCGAGTTTGCCAACCAACGCGAGACCGGCAGCCACGCTATTGCCATCGTCCATCAGTTCCGCAGAACGTTTCCGTTGATGACACAGGCAGACCTTGGCAGACCGCAATTACATTGCGGCTATAGTCATATGGCCATTGGCAGCCGACATCCGCATTTGCGAAGAATCCATACAAGGAAGTTACCAGCCTTATGGTGGGCGGCGACCAGCTAGCAGAACTGGATATTGAGGTCAGGACTTGTCCGACGGTCCACTAATGTATCGAGAGTTGCAGCTAAAGGAATGCAAACAGGGGTCTGGACGGGCTCACTGCGACAACGTCATTAAAGCGGATAATCCATATTATGTAAACTGTATTTCTATGCGGATCTGCTGAGTTCGTCCATTCAGGCTATACTTGGCGTCCCTACCACGACATGCAGATGCCTCGACAAAGCTAGTGGCTTTCCGCTATCACATGCGCTCGATATTGGCGGTTTTTCCCGCCATGACGCCGCAAAGGGACAGATGTGGCTGACGCTCTGCCGTTGATCATCACGATCGCCGAAGCGCATTCCATTGCCGAAGCGTGGACCGCTGCGACCGGGTATTTCGCGCAGTTGGGTTTTCAGCGCGTCAACTATGGCTTCACGCGGTTTCGCCACGACAAGACCATTGGCGATCCCGAAGATGCGCTGTTTCTGACAACATTGGGCGATGAATATGCACAGCGTTTTTTTCACGGCGGGTTTTACGCGCGCACACCGGTCTTTCGCTGGGCTGAACACAACACGGGCGCCTGCACCTGGTCATGGGTACGCCGCGCGATGGACGCCGGCCAACTGACAGCAGACGAAGAAGCGGCCGTTCGACAGAACGCCGCAATGGGAATCGTTGCCGGAATTTCGGTCAGCTTTCCTGCCGCGACCTTGCGCACAAAAAGCGCGCTGGGGCTGATCGCAGATATCGGCATTGATGAGGCAAAAGTCGAAGAAATCTATGCAAACCAATATGATGCCATTCTTGCGGTTGCCCACTGCCTGAACCTCAAGATCATGCAACTTCCTTTGGCCACGCATCGTCGCGCGTTGACCCAACGCCAGCGCGAGGCGCTGGAATGGGTTGCCGATGGCAAGACGATGCAGGATGTCGCGCTCTTGATGGGTGTCAGCCCTGCGATGGTGGAAAAGCACCTTCGTCTTGCAAGGATCGCCCTTGACGTTGAAACGACTGCTCAAGCAGTGTCCAAGGGAGCAATGCTGAACATGCTGTTCTTTCCCCCTGCCCCTGCGAACTAATATCATTCATAATCATACGCATATACAACGTAGCTAAGAAGTTGATCGAAGATTACTCCGCCGCAGGGCAGTGTTTCCTTTGGTGAGTCCTGCCCCCCGCTCACATCCCTTGGCGAAGGGAAAGGTAAGGGATCCCGGACTTTCTCTGCCCTCAAGACCGCGCGATGGTTTCCGTGTTCCGAGCCAAGTGTATTGTCCATGGAACAGTTGGTCGCCTGTCGCGCTGTATGCGCTGCGCGGGCTCCAGATGGTCGCCATTGCCCGCATTTTCGGGTCTGGCGAACCGAGGCGCGCGGGTGTGCTCCCTTACCCCCCCTCGCCTCAGACGATGTGATGCGGGCTTCCCTCCCCAGGGCCTTCATCCCAAACGAAAACGGTGCGGTCATTCCCTGACCGCACCGTTCCATTTCAGCGGTTTGGCTTTGTCAGCCCTGAACCATTTTGGCGACTTCAGCAGCGAAGTCTTCTTCCTTCTTTTCGATCCCCTCGCCGACACCCATGCGCACGAAACCGGTGATCTCGACGCCGGCGTCTTTGGCGGCTTGACCGACGGTAATGTCGGGATTGATCACAAACATCTGGCCCAGCAGCGTGTTTTCAGCCAGGAACTTCTTCATCCGGCCCGGAATGATGTTGTTCTGGATCACCGCATCAGGCTTTGGCTTGGCCGAAGCTGCATTTTCTTCCAGCGCCTTGCTGGTCTGGACCGCAAGCTCGCGCTCCACCACCACCGGGTCAAGATCGGCTTCGGAGAGCGCCAGCGGATTGGTCGCAGCAATGTGCATCGCGAACTGCTTGGCAATCGCCGTATCGGTGCCCTTGATGGCCACGAGAACTCCGATTTTGCCCAGACCATCGGCCACAGCATTGTGGACATAGGCCGCGACGTGCTCGCCTTCGACCAAGGCCATGCGGCGCAGGGTCATGTTTTCTCCGATGGTGGCGACGGCC
>JANPBI010000097.1:0-7380 GCA_031430315.1 Rhodobacterales bacterium | reverse complement strand
TCCTGAGCCTTGGCATGGCCGAACAGAACATGATGAGCTTTGCCGGCGGCCTTGGGCTGGCGGGCTTCCGTCCGTTCATCCACACCTTTGGCGTGTTCATGTACCGCAGGCCCTATGATCAGCTGATGGCATCCGTCGCCTATCCCCGGCGCAAGGTCCGGCTGATGGGGTTCCTGCCGGGCATCACCACCCCCGGCGGCATGACCCATCAGTCGATCGAAGACATCAGCGTGATGCGGTCGATCCCCAACATGACGATCCTGGAAACCGGCGACGCGACCGAGGTGGAATCGATCTGCGAAGCGGCCGACAGCATCGACGGCCCGGTCTGGTGCCGTGTGCTGCGCGGGTCGGTGCCGCGGCTGTTCAGCACGCCAATCAAGGTCGGGGAAATGCGTGTGCTGTCCGAAGGCAGCGATGTCCTGGTCGTCACCGCCGGGATCACCACCGAAGAGGCCCTGCGCGCGCGGTCTGCCCTGCAAGGCGCCGGCCTGTCGATCCGCCATCTGCATCTGCACACGATCAAGCCCTTCGATGCCAAGGCGCTGCTGGACCATATCGGGTCGGTGAAGCACGGCGTCATCACGCTGGAAAACCACGTCACCGAAGGCGGGATCGGCAGCCTCGTGGCCGAAACCATGGCAGATTCGGGGGCGGGCAAAAGGCTGATCCGGCTGGGTCTCAAAGACACCTACGCGCATGGCGGATCCAAGCCTTATCTGATGCGGTTCTACGGGCTGGACGCCCTAGCGCTTGTGCGTGGGATCGAGGATCTCATGGGGCAGGATTTTGGTATTTCGGAACAGGACCTGGATGCCGCACGGTTTGACGACGTGCATTCTCTGGTCAAGGCCGAGGCGCTTTGACCAGACCCTGACACGTTTGGCCGGTTTCTCGGGAGTTTTCAGGACTTTCGGGAAACCGGCCTTCGACAGGGTGGCCGGATCGCCAGTCAACATCGCTGTTGTCAAGATGCGGCCAATGCCTGCGTCAGTTGGCACCAGTCCGCGTTCGGTCTGGTGCGGATGGTCCCCTTTTTGTGGTCAATCAGAACCGGGTGCAGACAACCTTCGTCCGGCTCATCTCGTCCATGGCAAAGCGCACGCCTTCGCGTCCCATGGCCCCACGTTTTGCCCCGCCAAAGGGCATGCCGTCGAACCGGAAGTCGGAGCTGTCGTTGACCATGACGCCACCCGTATCCAGGCCGTCGATTACGCGCTGCAACAGACCGATGTCGCGCCCGAATACAGCCCCATGCAAAGCAAATTCCGGCGCATTTGCTGCCTTCAGCACCGCATCAAGGTTGTCCCAGGGCTCAAGGATTACAACTGGGGAAAAGACTTCCTCGCAGCGAACGCGCGATGACTTCGGAACATTTGCCAGGACGGTCGGCGCATAGATTGCCCCTTTTCTGCGATTGCCGATCAGGCAAGTCGCCCCCTCTGCAATCGCCTCGTTCACCCAGGCCTCGATCCGCATTGCTGCCGCTTCCGAGACCATCGGCCCCATATCGGTCGCGGGGTCGAGCGGGTCGCCCAGCTTCATCGCCGCGGTTTGCTGAAGGAATGCTGTGCAGAACTGTTCATACAGCGTCACGTGGCAAAAGATGCGCTGGACACCGATGCAGTTTTGCCCAGCAGCCCAAAAGGCACCGGATACGCAATCGGGGACAGCGCGATCAAGATCGGCATCATGCAGGACGATCACCGGGGCATTGCCGCCCAGATCCATCGCGATCCGTTTCAGACCGGCAGCACGCGCGATGGCCTCGCCCGTGACATGGCCACCCGTAAAGGACACCATCGCAACCTCGGGTCGCGCGACAAGCGCCGCCCCCACATCACCACCACCGGTCACAACGCTTAGCACTTCGGGCGGCAGGCCCGCGTCGTACAAGAACTGCGCCAGCATCAACGCAGGCGTCGGCGTTTCGACGGCAGGCTTGAGGATGACCGCATTGCCCGACGCAATTGCCGGGCCGACTTTGTGCGCAACCAGATTCAACGGATCATTGAAGGGCGTGATCGCCAGCACGATGCCAAGCGGTTCGCGCGTATAATGTCCCTGCCGATCCTCCAGCCCCGGATAGCTGTCAAAGGGAATGATCTCACCGACAAAGCGCTTGGCCTCTTCGGCAGACAGCGTCAGCGTGTTGGCACAGCGCGCAACCTCTTTGCGCGCCTGACGGATGGTCTTGCCGCTTTCCATGGTGATGGCCCGCGCCAGTTCGTCACCTTGCTGCAAGACCATAGCCGCCGCGCGCGACAAAATCTCGGCCCGACGCGCGCGCGAGAGGCCACGGGAGATGTCCCTGCCCTGGACCGCCGCGGCGATCGCCATGTCACCCCCGTTCGTTCCCGCAAACGCGATCGAGCCGAGGGGGCGCCCCTGGCCTGCCACATCTTGAACTGTTGCTACACTGTTTCGCGACTTGGTCATGGCCGTCGTCATTTGGACGCCTCTTTGCGCAGGGTGTATTTTGGCGCGCTCGACATGCGGGCAATCGCGAGGATGTCAGACAAAAGGGCAAAGGCTGTTTCCATGCGCCCTGCCCCAGGGCCACTGACGGTCACGTCGCCCAAAAGATCGGTGCTGAACGTAATTGCGTTCATAGCGCCGCCAACACCCGCCAGCGGATCCGTCAGCGGCAGTGCCACCGGCCGTACCGACAACAGCATCACGCCGTCCGCGCCACGGCGGCCTTCGCCAATAAGTTTCCACCTACGTCCTTGGGCCGGAGCTGCTCGGACATCAACGTCCTTGAGATCAGCGATGCCTTGCATCTCGACGTCGGTGGTCGGCCCCCGGTAGCCAAGAAATTCCTGTGCCAGGATCAGCGTTTTCAGTCGGACATCCGACCCGCCGATATCCGCTGTCGGATCGGCTTCGGCATAGCCAAGGGCTTGCGCTTCTTTCAGAGCATCCTGAAAACTCGCCCCACCCTCGATCTGGCCCAGAATGAAGTTCGATGTCCCGTTGAGGATACCGCGAAACCCTGTGATCTGGCATCCGGCAAGACAGTCGCGGGCAAAGCGAAGCACTGGCGTCTCCGGTCGGCACGCCGCGCCGACGACACCATCAACGCAACTTATCGGCCACACGGTTCTTGATATCTTGCCTTGCGCCTGCACCCATTCAGACCCCCGGCGGCGATGACGTCAGCGGGGAGAGGACGGCGGCGCAGGCGGCGGCAGCGGGGGATCCAGGAAAGGCAGGAAAGACGGCATGCGGATCGCGACATCATGGTAAAACGCCCGGTATCGATCGCGTGGATCCGCATGAGGCGCAGAGGCGACAAGCGCGTTGGAGATCGCAAGGACCACATTCTGCGTAAGATGGAAAAATGACGCTGCACCCGTTCCCAGGGTTCCCCGCGGCGGATTGGTCGGGTCCCCGGTCCGGACGGTCACTTCTCGGTACGGCCCATTGGCTGCGGGGATGTCCTGCGTCGAATTGATCCGATAGGCATTGTGCGTCGCCCAGGGAATGCCGTTCAAATTCGGTGACGCTGCCAGCTGCGACGATATCCAGGTCATTGCCGCGTCCCCTTCAAGCCGATTTTGGGTCGCCACGCGGGCGGCGGGCGCAAGCGACGGATCCAGTCCCGCAACGATCGCCGGCAGCACATCGGGGCGCGCCGCACGAAACGCCTGGATCGCCTGCGGCATGTGAACATTGGCGCGCAGATGGGTCTGCGGGTCATTGTTCGCCACCGTCAGCCCGCGACTGTGCGAGAACTCGACCTGCCCCATTAAGGTCTCCAAGGTCCGGATCCTGCCGCCCGAAAAGGTCACTGCCATTCTGACGACGGGGACGGCGGGAGGCATGCCGGCGACGGGCGGCGGCGGGGGCCCTGCTGCGGGTTGCGGCCCGGCTGCGGCATCCGAATTGTACCGGCTGTCTGCGGTGAACCTGTGCCGGATGGCGTCGATCCGATCCTGGTTGTTGCGGGCCGCTGCCGCACCGGAAAGGTTCTGTCCCCGACGGGATCGTCCCGCCTCCAGCGCAAGCGCGGCATTGTCTGGCGCGGCGGCTGCGCGCAAAGGGGCTTGCCGCTCTGCAAAAGAGGCCGCGGCAGCCGCAGGACGCGGTGGTTCGGCCGCTGGGGCAGGCGATCCCTGCATCGACCGGACGCTGCCCGGATGGGCCTGGTTGGCCTGATCCAACAGCCGGCGTTGACCTCTGGCGTCGTTGACAGTCGTTGCACCCTCGTCCTGCGCCGGGGCATCGTCGGCGTTCGCGACGTTGGCATTCAGGTCTTCGGGACCAGGGCCGGTCTGCCCTTCCGCTGGCGGTGCCAAGGCCGCGGCAGCTTCGGCGAACGGTTGGACCTGCGGCCGGGTTTCCGCGACGGTGTCAGCACCTGGCGGGCGGTCGCCACGCGTTCCTGCAGCGTTGGCTTGTTCCAGGTGCCTTTGAAACCCGTCCGCCCTGCGTCCCCGCGCCGCGTCTTGCGGCAGTCCGGCGCGATCCGCAGGGATGCGGCCTGTCGACTGTGATGCGGGGTCTGGCCGGTCCATAGGATCCTCTTGTCTGACGTAGCAACCAACCCCACCCTCAAAGCCGCTTATGACCCAGTCGCTTTCCTAAATCGTTGCATCTGATCGGCGGTCACCTCCCTAGCACAAGGCTGGTCCGACCGCCGCCGATCATTGCGTCGGCGGTTGATCGTCCCGAGGCGGTGCGCCTGGCGGGTTCGGGGCATCGGGCCTGCGGATCATGTTGGCGAAATCGGGCGCGTGCGACCCGATGTAGTCGTAAAAGGCCGCGTTGCGTCGAACCGGATCGGTCATGTGTTCGATGGACCGCAAGGCTTCGGTAATGGCGGTCACAGTCGATTGCGGCATCGCCATCCGTGCAGCTTGCCCGCGCGAGATATGTGTCGTCGGGGCGCGCTCGGGACCACGATCATAGATCTCGAACAGAACCCGCTGCGAGTCCGGTGGCACATCATCGATATGGCTCACGCTGTCAGGTCCGGTTACGGCCTCTGCCCAGGTGGGAACCGTCTCGGGATTGCTCAGGATTTCCCCTATCCACGCGTCCTGCTGGTTCAGAAATTCAGTCTGCACCGCTTGGCGTTGGGCCTCTGGCGGTTGACTGCGGTCTCGAAGGTCCAATGCCTGATTTAAGGCCTCTGGCCTCGCTGCCCTAAAGGCCTGCATCGCCTCGTTATAGTTGATGTTGAACCGCAGGATCGTCCCCGGAGGAAAGAGGCCCAGTCCAGGCCCGGCATGATGTGTGGTCCGCAACCGCCCATTCGGAAAATAGACACTGCCGACATGTCGATTGCGCACGCTTACAAGCACGTCCGAAACAGTATCTGCGGCGGGCGGCGCAGCCGCCGCACCACGTGCTTGTGCCAGCGTCCGGCCCGCAGCAGCCTCGGCGAACAGTTGCGCCTGCAATCCGGGGTTTGGCTGCAGGGCATTGCGTCGCCGCGCGGATCGACGCGGCAGTTGTTGCGCCTCTTGCTCCAACTGGCGGTTGAACCGATCATCGGCCCGCGCCTGTGCCCGCGCCGCCCGTGCGTCATTCGCGTTGGCTGGGGGAGGCCCGCCCGGGGCATTCGAAGTGGGATCGGTAGGGTCCATCGGTCTTTTCCGTCAGGCTACGGGATAAAGCAGATCATCACGGCAGCTTATCAGGCATTGAGTTCCTGTTATCGCGGCTGTCCAACGCGCGGCAAACGGTTCGGCGCGGAGGAGAATGGCGGCAAGCCAACGCGCTGCAGGGTGGGGGTAGGGTTGAAGGGTTCAAGTCGTCACGAACTTTGGCAAGCGTGGGCACCCGTAGGGCGGGGTTCACCCCGCCGCCCCGCACCGGCATGTCACCCGTAAGGTGCGTGCCCGCCCGCACCGTGTCACCGCATCCGGAACCGTGTCCGCAGGCCAAGGCCGAGGAAGAACAGCAGCGGCAGGGACAGCACCGTCTGCGCCCCCGCCAGCGCCTTGAGCCATGGCGCAAGAGCCGCAAGCTTCGCCGGATCAAACCAGACCCGATGAAAGCCAAAGACCGGGAACAGGTTCGCGAAAGACAGCGCGCCGGACCACTGCAGTTCGGTCAGGTCATGCAGTGGCACCCCCGTCACTCGGAACGCCGCAAAGATCAGCGTCGGCAATAACCACACCCAGAACAGACTGATCGCCGGTCGCGCAATCGAATACCCATAGTCCGAGAACACCCCGAACAGCCGATACGGCAAACGCTCCCACCACCCGCCGATCTGCCCCGCAAACCCCATCTCGCGGCGGAAAAAGAAATGCTCATCTTCAGGAAGCCCTTGTCCTGCAACTACATGACGCATTTTTGCGCAGCTTGCTTTGGACTGTAGAATATCTCTAATCCCAGCTGGCCAGAGGCCTGGATCTCCAGAGAACAAAGTGTTATCGAAAAACCTCGCGTTTGTAAAAATTGGGAAAGCATTCTCAAAGGCAGTGTTTTCGAAGGTTGTTGGTCCTTCAAACTTTGCTGCACGAAAGTCCACTGTGTGATGCGGCTGTAAACTTCTGAAAGTGGAGTTGGAGAAGTCGGCTATTGCCTTGAATTCCGAGGACGCAAAAATCGCTTCACCGTCAACTAGTGTACTGGATAAGTTAAAATTCCCAAAGAACTTCGAATCTGAAAGCATTAGATTTCCGAAGATCTTGATTCGCGACAGATCGCAATCTTTGTAGAAGATTGTATTAACGAAAGATGCATTGCTAAATTCAGACCCCTGAAAACTCGCGTGACTTGAAAATTCAACATTATAGAACGTCCCGCCATGGAATTTAACTCCTGCAAAATAAGCGTCTTTTTTGAAGATTATGTTTCGGAAAGCACCAGAAAAATAGGATCCCTTGCAAGTGAAAGACCGTGCAAAAGTACAGTTATCAATTGAGATGCCTCTTACAATAAAACCACGAAGGTTGAAGGTTCTCAAAATCTCAACATTGTAGAAAGTTACTGTTTCCTTGGGATCTGGGAACCCTGGATACTCGAACCCTAACGGGTTACGTTTCTCCATTTCTTTCTTATGAATTTCTTTCACTTGGTCTGATAGCTCAGCCCAAGGCTTGATCTCCTCAGCAAAGCGGCTCATTTTCTCAAGAATTATCTTAGTTTCGTGTCCAGAAGAGCCTGCAATCGCCCAGGAATTCCAGACGGTTCGATTGCGCACTTCCAAGGTCTTGTCGATCCCCTCCCCGTCTTGCTCCCCATAAAGCGTCATGAGCACATACCAGGGGTTCTCATTCGCAGGCTTCAGCGCCCGCGCCTCCCCCTCAACCACCCAATCTACCATCGCCAGCGGCCCCGGGCCCAAAGGCCCCCTGGCCCCAAGGCCCCAAGGCCCCCAGGCCCCCAGCCCCCCCCCCCCCGCCCCCGCCCCCCCCCCCG
>JANPBI010000096.1:0-3904 GCA_031430315.1 Rhodobacterales bacterium | reverse complement strand
GCGAGGTGCAGTGCCGCGCCAAAGCGGTGATCGCGTCGGAATAGGACAGGTGATAGCGCCGCGCGTCGGCTTCGGTGCGCGCCGCCTCGCCCAGCATGTCGTAGCTGTAGGTGTAGCCTTGGGATTCCAGGTCGCGGGCGCGCTTCATGGCGAGGTCGATGGTTTCGCCCAGCACGAAGTTGCGCCCCATTTCCTTCATCGCGCGGGTGACGGCGGTACGGATGACCGGCTCTCCCAGACGTTTCACGGCGGCTTTCAAGTGGCCGACGACGCCCGGTTCGCTTTCGTCCAGAACCTTGCCGGTCAGCATCAGCGCCCAGGTGGAGGCGTTGACCAGGGATGACGCGGACTTACCAAGGTGGCGGCCCCAGTTCGAGGGGGCGATCTTGTCCTCGATCAGCGCGTCCATGGTGTCGGCGTCGGGCACGCGCAGAAGCGCTTCGGCCAGGCACATGAGCGCGATGCCTTCGTCGGTCGACAGGCCGTATTCGGCAAGGAACACCTCCATCAAGCCGGGCTTGGCGCTGGCGCGGATGCGGGCGACGAGGTCGGCCCCGGACGCAGAGATGCGGGCGCGGGTAGCGGGGTCAAGAGCGGCCTCGGCGATCAGGGTGCGGACGAGGGTTGCCTCATCGGAAAGGGAGTGGTGGTCGATGATGTCCCAGGCGGTGGCTTCGGTGCGGATCATCTGGCGTCTCCCTGCGGTTTGGACCATGATACAGGGGGATTGTCGGGCTGTTGTCCTGAAGATGTTCAGGATTGCAGGCTTTTTGGCTGAAGATATGGGATCTAGCGATGCAAACGGATGGTGGATCCCTCGACCGGATCGACATAGCGATTCTGGGGGAACTGGCGCGGGACGGGCGGATGTCGGCGACGGAGTTGTCGCGCCGCATCGGGCTGTCGAAATCCCCCACGCAGGCGCGGCTGAAACGGCTGGAGGAGACGGGGGTCATCACCGGCTACCGCGCAGTTCTGGACCGGGTGCGGATGGGCCTCGCGCACGTGGCGTTTGTCGAGGTGAAGCTGTCGGATACGCGTGAGGCGGCGCTGCAGGCGTTCAACCGCGCGGTGCGGCTGATCCCCGAGGTCGAGGAATGCCACATGATCGCGTCGCGGTTCGATTATCTGTTGAAGGTCAGAACGGCGGATATCCAGACCTACCGGCGCGTGCTGGCCGAGGGGCTGTCCGCCCTGCCCCATGTCGCGTCCACCTCGACCTATGTGGCGATGGAGGCGGTGAAAGAGGGGGTGTGACGCAACTTTCGCGCCGCTACGCCGTAACTGAGGTGAAGCGGGAGGACGCGATGGATTTGATCGGACGCATTTTGCTCGCACTGCTGTTCGTGGCAGGGGCCGCGCAAAAGGCGCTGGACCCCACGGTGGTCATGGGGTTGCTGGCGGGAGTTGGCTGGCCGACTTGGCTCGTCTGGCCCGCGCTTGGCTTCAATGCGCTTGTGGCCATCGCGCTTTTGCTGCCGCGCACAGTCCGCATCGCGGCACTGGCAGCTGCCGCTTATTGCATGGTGACCAGCATTTTCCACTTTGTGCCCGGCGACGGCTGGCAAACGTCGATCCTGATCAAGAACTGGGCGCTAGCGGGCGGGTTTCTTGTCCTTGCCGCAGCCAAGTCCCCACCCCCTGGTGCCCGCGGCCGGAAAGGAACTCATGTTTCACCACGTAGCGCGGTGTTCCGAAGGAAAACGAAAATCTAAGTTAATCTAAGGATTAACTGTTTCACCATGCTCCACTTTGTATCATACTATACCTCATCTAGGGGGTGGTTACAAAGGTGGGTTGAATTTGAGGACGCTGAACCGACTTTCGGCCTTGCAAGTTAAAGCTGCAGCTCCCGGCAAGTATGCCGACGGTGGCGGATTATGGCTCCACAAGCGCGATGACGGCGGAGGCCAGTGGTTCCTCCGTGTAACCGTCCACGGACGGCGCCGCGAGATGGGGCTTGGTTCGATCACCGAGGTGTCGTTGAAAGAAGCACGTGAGGCAGCCGATAAGCAGCGTTCCTTTGTCCGGAAAGGCATTGATCCGATCCGAGAACGGCAGCGCCTGCGGCAGGAGGCAGTCCGCAACCTGCACAGCCTGCGCGATATCGCGCTGGATGCCTTCGAAAGCCGCAAGGCGGAATTGAAGGACGATGGGAAAGCGGGCCGCTGGTTGAGCCCCTTGGAGCATCACATCTTGCCCAAACTAGGGGGCGTTCCCGTTGTGGAAATCACCCAAATCGACATTCGGGACGTGCTGCGGCCAATCTGGCACGAAAAGGCGGATACCGCACGCAAGGCGCTCAACCGGCTTTCGATCTGTCTAAAGCACGCTGCCGCGCTCGGCCTCGATGTCGATCTTCAGGCACCGATCAAAGCGCAGGCGCTTCTTGGAAAGCGCAATCACACCGCTACGCATATCCCTGCATTGCCTTGGCAAGAGGTTCCGGCCTTCTATGCAAGCCTCAGCGACGGAACGATCACCCACTTGGCCCTGCGCCTTCTCATTCTTACGGCAGTCAGGTCTGGCCCCCTTCGTTTCCTGCGCCTTGAGCACATCGACGGCGACGTCTGGACGATCCCCGGCGCCCTCATGAAGGGCAGGAAGGGAACGACGGCTGACTTCCGGGTTCCCCTGTCACGTGCCGCGCTTGAGACGCTGGAAGCAGCCAAGCCGTTCGGGCGGGATGGCTTCCTGTTCCCCAGCGTTCGGAAGGGCGTGATCAGTGATGCCACAATGGCGCGCCTGATGGAGCGGCGGCGGATGGCAGCCAGACCCCACGGCTTCCGGTCAAGTTTCCGGGTCTGGGTCGACGAGACCACTAGCACGCCCTTTGAAGTCGCAGAGACCTGTCTACAGCACACCGTCGGTGGGGCGGTCGAGCGGGCATACCGGCGCACCGATTTTCTCGACCAGCGTCGCCCGGTAATGGAGCAGTGGGCTTCCTACGTTAGCGGTGAAACGTGTGGTGTCTCGCCCGCTCAGCCGGACGGGGGCTGACCCATGCCTTTAGTAGACCCGATCAAATACTTAGACGCACTCAAACAAGCATACCACGGAGGCGACCCGCTGGCCCTTCTCCAAGCCATTCGTTATGCGCAAGAGGGTAGCGAGGCTTTGCCTGCCTGGGTGCTTGAGCCCACCTTCGAAATTCTATCAGATATTATGACCAAGCCCCTGCTAGGAACTAAGGGGAAGGGCAACGCTCCATATGGATGGCTCAAAAAAAAGTTCATCCGAGCCATCAGAGCGAGCGCCTTCTATGGCGTTCGCGCCTGGCAAAAGAACCCACACTACTACATCGACATGCCCCGCGGAGCGATCCTGTTGTGGTACCAAGAAGATTATCTATGGCAAGAGTGGAAGAGGTCTTCTGACGCAGCACGCCTAGCTGCGACAGGTCTTCATTCGACTGAATATCGGGCAAATGCCGCTACATTGCGGAAGGCTGCCTATGGGATGCCTCTGCCAGTCCGCTTTGGACGTCATGCAGTGGAGGAGGAACTTGGACTTAGGGGTGCAACCGGCGCCTTTGGCCCTCCGCCTGGTGAACCCCCAAACCATGTCAAAAGGTTGCTAAGTAAGCATCCCAAAGTCTGCTGACCTTCGACACTATCCTAGGCCGCTTGATCCTCTCTTTTAAGCATTTTAATACGCTTTTTGATGATTATCTATGCTTTGGTTTTTGCGCTTTACTACCCCGAACGATACCAAGGGGTTCCAGCATGAACATTCCGTCGATCAGATATTTGAGTTTCACCAATCTGCGCAGGAAGCTTGGCGGGCGTTCTCGCTCCAGCATCTACCGCGATCTAGAGCTTGGACGACTGCCTCTTCCCGTCAAGATCGGTGCGCGGCTCTACTGGCGCGACCATGAGGTAGACGAATTTCTAAGCGTACATCC
>JANPBI010000095.1:0-2522 GCA_031430315.1 Rhodobacterales bacterium | reverse complement strand
CAAGCGGATGCGGCACATGCTGGAGATGTACGGTATCTGATGCGGGACTTTGCCAATGATCATTCGGCGTTGGCGCTGAACACCGCGACGCTGGGCCACAACCTTGATGGCCATGGCGCGGGCTGGCCGGTGGAACGCATCATCGACGCCTGTGCCGCGCGCGGCATTACTGGCATTGTCTTTTGGCGGCGCGAGATTGGCAGGCGGGCGGTCGAAATCGGCAACCGCGTCCGTGCTGCGGGCCTGCAGGTCGTTGGTTTATGCCGGACGCCGTTTCTGGTCGGCCCACTGGCCCCGCAAGGACGCGCGGCGGTGATGGATGATTTTCGCGCCGCCATCGATATGGCCGCAGGTTTGGGGGCGCCGGTCCTGACGATTGTCGTGGGCGGCGTGGAGCCTGGAACCAAGGGTGTCGGCGAAAGTCTGAAACTGGTGGCCGACCGTGTCGCCGAGGCGGCACCTTATGCCGCTGCGCGCGGGGTCAAACTGGCGCTGGAGCCTTTGAACCCGGTTTACGGTGGCAACCGGTCCTGCCTTACAACGCTGCGGGATGCGCTGGATCTTTGTGACGTTGTCAGTGCGCCGAATGTTGGTGTGGCGGTGGATGTTTATCACGTCTGGTGGGATACCGACATGCCGCGCCAGTTGTTACGCGCGGGCGACCGCATCTATGGCTATCATCTGTGCGACTGGCTGGCTGATACAACGGATGTGCTGCTGGACCGGGGCATGATGGGGGATGGGGTGGCGGACTTGCGGGCCATCCGGGCAGCAGTCGAGGCCGCGGGCTATGCAGGCCCCTGCGAAGTCGAAGTGTTTTCGGCGCAGAACTGGTGGCTGCGCGATCCGGGCGAAGTGCTGGACACGATGGTCAGCCGGTTCCGATCGCAGTGCTGAGCCGCTGCGCCGGGTCCGTCAGCAGGGTGCGGAAGTTTGCGGTCGGGGCATGCAGGACCTGCAGGTCGGCGACCTCGTCCCCGGCAATACGGCGCAGCAGCAGTTGTCCCAGCGTTTCCCCGGCCGCACGCAGGTCTTCGTAGATCGTGTCAATGCGGGGACGGTACTGGTCAAAGACGTGGCTTGTCTGCTTGGCGATCACATCGACCCGAAGCCCCACCGGCACATGTGCATCCTGCAGGGCGGCAAGGACCGCCATCGCGGCGACCTCGCCCGGACAAAGATAGGCGTCGACGGGATCTTTGTGCGATAGGGCCGAGGTGACGAAACGGTACAGATCCTGCGGCGGGGATGACTGGGTGACGGTGGTCGGGATCACCGGCTCGATGCCGGCGGCATCGCAGGCGGCCTTGAACCCCGATACCATGTGGCGATGGTATGTGTTCACGGTGGGCGGGGTCAGCAGAACGACCCTACGCCGACCACGCGCCGCCAGCCGTGCCACGGCCATCCGGGCAAAGCTATCATTGTCGTAGTCGCACCACGCATGCGGCTGGGGCAGGTCGGTGCGGCCGTGGCTGACAAAGGGAAACCCTTCGGCGGCCAAAAGGGAGACGCGCGGATCGTCCGGCGTCGTGCCGGAAAAGATGACGCCATCGGCCAGCCGGTTGCGCAGGATGTGCAGGATCGGATGCAACGGGTCGGCCTCCCGGTCATAGGGTGTCATCGTGATATGATAGCGCGTGCCGACAAGCGCCTGGCTCATCCCTGCAAGGATAGAACCGCGGAATTCCAGGATCTCGGCGTGAGAGCTGACCACCAGGCTGACGACATTGGTACGCCCCGTGCGCAGGCGCTGGGCGGCGCGGTCTGGGACATAGCCGATCTCGGTTGCGAATCGACCGACCGTGTCGCGGGTAGTCTGGGCGATGCGCGGATCCCCCGCCAGAGCACGCGAAACGGTGGTCAGGGCAAAGCCGGTGGCCGTGGCGATGGTGCGCAATGTCGGTTTCTTGTCCATCCCCGAACCATTCCGTCCTGCGGCGCCGGAAACAAGCAGAAACTGACACTCCGTTAGTAACTAGATATTGACTTAGGGGGTAGTTGCAACGTTATAAACAACGATACAGACGAGATTTCGTTGAATTGGGAGGATGCATAATGATGAAGGCGAGGTGGTTCGCCTCGACCCTGGCGATTGCCGCGGTCGTAGGTTCGGCAGGCTATGCCGAGGACGTCGAGGTTCTGCACTGGTGGACATCGGGCGGCGAGGCCGCAGCACTGAACGTGCTGAAAGACGATCTGTCGGCAAAAGGAACCGGCTGGGCGGATATGCCGGTCGCCGGTGGCGGAGGCGAGGCCGCGATGACGACGCTGCGTGCGCGCGTCACTGCAGGCAACCCGCCGACGGCCGTTCAGATGCTGGGATTTGACATCACGGACTGGGCGAAACAGGGCGCGCTGGCCGACCTGACATCGACGGCGATGGCCGAAGGATGGGACAAGGTTGTGCCGACAGCACTTCAGGCGTTTTCGACCAATGACGGCAAGTGGGTCGCCGCCCCGGTGAATGTCCATTCCACCAATTGGGTCTGGATCAACAAGGCAGCACTGGATGCCGCTGG
>JANPBI010000094.1:0-2517 GCA_031430315.1 Rhodobacterales bacterium | reverse complement strand
TGATCATCCGCGGGTCACTGGAACGCCTGACCCCGGTCTTGATGACGGCGCTTGCGGCGGGTGTGGCCCTTGTGCCGCTGATGATCGGGGCGGGCGATCCGGGCAAGGAAATCCTGAACCCGGTCGCGGTGACGATCTTTGGCGGGCTGATCTCCTCCACCTTGCTGGATACGTTCCTGACGCCAGTTCTCTTCCTGCGTTATGGCCGCAAATCGCTTGAACGTCTGATCGATGCCGCGCGCAAAGACCAAGCCGACGCCCGCGCGCCGCAGGGTACCGCGATCCAAACCTTCTGATCCCTGAAAGGAAACCCCATGCTTCGCATAATGCTACTGACCCTGATGCTTGCGACCCCCGCCGCAGCCCACGAACCCGACACCGGCCCGAACGGCGGTGCGCGGATGGATGCGGGGCCCTACCGCGTTGAGCTGGTTCCGGCGGGGACTGTGGTCACAGTCCACATCACGCTGGATGATGACAGCGCGGTCGACACCGCTGCAATGACCGGAACGGCCATCCTGCTGATCGACGGCAAGCCTGTGCGCGTGGCGCTGGTGCCCGCAGCACCTGGAACTCTTGCGGCCGATACCGGTGTTGCGGTCCCGTCAGATGTGAAAGGCGCCGTTCAGATCCTTGGTGCGGATGGCGTTACGGTTCAGGCAAAGTTCTAGGCCGCTTGGCAAACCACTTCTGGTGCGCAAAACCTTGCGCACCCGTAAGCGTGGATCAGGCCCCGTTTGCTGCCGCAGCACCCGTCAGATCGCCGCAACCGCCGCGGCCAGAAGGTCGCGCACTTGTCCCGCAACGGCATGCAGCGCGGGGTTGTCGATGGCCTGCATCGAGGCGACCGGGTCAATCGCGCTGACCTCAACCCCGCCATCCACAGCCCGCAGGATGACGTTGCAGGGCAGCATCGCACCGACGCGTGGCTCGATCTCGATGGCCTGATACGCCATCTTGGGGTTGCACGCTCCCAAGATCAGGTAGGGCGTCATTTCGACATCCAGCTTTTTCTTCATGGTCGCGGCCACGTCGATTTCGGTCAAGACGCCGAAGCCGCTTTCGCCCAGCGCCTTGCGGGTGCGCGCATCGGCCTCGGCAAAGCTGACCCCGGCCAGCAGACGGTTGAAGGTATAGTTCATCATTGCATTCCTTTTGCAGTCACTTGCGCAGATATTTGATCAGGGCGGCGATAGCCAAGCCGACCACAACCAGAATGCCCGCCATCCAAAGCCATCCAAAGCCAGCCAAAGCCCATGCCTCTGCCCATGGTGTATCCGGTCTTCATCGCAGCATCCTATCCTGTGATGGTGCGGCCCCCGAATCCGGCAAGGCCAGATGCCGGGGGCCGCTTTGATCTCAGTTGGCGTCCATCATGCCCTTGCCCATGCCCGGCATGCCGTTCATGTGGGCCTGCATCATCGCAGACATTGCTGTCATCTCGGCCTCGGTCACTTGGGCGTCACCATCGGCGTCGTGCATCTGGAAGGCGCGCACGGTCATCGGCCGCGTGTGGGCCGCGTGCATCACGGCGAATTCATCCAGCGACAAAGACCCGTTTGCGTCGGTGTCGTAGGTCTTGAGTTCGGCCTTGATCCCGGCCGTCATTTCTTCGGGGCTGAGCATGCCGTCCTTGTTTGTATCAAACGTGGCCATGGCGTAGCTTTGGGCGCCACCCATCATCTCCATCATGCCGCCCCCCATCATGTCGTCGTGGCCGCCCATCATACCCATGTCGTCGCCCATCATCCCGCCATGCTGCATCTGCGCTTCTTGGGCTATCACCGGGACGGCAACGGCTGCCACACCAAGGGCGGCCACGGCTGCAAGGACGAATTTGGTTGAACGTTTCATTCTGACTCTCCTGATCGGAATTGCGATGAGGCCAATCTGGGGGGCAGATGTCCCATAGGTTTGTCAGCCGGACTGGTCTTTTGTATCAATCTGTCGCAAGGGCGGGTCTAGCGACGGTTTGCGACAAACGACTGCGCGCAGGGGCGGCGCGATCGGTTAGGGTCGGGGGCAGGAGAGATGATGATTAACAATCCGCCCCATATCCTGATCGTCGATGACCACCGCGAGATTCGCGATGCGCTGGTGAAGTATCTGGAAAAGAACGGCATGCGCGCGACCTCCGCCGCAAATGCCGTGGCAATGGATGCGGCCTTGAAGGTCGGCCAGTTCGATCTGATCGTCCTGGACGTGATGATGCCGGGCGAAGACGGGCTTTCCGTCTGTCGCCGGTTGCGCGCTGCTGGCCCGATGCCGATCCTGATGCTGACAGCCCTTGGCGATGAAACCGACCGCATCGTCGGGCTGGAGGTCGGGGCTGATGACTATTTGCCCAAACCATTCAACCCGCGCGAACTTCTGGCGCGGATCAAGGCGATCCTGCGCCGGTCGGATCGGGCCGAGGTGACGGGTGGAACCCTAGCTGGGCATCGGTTGGCGTTTGACCGTTGGGTGCTGAATTCGGATCGCCGGACGCTGACCGGTACAGATGGCACTGAGGTTGCC
>JANPBI010000093.1:0-17910 GCA_031430315.1 Rhodobacterales bacterium | reverse complement strand
GTGGATGCCGCCGCCGCTGAAATACGGGTCAGGGATCAGGCCCGAAATGCCCGTCAAGTCCTCAAGGAACATCACGAACGGTTTGGCGTTCAGGGCATAGAACAGGTTTTTGGTATAGGTGCCAAGGCGTTCCGGTGCATAGCTGGTCTTCAGACGTTCCTGTGCCCGGTCAAAGCTGGACTCGGATTCCGGCAGGTTCTTCAGCTCTTCGATGACCCTTTCCAAGATCTCGGGCGGCAGGAAGTTGTCAAAGCCCGCATGTGGATAGGGCGATGCCGTGCGATAGGCCTCGGCAAAGGGCTGGGCCGCAGCGCGCGCTGCATCCGTCGACAGCAACAATGTTTCGGGATCAATGGGCAGGAAGGGGGTCGGCATGATGCACTCCACTCGAAAAAAGGCGCCGCACGCGCGCCCAAGGACAATCCACTCTGTATTGCTGCGCGAAACAACGCTTGTCAAAAAATAAACTATAAGAAAAACGCAATTCCTGTTGGTGACCGTACACAATGTTTCAAACGGTCTGTAGGTCACCCGCCAATGATCGTTTTGTGCAACTTTTCGAAACGGGCGGGCCGGTTTTGGGCAGTACCCAACGCCAGCGGAATGCTTCATAAGGCGGCTCGACCGATTCAAAGCAGGGCCTGACCATGCACGATATCCGCCTGATTCGCGAAACGCCCGGCGCTTTTGATGCCGCCCTCGATCGACGCGGTTTGGGGCCGATGTCGCCCGAGGTGCTGCGCGTGGACACCGCGCGCCGCCTTTCGATCAAGGCGGCCGAGGATGGTCAGGCACAGCTTAACGGTCTCAGCAAACAAGCAGGCGCGGCAAAGGCGGCTGGCGACGACGCAACCTTTGAGACAATTCGCCATGGCATGGCCGCGCGCAAAGCGCTGATCGCCGAGCAAGAGGCGCTGGCAAAACAGCTTGATGCCGACCTGCAGGACCTGTTGCTGACGATCCCGAACCTTCCGCTGCACGAAGTGCCAACTGGCAAGGACGAGACTGAGAACAAAGAAATCCGCCGCTGGGGCACGCCCCGCATTTTCGACTTTGATCCGCGCGAGCATTTCGACATTCCCGGCGTGAAACCCGGGATGGATTTCGAGACCGCCGCCAAGCTGTCGGGCTCGCGCTTTGTCGTGCTGAAGGGCGCTGTGATCCGCGTCCATCGGGCGTTGGCGCAGTTCATGCTCGACACCCACATCACCGAACACGGGCTGACCGAGATGTGGACGCCCGTGCTGGTGAAAGAGGCCGCAATGTACGGCACCAACCAGCTGCCGAAATTCGCCGAAGACAGCTATCAGACCACCAATGGCTGGTGGCTGATCCCGACATCCGAGGTGACGCTGACCAACACGGTCGCAGGCGACATCCTCGATGCCGCCGTGCTGCCGATCCGGATGACGGCCCATACCCAATGCTTCCGGTCTGAGGCTGGGTCAGCGGGCAAGGACACCGCCGGGATGCTTCGCCAGCACCAGTTCGAAAAAGTGGAGATGGTGTCGATTACCACGCCCGACACCAGTCTGGCCGAACATGACCGCATGACGCGATGTGCCGAGGCCATCCTAGAAAAGCTCGGTCTGCCGTACCGTACAGTCGTTCTTTGCACCGGTGACATGGGATTCGGGTCGACAAAGACGCATGATATCGAGGTTTGGCTGCCTGGACAGATCACCTACCGCGAGATCAGCTCGGTGTCAGTTTGCGGCGATTTCCAAGCTCGGCGGATGAACGCACGCTACCGGGTACCAGGCGGCAAACCGGAGTTTGTGCATACGCTGAACGGGTCAGGGCTGGCGGTCGGGCGCTGTCTGATAGCGGTGCTGGAAAACGGACAGGCGGCAGATGGATCCGTCGACCTGCCGTCTGCGTTGCACCCTTATCTTGGCGGCATGACCCGTATCACGGCGGCAGGCGATCTGGCCTGACGGCAATTTTCGTTATCCAAAGGACGAACCCATGACGCCCAGCCTTCGCGCCGCGCTCTTGTTGATTGCGACCGTGGCCTTTGGCCTTGCGCCGCTGATCACGCCTCCATTTACGGGCTATGATCCCAGCATCTTTCCCGTTCGGATCGACCGCCCGTCGATCCAGCCTGCGGGATATGCCTTTGCGATCTGGTCAGTGATCTATCTATGGCTGGCGGTGCATGCCGTCTTTGGCCTATGGAAGCGGCGGGACGTCGAGATCTGGGACGCGGCCCGTCTGCCCTTGGCGGTGTCGATTGCGCTGGGGGCGGTCTGGCTATGGATCGCGCCGGATTATCCGCGCATCGCCACGGCGGCGATCTGGGCCATGCTGGCGCTGGCGCTGGTAGCGTTCCTGCGGGCACCAACCGCGCCGGACCGCTGGTTGCTGTCGGCACCGATAGCCATTTACACCGGCTGGTTGTCCGCGGCCGCGTCCGTGTCGCTGGGTGTCGTCGTGGCGGGCTATGGTCTGTTGTCCGATACCGCGACCGCTATCGTGATGTTGGGCATGGTGTTGGCAATCGCTGTGGCTGTGCAATGGCGAAAACCTGCGATGCCGGTCTACGGTCTGACAGTGATCTGGGCCCTGGGCGGGGTAATCTGGGTCAACCGCGCCGACAACCTGACAGTCGCCGTGGTCGCAGGTTTGGGGGTCGCCGTCATGGCCATCACCTTGCTGATCCTGCGCCAACGGGCCTGAGTTTACTGCCCGGTATTCTTTTCCTTGTGCTTGCGCAGGCGGCTTGGGGTGTGGAACTTGCGTTCCTTCCACGGATTCTGGTCGCCCTGGCTACGGAAATACAGCCGGATCGGCGTTCCCGGCATGTCAAAATGGTCGCGTAACCCGTTGACAAGATAGCGCTTATAGCTTTCGGGCAATTCGTCCGGGCGGCTGCATTTGATCACGAATCCCGGGGGCCGGGTCTTCACTTGCGTGATGTAGCGCAGCTTGATGCGGTGGCCGCCGGGTGCGGGCGGCGGATGCGCCTCGGTCATGGCCCCCAGCCAGGTGTTCAGCCGGTTGGTGGCAATCCGGCGGTTCCAGACGTCATGCGCCTTGCGGATCGCGTCATGCAGGCGGTCCAGGCCACGACCGGTCTTTGCACTGACGGTGATCAATGGGGCACCCCGCAACTGCGGCAGCAGGCGTTCGAACATCTCTTTCAGTTCGGCCAGCTTGTCCTGCTTTTCATCCTCAAGGTCCCACTTGTTGACCGCCACGACGACTGCCCGGCCTTCGGTTTCGGCGAAATCGGCGATGCGCAGGTCCTGCACCTCGAACGGAATCTCGACGTCCAGCAGGACTACAACGACCTCGGCAAAGCGAACCGCACGGATGCCATCTGAAACGCTGAGCTTCTCAAGCTTTTCAAAGATCTTCGACTTCTTTCTCATCCCCGCCGTGTCGAAAATCCGGATCGGGGTGCCCTGCCATTCTGCCTTAACCGAAATGGCATCGCGGGTGGTCCCGGCCTCGGGACTGGTAAGCAAGCGGTCATAGCCGAGGATTTTGTTGATCAGCGTAGACTTGCCCGCATTGGGCCGCCCGATGACTGCAATCTGAAGGGGTTTCTTGGCGGTCGGATAGTGTTCGGTGCCCGCTACGTCCAGTTCAGCATCCGCCTCGGACAGGTCGATATCGACCTCGGGTGCGTTCTCTGCTTCGCGCTCGGCAAACTCTCCGACCAGCGGGCGCAGGATGTGGTAGAGGTCATCCATCCCCTCGCCATGTTCCGCCGACAGCCGCACAGGCTCGCCCAGTCCCAGCGACCACGCCTCCAGCGCACCGGCATCACCGGCCTTGCCCTCGGCCTTGTTGACGCCCAGGATCACACGTGCGCCCTTTTTGCGCAAAATGTCGGCGAAAACCTCGTCGGTGGGTGTGACCCCTACCCGCCCGTCCAAAAGGAATAGACTGATGTCGGCCATCTCCACCGCGCGTTCGGTCAGTCGGCGCATGCGGCCTTGCAAACTGTCGTCGGTGACTTCCTCCAGCCCCGCCGTGTCGATCACGGTGAACCGCAGGTCATGAAGTTTTGCGTCGCCTTCGCGCAGGTCGCGGGTCACCCCGGGCTGGTCATCGACCAAGGCAAGCTTGCGGCCCACAAGCCGGTTGAACAGTGTGGATTTGCCCACATTCGGGCGCCCCACGATGGCGAGGGTAAAGCTCATGACATTGGTCCGTCGGTGACAAGCCGCAGGCCATACACGCCCGAAGGCTTAACGGAAAGCGTGAAGTTGTCCGTTGCCGCCGACAACATAGATGGTTCCGCCCGCCAATGCGGGCTGCGCCGCCGCCCCGCCCGGGATGTCCAGCGTCGACAGCAGTGCCCCATCGGTAGGGCTGAAGAAACGCAAGAGACCGTCCGAGGACGCCACGACCAGCCGTCCGCCTGCAAGGACCGGACCGTAATGGGCAAAGACGCCTTTGCGTTTCTTGGGCTTGTCCTTTTCAAAGTAGGGCATGTCGACCGACCAAGTGACCGCGCCCGTGGCCGCATCCAGGCGCACAAGTCGCGCTTCGTCATTGACGAGGAACACCGATCCGCCAACCGGCAGCACGGGTCCCATCGCCCCTTCGGCGGCAGACCAGATCCGGTCCCCGGATGACGAGGAAATGGCGATTGTCCGCCCAGCTGACGTCCCGGCGTAGGTGACGTCACCGGCCACCACCGGGTCAGAGGTCACGTCGAAGGTTGCGGCAAAGGCGCGGCCCAGGCGTTCGCCAGCGGCGGATATGCCCCAGACCTTCAGCCCGCCCAGTCGCGTGACGGCCATGATCTCGCCCCCGGCCGAGGGGAAGATCACTGCACGTTCGCCCACTGCCGGGGCAGATGTACCGATGACGCCAAGTTTCGAGGCCGTCCCGGCCGCCTGCCACAGGACCTTGCCGGTTTCAGCATCAAGGCCCCAGGCGGTCCCATCACGCCCCACAACGAAGACCGCACCATCAACGGCGGCCGGTGCGCCGCTGATGGCCGCATCGACACGTTGGCGCCACAGCACTTCGCCCGATGCCGGGGCAAGGGCCACCAACTCACCAAAGCCGGTTGCCACAAAGAGTCGCCCGCCTGCGACCGCAAGGCCACCGCCTGACTGCTGCCCGCCCCGATCAAACGTGGCGCTAAGATCGGCCGACCACAGTGTGCCGCCGGCCGTAGATGTCGCCGTGACACCAGATAGCGCGTCCATTGTGAAAACGCGGCCATCTGCGACAACCGGGGCTGCTGAAATACGCGCCCGACGATTTGTTCCTTTGCCAATGTTCGCCGACCAGACCCGAACCGGATTGGCCGACAACGCGCCATGCGGCATCAAGTGGCGGGCATTGCCCGCGCGGTGGGTCCAGTCAGCGTTGGCACTGGGGGCTGGCAGCGTGATCGGCACGTCAACCGTTGCCGAGGCATCGACCACTGCCTCGGGGGCGGGCTGCCCTTCGACCGGGATCGAGGCTTCCAGCGCCTCGCGGGTACCAAACCTTTCCCCGGGCAGGATCACTTCGCGGTCACCGCAGCTGGCCACGGCAAACAGTGCCAGAACGGATGTCATGGCCAAGGAGTTCAGTTTCGCCACCACGGCATTCCCCATCTTGTCAGTTCCGCCCTGCCGCATCTCAGCCGTCTGTCCTGGGAGCTTCGGGTGGCGTGCCACCCAAGGCCACAATGACCTGCGCCGCCCGCCCGCGCAATGCACGCGACGCGTCCTGATCCTGTGCGATTGCGGTCAACAGCGTGATGGCATCCGCAGCTTTGCCTTCCTCGACCAGAAGATAGGCAAGTTGCTCTTGGGCCAGAACACGAAACGGTCGTCCTGCAACCGTCAGTGCCTCCAGCGCCGTGCGGCGTTCGGCCAGTGGCAGGTCCGCGCCACCAACGACAACCCGGCGCAGGCTGGCAAGGTCGCGGTAAAGGTCCGGCTGACTGGCATCCGCGATCACGGTTTCCAGGGCTGCAAGGGTCGCCTTGACATCCTTGTCGGGATCCGATGCCAGCAGCAGCTGCAGGATAGCAGTTTGTCCCCCGTCCGTTGGCACTGCCGCAAGTGCGGACCGTCGGGCGGCATTGTCCGGCTGGTCCAAAGCAACGGACACAGCGTCGCCAAAGGCTTCGGCACGGGCCGCTTCCTGCGCCTTGCGCCATTCGTTCCATGCAGAGCCGCCTACAACACCGAGAACCAGAACTATCCCGATCCAGCCATATTTGCGAAACGTCCGGAAAAGTTTGTCACGACGGACCTCTTCGGTCACCTCGTCGATAAAGCTTTCAGGATTGCTCAAGGGGCCCACTCCATATCGTTGCCCCGTCTTACACGGTAAGCCAAGGCGTTGCCAAGGCCCCGATCGGGGCGTCGACAGGCAGGAGCCTACGAGCCTGCGGCCGGCATGTAGTTATTCCAGCTTCCGTCAGGATTGCGCGCGCTGACCACCTTGCGCGGTATTTCGGGCATCTCTGGCAGGTTGGGCACCGACACGTCCACTGCGTCGTCGCCCGAGGACTGCCGCGCCCACATCGCGGCATAACGCCCCTTGTTGGCCAAAAGGGCCTCATGCGTGCCTTCTTCGACCACACGGCCCGCCTCCAGAACAACGATGCGGTCGGCATCGGCGATGGTGGAAAGACGATGAGCGATGGTGATGACCGACCGGCCCTTGCCCATTTCCAGCAGGCTGTCCTGGATGTCGCGTTCGGTCTGGCTGTCCAGCGCGCTGGTGGCTTCGTCCAAAAGCAGGATCGGCGGGTTCTTCAGCAAAGTCCGGGCAATGCCGACACGCTGCTTTTCGCCACCCGACAGCTTCAACCCCCGTTCACCCACGGTCGTCTGATACCCCTGCGGCAGGCTTTCGATAAACGTGTGGATTTTCGCGGCACGGGCCGCATCCTCGATCTCTTCGCGGCTGGCTTCTGGTCGGCCATAGGCGATGTTGTAAAGGATGGTGTCGTTGAACAGGACCGTGTCCTGCGGCACCACGCCGATGCGGGCGTGCAAGGAATCCTGCGTCACGTCGCGGACGTCCTGTCCGTCGATGCGTACCGCACCGCCCGTCACGTCGTAAAAGCGGAACAGCAGCCTCCCGATGGTCGATTTGCCGGAACCCGAAGGCCCGACCAGCGCCACGCGCTCTCCAGGCCCCACACGCAAGGAGACGCCTTTCAGGATGACCCGGTCGGCATCATAGCCAAACGTCACGTCGTCGAACACGACCTCGCCTGTCCCCACGCGCAGGGCGGGGGCGCCGGGCTTGTCCTTGACCTCGGCCGGTTGCGCAAGAAGGCCAAACATCTCGCCCATGTCGACAAGCGACTGGCGAATCTCGCGGTATACGGTCCCCAGAAACCCCAGCGGCATGCTGATCTGAACCATGTAAGCGTTGACCATGACAAAGTCGCCGACCGTCAGAGTGCCCGCCCTGACCCCCATCGCTGCCAGTACCATGACCGTGACCAGCCCGACCGTCAGCAGGAACGACTGGCCTGCGTTCAGAAAGCTAAGCGACTGGCCGGTCTTGACTGCCGCCGTCTCATACTTGCCCATCGCAGCATCATAGCGACCCGCCTCGCGGGTCTCCGCTCCGAAATACTTGACGGTTTCAAAGTTCAGCAGACTGTCGACTGCCTTTTGGTTGGCGTCGGTATCCTGGTCGTTCATCTCGCGCCGAAGCTTCACCCGCCATTCGGTCACCTTGAACGTGTAAGTGACGTAAAGCGTGATCATCACCACGACCACAGCGGCATAGGCCCACCCGAACGCGTAGGCAAAGATGCCGATCACCATCGCCAGTTCCAGGATCAGCGGCCCGATGGAAAAAAGCATGAATCTCAGCAAGAAGTCGACGCCCTTGACGCCGCGTTCGATGATGCGGCTCAGACCGCCGGTCTTGCGAGTGATGTGATAGCGCATGGACAGGCGGTGGATATGGGTGAACGTCTCCAGCGCCAGCGCCCTTAGTGCTCGCTGCCCGACCCGCACGAACACAAGGTCGCGCAGTTCACCAAACGCAACCGCCGAAAACCGCGCGATGCCGTAGGCGACTGTCAGCCCGATGGCCCCAACTGCCAGCAAGGTTCCAGCATCGGCGTCCGGACCTGCCAGCGCATCCACCGCAAGTTTGTAGAGATAGGGCGTGGTGACCGACACGAGTTTGGCCGCAAACAGCATCACCATGGCCAGAATGACCCGGCGCTTGACCCATCCCTGCCCGTCCGGCCAAAGATAGGGCAGCACACGGACGATGGTCTGGAGCCCCGATGCAGGCGGTGTGGATCGGTCGGCAGGTTTCGCAATCGTTTTGGCGCGGCGCATTCTGGTTCCTTGGCGTCGTGCTGGCTTGACCTGCCAGACATCTTGGCTATTGTGATTTCAATATTTCATGAGTAGTTGAAGCATGGATCGAAGTAAAGCTCTCGCGGCCCTGTCCGCCCTCGCCAATGAAACCCGGCTTGATCTGGTGCGTTTGCTGGTCGAGGCGGGCGATGATGGTATGCCTGCTGGTGACATAGCACGCGCACTGGATCATTCAGCATCGCGGTTGTCCTTTCACCTGGCACAGCTGGAGCAGGCTGGCTTGATCACCTCGCGCCGCGTCGCGCGCAACATCTATTATGCCGTTGATCCGGCGGGCCTGGGCGGCACCATCGGCTATCTCATGTCCGATTGCTGCCAGGGCGACCCCAAGGTGATGGCCTGCTGCCGACACAGTCAAACTGCTATGGTGACGCTGGAATCGTGAAAACCTGACCGGGATAGATCAGATCCGGATCGCGGATCTTGTCGCGGTTGGCATTGAACACCTGCACATAAAGTACACCGTCGCCAAAGTTCTCTTTGGCGATACCCCAGAGGGTAAAGCCCGGCTGGACGGTGATCGTGATGGGTGTGATGGGTGCCGCTGCGCCGGCTGCAGGTGCCGGCTCAACGGTTGCCACGGCAACTTCCGACGCGGGCTCTGGCACAACCGGTGCCGGGGCTTCAGCGGCTGAAACTGGTGCTGCAGCTGTTGCATCATCGGCAGGTGCTTCGGTCGATGCTTCGATGGCAGGATCCTCGGCTAAGGCAGTAACGGACGGCTCTGCTGTGGCATCGGATGTCGACACCGTCGCCGCCGGGGCAGCCGCTGCGGCCAATGCCTCACGCGTTTCGCGCTTGAACGGAGTTTCAAAGCGGGAAGTGACCTTGCCCGCAGCATCGACCTGATCAAGTCGCAATGTGTAGATCCCCGGGGCTGTGTCCGGCAGGGTCAACGACCATTGCCCCCCATCCAAGACCATTTCGGTCGCCAAGGCATTGTCGAGGTAGATGCGAAGCGTCTGCCCTGCCCTGCCCTGGCCCGATAGTTGCACATCCCCCGCGGGCGTATAGGCGATGGTGTCCAGCGTGACGACCAGCCCGGCGTCCGAGGCATCCCCTTGCAGAACGCTGACGCCTTCATCCGTCACCAGCAAGGCCGCAGGTGCTGTGGCCGCAACCTCTGCTGCGGGAAGTTCCGGCTCATTGCGGGCAGATGGCTCAGCCAATGGCACTTCCGGTGCGGCGTCGTTTGCAACCTCGGCGACCGGCGCTTCCGGCACGGCGTCTGCCACAGCCGTCGCGATGTCGACGGGGGCCGCAATGGGGGCAATTGCAACGCTGGCTTCGGCGGATTGTTCCTTGCCCTCGGCGTCGCGCATCACCATCGACATCAGGCGCGGGGCATCGCTTGGCGACAAAGTGAACATCGCCACAAACTTACCCGAGGCATCTGCCGTCGCAGTTGCCACTGCTGCATCGTTCAGGCGCAGTTCCACCGTGGCATTCGGTGCAGCCTGACCCGCCACAAGGGTCGACCCATCGGTTTCGACCCGGACAACGTCAAAGGACATTTCCGGCGGGGCCGCGTCTGCTACCTGTTCTGGGGCAGCTGCTTCCGTGGGCTCTGCGGCAACTTCGACGTCGGGAGCGTCTGCGGTGGCAGGGTCTTCGGCGGCAACAGCAGGGGCTTCGGTGGCAGCTGGCGCTGTCGCGATTGGCTCCGCTGGTGAAGTTTCGGGCGCGGGGGTGTTTTCTTCCTGCTCAGTTGCGACGTCAGATTTTGCCGTTTCCGTTGGCGGGTTTGTTGCGACCGCCGGTGCAGCGGCGACTTCCGCCCCTTGCGGTTCTGACCGCTGGCCCGCCTGATAGGCGAGATAGCCCGCTCCCCCAATCCCCAGCGCGCCCAGGAATACCCAGGCGATACGCGCGCCTTTGCTCAGCGATGCCCAACCCGCCATGTCTTATCCCCCCGATGCGGGGTCCGTTTCCAACCCCTGCTTTCCCTTGTGTATGGAACATCTATATGTGGGCCAGTGGCAATAGCTTCCGTGCCATTGTACTCTGTCGGGAGAAAATCGTGACCCTCAGCCCTCACTCTTTGCGCTCCGTATGTGTTTTCTGTGGCGCGCGATCGGGCAATGACCCAACCTATGTCGATGCCGCACAGGCTGTCGGTGCCATGATTGCCCATCAAGACTGGAGGCTGGTCTATGGTGCGGGCGATGTCGGTCTCATGGGCGAGGTCGCGCGGGCAGCCCAGGTTGCCGGAGGGCAGACCCTGGGGGTCATCCCCCAGCATCTGATGTCGCGTGAAATCGGCAAACGTGACCTGACATCGCTAATCGTGACGCAGGACATGCACACCCGAAAGCACGTCATGTTCACCAATTCCGATGCCGTCGTCGTCTTGCCGGGGGGCGCAGGCAGCCTGGACGAGTTTTTCGAAGTCTTGACCTGGGCCCAGATCGGACTGCACCAAAAGCCGATCTATCTTTTGAACGTCGCGGGGTATTGGGATCCGCTGATATTCCTGATCCGTCATATCGTGGCCACGGGATTTGCCGATCCGACAATCCAGTCCTTGTTCCAGGTTGTCCCTGATGTCGACGCGTTGAAGCACGCGCTTCGGACAAGCTTGGTACAATGAAAAACCCGTGCCGGGATGCGGCACGGGTCTTTTGCAGAGCATCAAGGGACCTTGAACGAATTACATCCGGGCGGCAACGGCCTCCCAATCGACAAGCTTGTCCAAAAAGTTCGCCAAATAGGCAGGACGCTTGTTCCGGAAGTCGATATAATAGCTGTGTTCCCACACGTCGCAGCCCAAAAGCGCCGTCTGGCCAAAGCACAGCGGGTTCACGCCGTTTTCCGTCTTGGTGACTTTCAGGCCAGCCGCATCCTTGACCAACCAGGCCCAGCCAGACCCGAACTGTCCGGCCCCGGCAGCGGCGAAATCCTCTTTGAACTTGGCAACTGACCCAAACGACTCGGTCAGGGCTTTTTCGAGCGTTCCGGGCATGGTTTTGCCGGCCGGCCCCATGATTTCCCAGAAAAGGGCATGGTTCCAGTGCTGGCTGGCGTTGTTGAAAATGCCGTTCTGCGCCACGGCTGTCTTGTTATAGGTGCCGACAACGATCTCTTCGACCGTTTTCGACTCCCATTCGGTGCCTGCGATCAGCTTGTTGCCGTTGTCGACGTAGGCCTTGTGATGGATATCGTGGTGATACTCAAACGTCTCTTTCGACATCCCCAGCGACGCCAGCGCGTCATGGGCATAGGGCAGATCAGGAAGGGTAAAGGCCATGTGAAGGACTCCTGCAAAGTTTGTCGAACTGTTCTCGTATAAGGGCGCTTTGGCCTGCAACGTCAAGGCCGCTCCTTCACGGGGCGGCGTTTCAGGAGGCTGATCGCACGCAGTTTCCCACACCGGAAAAGGTGGTGATCCGGCGCGCAGCTGTATCTGTCGCGCCGATCCGCGCGCTGCCATCAGATTTCTGGATCGTTAGTCTATACAATAGCTTGAGATCGCGAAAACTGTAGTCAGAAGGGTGATGGGCCACGTCCGCGAGGATCCAGGATATCGTCACACGTTTGCGATTCTCGGTCTCGACCCTCCCAAAAACACGGTCACGCCCTGTTTGAGAAATCATGTCATCGCGAATGCTTGCTGTTCCCGTTGCGGCATCAACGAAAATCTCGATGTTCGACGCGATATACGTCCGCGCTTGAATTGGCTGGATCTCGCAACGGTAGCTCTCTGCCCAACCGGGAAGTGCCGACGACAAGACAAAGACCGTGGCCGCAATGACCGCCATGTGACAGGTCAGAAACCCAAGACCGTGGCGCTGACTACAATCTGCCAATCTATCTCGCAAGCCCCGGGTAAAGAATGGTGCCGATCCTCTTGAAAGGATTGGCACTATTTGCATTTGCCGCGCGCCTCAAACCTGTTGCTGTAACCGCCCCCCGGCGTGGCCGTTACCGTAATGGTTTTGTCGCCTTTAAAGATGGCTGCGCGGTACTGCATCTTGGTTTGCTGGCCAGAGCTATTGGTCATCTGAACCGTCCAGGTAACAACCATCTTTTTGGCTGAGCTGTCTGAAAGCTTGGCCACCATCGGACCGCCGTGGACACTTTGGATCAGACCATCGTTGGCCTGCACGCTGCCGGCTGCTTCGTCGATATCAAAGATATAACGGTCCGTCACCCAGCCACCAGACGACTGCGTGGTCGCCATGGCACAATCCAAGACCTTGGCCATAGCAGGGCCTGCGAGACCCAAAGTTGCGACAAACAAACATACGGTCGTAAAATTCATGAACGCTTTCCATAATCAACAAGGATTTCTATACGTTACGTAGTCTTCCTGAGACCGTCAATCTGGTCTCTTTGCTAAAACGGGAAACAATTCTTACGCTAGAGCTCACTTCCCGGTTGGGCCGAATGGGACAAGAGTTCCATCACGTATCCCGCCACCGAGCGGAACGAAACGAGCGTATATCCGTCAACGTCTGTCCAGAATGCCACCGCTACTTGCGCAGCGCGACTACGCCGGATCTCGTCGGGAGCCATGCGGTCCAGGTCAACCGGACAAAGCTTGCGCAGCACCTGACCGGCATCCGCACCCCGTATCTGAAAGACGGCACGGGCGTCCGACACGTCCACCGCAAGATGGTGTTCGTTCGCCAATGCCTTGGCAATCAGTCCCAAGGCACTAGAAACATCAGTATAGGGCAGGATCAGCAGATACTCGTCGGGGCTCATCCATGCGCAGATCCGATCGCTGGATCGGGTCACTCGCCGCATATCCGGCACCTTCGCCCCGGTCACTGCTTTGATCGCTTTTGCCAGTCCTTTCAAATCTTTGGCACGCAAGGTGATCATTCCCAGCGGGCCAACTTCCTGGACTTTTGCAAAGCCATCAAATCGGCAGCCCCCCAGGGCGGAGACCGGATCAGACATTCTGCTTCTCCCCATCCGGGTCATAGAAAACCGGGTTCACCACCCGCGCTTCGACAGTGCCGCCGGTGACGGTGTTGAAGCTGACGACCTCGCCCATCCGGTCGGGTCCCCGGCGTAGAAGGCCCATCGCGATGCCTCGGTTGAGGGTCGGCGACCGGTAGGTAGATGTGACGCGACCTTGGGTGTTTCGCTGGCCGTTATCGTTGCTGCCGTCGGCGAGGATGTAGGCGCCGTCGGGGATCACCGATCCCTCAAGTGTTTCGAATCCCACCAGTTTCCAGCGATCCGGGCTGGCGAGGTGGGGACGTTCCTGGCCGCGCTTGCCGAGGTAGTCGGGCTTTTTCTTGGAGATCGCCCAAGCGAGGCCCAGATCTTGCGGGATCACGGTGCCATCCGTCTCGTCGCCGATCATGATGAAGCCCTTTTCAGCGCGCATCACGTGCAGGGCTTCTGTCCCGTAAGGCATTATCTTCAATGACTTTCCTGCCTCGATGCAGGCATTCCAGAAGGCCAGACCATGACTTGCGGGGACGGCGATTTCGTAGCTGAGTTCGCCCGAAAAGCTGATCCGGTAGACGCGGACGGGGAAGCCGCCAAGATTGCCGTCCGCCCACTGCATCAAGGGCAGCGCATCCTTGGAAACATCCATGCCACCAAGGGCTTGCAGCAGGTTCCTCGCGTTCGGGCCGACCACAGCGACTTGGGCGTATTGCTCGGTGACACTGGCGGTGTAGACCTGCCAATCCCACCATTCGCATTGCAGCCAATCCTCCATCCAGGCGTGGATCCGGTCTGCACCACCAGATGTGGTGTGACACAACCAGGTGTCCTCGTCGATCCGGGCGACGACGCCGTCATCGGACAAGAACCCCTGCTCGTTGCACATCAGGCCATAGCGGCATTTGCCGATGGGCAGGGTGCTCATCACGCCGGTATAGAGCATGTCGAGGAAGCGACCGGCATCGGGGCCTTTGACCACGATCTTGCCGAGGGTCGAGGCGTCCAAAAGGCCAAGGTTCTGGCGGGTATTCAGCACCTCGCGATGCACCGCCTGCTCATGGGTTTCGCCGGGCTGGGGGAAGCAATAGGGACGCCGCCACAGGCCCACGGGTTCAAAGTAAGCACCTGATTTCAGGTGCCATTCATGCATCGGTGTCTTGCGCAGCGGCTGGAAGATGTCGCCCCGCGCTTCGCCCGCGAGCGTGCCCAGAGTGACGGGCGTATAGGGCGGGCGGAAGGTGGTCGTCCCTACCGCCCGTATCTCGGCGTTCAGGGCCTGGGACAGGACCGCAAGGCCGTTGATGTTGCTGAGCTTGCCCTGATCCGTGGCCATGCCGAGGGTGGTGTAGCGCTTGGTGTGTTCGACGCTTTCGTAGCCTTCCCGGGCGGCAAGTTGCACGTCGGAGACCTTCACATCGTTCTGGTAGTCCAACCACATCTTGTTGCGCAGCGCGGGCGCCGCTCCCTGCGGCATGACCCAGACGGGCAGGATGTTATCCGTCGGTTTTCTGTCGGGCATCTGTCGGGCATCTGTCCCGACAGTGGTCACGACAGCAGCACCAGACTCCAGCGCCTGATCAGTGCCGAAAACCCCCGCCGCCGCACCCGCGACGGTGACCATCGCGCTGCCGTCATGGTTTACAGGCGGCCGGGCGGGATTGGGGACAAAGGCCGCTATCCCCTCATCCCAGGTCAGCTTGCCGCCGCAATGGGACCAGAGGTGGACGACCGGGGACCAGCCGCCGGACATCGCGACGGCGTCGCATTGGATATCTTCGACCACGGCACCCTCGCCCGCGTGGAGGCACAGCGACACGCCGGTCACGCGCTTGCCGCCTTGGACTTTTGCGATGGCGCGGCCTGTCTCGACACGGATGCCCATGGCGCGGGCTTTCGTCGGCAGATCGCCGGTCACTTCGGTCCGGGCGTCGACCACAATCGGCACTTCCAGCCCCGCCGATTTCAGCGCGATGGCGGTGCGGTAGGCGTCGTCGTTGTTGGTGACGATCACGGTGCGGTCGCCGGGGCTGACGGCGTAGTTGACCACATAGTCGCGGACGGCGGAGGCGAGCATGACGCCGGGCACATCGTTGCCCGCGAACGCGAGCGGACGCTCGATCGCACCGGTCGCCGTCACGATGTGCGCCGCACGGATGCGCCAGAGCCGCTGTTTCGGGCGGCCATCGCCGGGGGTGTGGTCGGCGATCCGTTCATCGGCCAGCACGTAGCCGTGGTCATAGACCCCTGCCCCAGTCGTGCGGATGCGGATGGTGACGTTGTCCATCCGCGCGAGGGCGTCAGTGGTGACGGCCATCCAGGATTCGGGCGAATTGCCGTCGATCAGGTCGGCATCGACCATCGCGCGGCCGCCCAAATGCGGGGATTGTTCGAGCAGGATGACGCGTTGACCCGCCTGCCCAGCCGTCAGCGCGGCCTGTAGACCCGCAACACCACCGCCGATGATCAGAAGGTCGCAGAAGGCATAGGCCTGTTCGTAGCGGTCGGCGTCGCGCTGTTTCGGGGCCTTTCCGAGGCCAGCGGAGTGACGGATGACGGGCTCAAAGATGTGCTTCCACGCGGCGCGGGGATGGATGAAGGTCTTGTAGTAGAAACCGGCAGGCAGAAACCGGGCGGCATAGTTGTTGATCACGCCCACGTCGAACTCAAGGCTCGGCCAGTGGTTCTGGCTGGCTGCCTCCAACCCGTCGAAAAGCTCCGTCGTGGTGGCGCGCTGGTTCGGCTCCAACCTTTCGCCGATGCCGAGGTTCATCAGAGCGTTCGGCTCTTCGGGGCCTGAGGCGACGATCCCGCGCGGGCGGTGATATTTGAAGCTGCGACCCACCAGCATCTGGTCATTGGCCAGCAGTGCCGAGGCAAGGGTGTCGCCCTGCAGGCCGCGCAGGCGTTTGCCGTTGAAGGTGAAGTCTTGTGCGGTGCTGCGATCGATCAGGCGACCGCCACGGGAAAGGCGGGTGCTCATGGGTGGGCTTTCTTCGGTATGTCGCAAGCCCCCCCCACCCCAGCCCTCCTCCACGGAGGGGGGAGGGAGGCGGCTGGGCGGCTTTGGCGGCGCAGGTGGTCAAGGGCGCAATGCTGCTCCTCCCCCCGCGTGGGGGAGGTTGGGTGGGGGGGGAGCGGGCTCATGTCAGCTCCCATCCCGGTCGACGGGCCTTGATTTTCGCGATGATCTCGGGGGGCGGGCCGGAGGTTTGGGCCGGGTAGGTGCCGAACACCTCCAGCGTGGCGGTGCAGCGGGCGGCAAGGAACCATTTGCCGCAGCCGTAGGCGTGACGCCAACGTTCGAAGTGCACGCCCTTGGGGTTCTTGCGGGCAAACATGTAGGATTCGAACTGGTCGTCGTCGGAGCCGGGGCCGTGGCGTTTCAGATGCGCCTCGTAGCCGGGGGTGAGTTCGGTTTCCTCGGCGGCGACGTGGCAATAGGGGCAGGTGAGAGTCAGCACGACAATACTCCAAACATGAAAATGGCGGGCACCGAGGGGCGCCCGCCATTCATCACACTCGCAAAATCGGTAGAGTGGTTAAGGGTTGGACGGAGCCGCAGGGGCAACCGGCTGCACAGCACCTGTGTCTGGCACCGGCGTAACAGGGTCGACGACTTCGGGTTCCGGAACAGGCTCTGGGGCAGCCGGTGCTGGAACAACCTCTGCAGGGGCAGCGTTGTCTGCAGGGGCCACATTGTTTTCAATCGAGACTGCGGGCGGGGCAACGCCTGCGCCGGTGCCAAACGCGTCACGGTTGCTGAAAATCGCTGCCGCAATGATCGCGATGACAACGAAAACCATCGCGACAAGCATTCCCGTGCCAAAGCCTGACTCAGAGGGCGCTGCAACAGGCGCAGCAGCCGTTCGGTTTTCAATGCGCACATCTGGGCGATTTGGGGCCGGGCCCGAGACAGTTGTTGTTGTTGTGCCCGGAGGCGTGTACTGGTCAGACATCTGGATGCCTCCTGTTGATAAGGTAACACCCAGTTAACGTGCGGTTCTGCTTTCTGGTTCCCCATCAATGCGCCACCCCCGCCGCGACGCTTTCATCAATGAAGCGCCCTTCCCTGAACCGCTCCATCCCGAAGGCCGCCGCCAATGGTCCGGGCTCGCCCTTGGCCATCAGTTCGGCCATCGCCCAGCCTGACCCCGGGATCGCCTTGAAGCCGCCCGTGCCCCAGCCGCAGTTTATGAAGCAGTTGCCGAGCGGCGTCTTGGAGATAAGGGGCGAGCGGTCGCCGGTCATGTCGACGATGCCGCCCCATTGCCGCAGCATCTTGAGGCGGCTGAGCATCGGGAAGGTCTCGATCAGGGCGCGCAGGGTTTCCTCGATGTGGTGGAACGACCCGCGCTGCGTGAAGTTGTTGAACCCGTCGGTTCCGCCGCCGATGACCATCTCGCCCTTGTCGGATTGCGACATGTAGCCGTGGACGGTGTTGGCCATGACGACGACATCCATGCAGGGCTTGATCGGTTCACTGACGAGGGCCTGCAGGGCGACGGCCTCGATCGGGAGGCGGAAGCCGGCCATCTGCGCAAGCTGACCGGAGTGGCCGGCGACGACCATGCCCAGCTTTTTCGTGGCGATATGGCCCTTGGTCGTGTCAACGCCCGTCACCACGCCGTTGTCCGAGCGCACGCCCGTGACTTCGCAGTTCTGGATGATGTGCATGCCCATGTCG
>JANPBI010000092.1:0-8256 GCA_031430315.1 Rhodobacterales bacterium | reverse complement strand
CTTCTGCGCCCCGATCCGGGCAATGACATGGCCGGTGAAAAAGCTGGGCGCATACATGGCCAGCACATGCGCCGTGACGACATCCGCGGCGTTCGAGGTCGCGAAGCCGCAGCCGACGACCGCCAGAGGCGACGAAGTCATCACCAGGTTCATCAGCGCGTAAGAAACCGCCGCGCATATCATGGCAACCGCGACGACTGGCGTGCGGATCAACTCAGCGCGGCTCCGCCCCTCTGGCGCGCCGGCAACAGCCGGCTTTGGCGTCGGAATCTTCAGTGCCGAAAAGAAGAAGACCCCCACAAGGTTCAACACGATGACAGCGAGGTAGGTTCCCAGGAACGGCACCGCCATGGCATCTGCTGTCACCTTGACCAGTTGCGGGCCGACCACGGCGGATAAAAGTCCCCCCGCCATGACCCAGCTTATTGCCTTGGGGCGAAACGCCTCAGACGCGGTATCTGCGGCGGCAAACCGATAAAAACCTTGCGCCGACATGTAGATGCCGGTCAAAAGTGCGCCAAGGCAAAAGAAGAAAAAGGACGATGTCCACAAGCCATAGGCCGCAATGCCCGCCCCCAACGCACCGCCAAGGGCACCGACCGAAAACCCCGCACGGCGACCGTATCTCTGCATGAACGATGACAGCGGCGTTGCCGTTAGCATGGATCCGATGACCATGCAGCTGATCGGCAAGGTGGCCCAGCAATGGTTCGGGGCAAGGGTGTTGCCCGCAAGGCCCGCAACCGTAAAAACCATTGGCAACTGCGCCCCGATGATCGCCTGAGAGGCGACCAGAACGGCTACATTGCGCCTGGCAAGCCGGTCATCGTTTTGGACGGCATCTGTCATGTCCTTGGCGTAAGCTGCGCCGTTTTCCGGGGCAAGGCGGAAAAGACACAGCCGGCGGAAAGTGACGGCATTTGGTGTCCTTTGGCGAAGGTGCCGCGCCGCCACGTCTTGCATCGGCCCTCCAATCCCGCTTGATAGGCCATGGTTGGACGGATCATCACAACAGAAGACTGCATCGCCGAAGGCTGCGCCTGGCTTGCCGCGCTCGAGCCCCGTTTTGCCCACGCCCTGACCCTGACAGGACCGGTGCCGCTGCGGCGGCGGGCGGACGGGTTTGCCGCCCTATTGGATGCGATCGTCACCCAGCAAGTGTCTGTGGCCAGCGCGAACGCGATCTGGGCACGGCTGGAGGCCGCCGGTTTGACCGAGGCCCGGGTCATGGCCGCGGCATCTGATGACGATCTGCGGGGCGCAGGGCTCAGCCGCCAGAAAGCCCGCTATGGGCGGGCTTTGGCGGAGGCTGCAATTGACTTTGACGATCTGCGGCAGGTCCCGAACGACAAGGTCATCGCAACCCTGATCGCCGTGCCCGGCATCGGCACCTGGACCGCCGAAATCTACGCGATGTTCGCCTTGGGGCGGGCGGATGTGTTCGCGCCCGGTGACCTTGCCTTGCAGGAATCCGCCCGGGCGCTGTTTGGTCTTGATGCCCGACCGGTTGAAAAGACGCTGCGCCAGATGGCCGAGGCGTGGTCGCCCTGGCGATCGGTTGCGGCACGAATCCTGTGGTCATATTACCATGTTGCCAAGAACCGCGAAGGGATCAGGTCTTGACCGAATTGCAATTCAAGCGTCGCCCAGCCGCGTCCGGAAGGACGACCAGCATCGTCGTCTTCGTCCACGGCTACGGCGCAGATGGTGGTGACCTTCTGGGCTTGGCCGACCCGCTGGCGGCGCATTTGCCGAACACGGTATTCGTCGCCCCGGATGCGCCCGAGAAATGCAGCGGCAATCCCTTTGGCTTTCAGTGGTTCCCTATCCCCTGGCTTGATGGATCATCCGAGGCCGCGGCGGCGGCCGGCCTTGCATCCTCTTCGGTATTGCTGAACGCGTTCCTTGATGCCCGCTTGGCGGACGAGGATCTGGCCCCGGAAGCAATGGCCCTCGTCGGTTTCTCGCAAGGCGCGATGATCAGCCTGCACGTGGCCCCGCGTCGCCCAAGATCCTTGGCCGGGGTGGTCGCCATCTCCGGGCGGCTACTGGTCCCGGACAACTTGATGGCGGAAGCAACAGTCAAGCCCCCGGTGTTGCTGGTGCACGGCGATGCTGATCCTGTGGTTCCCTTTGCCAGCATGGCGCAGGCCGGGGCGGCCCTGACCGGTGCAGGCTTTGACACCTTTGGCCATGTCATGAAAGGCACCGGCCATGGCATCGCACCTGACGGCCTGAGTGTCACCTTGCAGTTTCTGAGAGACCGATTGCCGCAGTAGCGCGAGGCGTCAGCCTTGACCGCCCGCTGCCAGATAGGCTGCACACCCCGTCAGCGCGGCAAAGTCGTCTTCGACCACGGTCACAGAAAAATCCCGTTCCAGCAGGTCAACCCGCCGCCGTTCACGAAAGGCAGCTGTCAGCCCGAAAGCCGCGAAATGCGGCGTCATTGCCCGTGCCATGCCACCGATCAGATAAATGCCGCCAAAGGGCAGGTGGATCAGCGCAAGATCCGCCAGCATCTGACCCAGAATGCGAACGTAAAGCTGCGCTGCATGTCGCGCAATCGGGTCCGCCGCCGCCAGCGCATCAAGAACCTGTGCCGAGGTCGGGGTGGATGTCTTGCCCGCCTCGGCCGCCGCAAAGGCATAAAGATTGGCAAGCCCGCGCCCGGCAAGAACCTCTTCGACGCCGGCATGGGTATCTTCGTTCCGGCTGGCCAGCAGGGCTTCGACAAAACGCATCAGGCGGACGTCTTCATCCGTTCGGACCGGCATGTTCACATGGCCGCATTCCGATGGAGGCACCACGCGACCCCATGGGGTGTTATGGACCGGGGCCGCGTTGACACCTGTCCCTAGCCCGACCACAAGCATCGATCCGCCTGCCACGATCGGGCCGTCGATCACCCGACGAAGGTTGGCGGCTGCGATGTGACCCAAGGCTTGCCCCTGTGCCTGAAGGTCATTCAGAATGGCCACTTTGCCCGCATGGGTGGCCCGATGAACGCGATTGTAATCGATGACCCAAGGCTGCTTGTTCTCGTCAAAGAGGTTGGTCATCAGGACGGCGCCGTCCTGCACAGGGCCAGCCCCCGCAACGCAGGCCTGGGCAAGCTGGGTTAACCCCGTATCGCTCATGTAGCGCGACAATACCGCGTCAATGCCAGTGAAGTCCTCGTTGCGAAACTTGCGGATGCTGTCGGGACGCACCACCGGTCCGTCCGCAAGTGCGACGCGCGTGTTCGTGCCGCCGATATCTGCCAGGATCGCAAGCGTCATGTCAGGCCTTTCGCAGATTTCCGCGCGTCATAGCCGGATTGCCCGGCAGGGATCAAGGGATGCGCCTCTTGCAAAGCGTCCATGACATGGCACCCGGCAGGCATCAGTCGGCCCGGCTTGGCGCAGGGCCCGTCGACTGACCAATGATCAGTTCGGCCTCCAGCAGGCGTTCCTGCGGCCCGATGCCCGGCTGGGCAATGACCTCGAGCAGCATTTCGGCGACAAGTCGTCCCGCCTCGCGCACCGATGACCTGGTGGCGGTGAAAATAGGCAGATCCTCGCCATTGCGCAAATAACTCAGTTCGTCATCATGAATAATCACCGAAACATCGCGGCCCAGGGTCAGGCCTGCCGCTTCGACGGCACGGCGCACCCCCATGGCCGAGATGATCGAGGCTGCGAGGAAAGCAGTCGGCGGGTTTGGAAAGGCCAGCATCTGTCTTGCCGCCTGATAACCGGCAACTTCCGTCATCTGGTCAGACGTCATCAAAAGCGGATCCGGCGCAATGCCCCTTGCGGTCAAGGCGTCGGTGTACCCCGCCCTGCGTCGGATGGCAAAATCCATGTATTCCAGTCCATTGACAAGTGCGATGCGGACATGCCCCAGATCCAGCAAGAATTCCGTTGCCCGCTGAAAGGCACGCCGATTGTTCACATCCACCCAGTTGTAGGACATCACTGTCCCTGACGCTCGGCCATGCACAACGAAGGGCAGGCCAATTTCGGTCAAGAGGGGGATGCGGGGATCCGCCATCCGGGGCGAATGAACGATGACCCCATCCACCGATCCGCGCAGCTTCAATTCACGGTAGGTATTTTCTTCGGTCTCATCGGCCACCACCGACAACAGCATGTCATAGCCGTTGCGCGAATAGGTCTCGCCGGCACCCGCAATGAAATCCGCAAAGATCGGGTTGACGATTTCGTGCCGTGTCGCGATGGGGATGACGTGACCCACGGCAAGGGCGCGCCCGGTTGCCAGGCGGATGGCGCGGGTGTTCGGGCGATAGCTGTGCCTCTTGGCAGCCGCCATCACCCGCTCGCGGGTTGCCTCGTTCACCTCGGGATAGCCGTTCAACGCCCGGCTGACTGTCGTTGGCGACAGTCCCAGCTGCGTGGCTAGCTCTTTGAGGTTCATTCTATTGCACTCAAACCGGTTTCAAACGCAGCAAACCTAGTCAGGCTCGCCCGACAGGTCAAAGGACATTCGGTGATCATCGCCCAAAATCATGGCAAATCGTTCCTCACGACCCGGGAAACACGCCAAGTCCGGCACCGAAATCCCGTGATCGTGTCGGCATCTTGATTGACTTAAAGGGGCAGTTCGGCGACCTTGCAGTATCCAAAGCGGTTTGAGATGATTCTGACCAGACTTGGAACTGACCCGCGAAAAGCGGATAACGGGAGGAATATCAATGAAGACACGGCTTCTCGCAAGCGCTGCGGCGCTGGCGCTTTTGTCCGGCGCAGTTGCTGCGCAGGACATGAAATTCCCTGTGGGCGAAGGTGCGTTCAACTGGGACAGCTACAAAGCTTTTGACGAGGCCTTCAATCTGGAAGGCCAGTCGATCAGCATTTTCGGTCCCTGGCGCGGTGAAGACCAGGTTCTGGTCGAATCCATGCTGGCCTATTTCACCGCGGCGTCTGGCGTGGCTGTGAACTACTCGTCGTCCGAAGGCTATGAGCAGCAGATCGTTATCGACGCGCAGGCAGGCTCTCCGCCTGACGTGGCGGTTCTTCCGCAGCCCGGCCTGATCGCAGACCTGGCAGGCAAGGGTCTGATCCTGCCGCTGGGCGAAGAGACCTCGGCCTGGGTCACCGAAAACTATGGTGCAGGGTCGAGCTGGGCCGCACTCGGGACCTACAAAGGTGCCGATGGCGCGCCTGCGATGTTCGCGTTCCCCTACAAGGCTGACGTGAAATCGTTGGTCTGGTACAGCCCAGACAACTTTGCGGATGGCGGCTATGCCGTGCCCGCGACGATGGAAGAGCTGCTGGCACTGACGGACAAAATCGTGGCCGACGGCGGCACGCCATGGTGCATTGGCCTGGGTTCAGGCGGTGCGACGGGCTGGCCAGCGACGGACTGGATCGAAGACATCATGCTGCGCACCCAGTCACCCGAGACCTATGACAAGTGGGTGACCAACGAGCTGCCGTTCAACAGCCCCGAAGTTGTGGCTGCCATCGAAACCTTTGGTGGTTTTGCCAAGGTTGACGCCAATGTGGCAGGTGGCGCTGCTGCTGTTGCATCGACCGACTTCCGCGACAGCCCGAAGGGTTTGTTCACGTCACCGCCGCAGTGCTACATGCATCACCAGGCATCGTTCATTCCGTCGTTCTTTCCTGAAGGCACGGAATTGGGGACGGATGCGGACTTCTTCTACTTCCCGGCCTTTGCCGAGAAGGATCTGGGATCGCCCGTTTTGGGTGCAGGAACGCTTGCGTTCGTGATGAAGGAAAGCGTAGGCGCGCGGGCGTTCATCGAGTTCCTGAAGACCCCGATTGCACATGAAGTGTGGATGGCGCAGACCGGCTTCGTCACACCGCACAAGGGCGTCAACGTTGACCTTTACGGCAGTGCGGCGCTGAAAAAGCAGGGCGAGATCCTCGCCAATGCGACGACGTTCCGGTTCGATGCGTCTGACCTTATGCCAGGCGCCGTCGGTGCGGGCACGTTCTGGACCGGCATGGTTGACTTTGTCGGCGGCAAGTCGGCCCAGGAAGTGGCAGACGCGATCCAGGCCTCTTGGCCCAAGTAAGGCGAGGATTGACCGGGCGCCTCTGCCCGGTCAGGCTTCGGTCCTGAGACTGGCGGATCCGGCCTGACCGGGTCCGCCCACAAAATACGGCATGACGATCTTGGGAGGGGCGCATGAATCCGGCTTTGCAGGCAGTATTGACTGTCGTTCTGGGTGTTGGGGGCTGTGTCCTCTATTTCTGGTCCTCGAACCTGATCCTGGACAAGGTTCTGTTTCCGGCCCGTGGTCCGAAAGCAGGGACCAACATCAACCGCGCCAACATGATCCGCCCTTGGCTGTTCCTGTTTCCGGCCGTGGTGGCGCTGGGGCTATATCTTGCTTATCCGGTCCTTGCCTCGGCCTGGCTGTCGTTTCATGACAAGTCGGGAGACAATTTTGTTGGCTTCCAGAACTATTCCCAGATGTTCAGCGAACCCAAATTCTGGGAATCCATGCGCAACAACATCATCTGGCTGTTGGTCGTACCCGCGATGGCGACAGCATTCGGGCTGCTGGCCGCGCAACTCACTGACCGGATTTCCTGGGGCAACATCGCAAAATCCCTGATCTTCATGCCGATGGCGATTTCCTTCGTCGGCGCATCCGTGATCTGGAAACTGATCTACGATACGCGGGATGTGGATTCTGCGCAGATCGGTCTTTTGAATGCGCTCTGGCTCAAGGCCGAGGGCGGGATCGGGTCTGTCCTGGTCCTCAAGGTGCTTCCGGCAATTCTGCTGATTGTGGGCATCCTGGCGCTTGCCTACGTGCTTTGGGGTCAAGTCCAGCAGTTTTCGCGCGGCGGCGCACTGGTCAAACTGCTGCGCACCATCGGGATCGCGATTGGGACCTGGCTGGCCTATGTCGGACTGACCTGGCTGGTGGGCTTGTTCACCGCCGATCTGCCTTATGGACAGCCGCAGTTCTGGCTGCAGGTACCGTTCTGGAACAACTTTTTCCTGATGGCGGTGCTGGTCTGGCTGCAGACAGGCTTTGCCATGGTGATCCTGTCGGCGGCCCTGCGTGGCGTTCCCGAGGACACAATCGAGGCCGCGATCATCGATGGGGCAAACCCGTTCCAGATCTTCTTCAAGATCAAGGTGCCGCAGATCATGGGGACGATCGTGGTGGTATGGACCACGATCACCATCACTGTGCTGAAGGTGTTCGACATCGTTCGCGCCATGTCCGGCGGTCAGCAGGAAACGCAGGTTCTTGCCAATTACATGTACGACAAGCTTTTCGTTGCAGTCGATTGGGGCGTCGGATCGGCCAGCGCCATGATCATCCTGTTGCTGGTCACGCCGATCCTGATCTGGAACATCTATAACGCGCGCCAAGAAATGCGCTGAGCGGGGCAGGGACATGGACAATATCGCCGGTAAGAAACCCGCCCTGATCTGGGCCGTCCACATCTCCACGGCACTTCTGGTGCTTTTGTGGGTTCTGCCAACCTTTGGCCTGCTCGTTTCGTCCTTCCGGTCCGGGGACCAGATCGTCGGGTCCGGTTGGTGGCAAGCGCTGTCGACCCAGGAACAGCAACTGTCGCCCATCCGCGTCGAAGGGGATGAGGCACAAAAGGACGGTGCTTTCGTCATCGAAGGCAATCTTTTCGGTGGCGAGGGGACCAAGATCAGCGCCTGGGGCACGAACGTGAACCGCCCGACCGAGTTTCAGTCCGGTGCTACGGCGCCTCTGGCTGACGGGCAGACGCTGACGGTGCAGGAAAACGGCGATTATGTGCTGTCATCGCCGGTCAGCACCGAAGGTGGACGCCTGCCGCGCGTTTTCGCCTCTGCCGCGACGCCACCTGACTTCACGACGAACAACTACAGCAACGTACTCTTCAACCCGCTTGCCGGGCAGACCATTTTTGAAGCGTTCGTAAATACCGCCACTGTGGCGATCCCGGCTACGATCATCCCCATCCTGATCGCCGCCTTTGCCGCCTATGCGCTGGCCTGGATGGAATTTCCGGGGCGCGCGTTGCTTATTGCCGCAATCGTGGGACTGCTGGTCGTGCCGTTGCAACTTGCGCTGATCCCGCTATTGCAGTTCCACAACTGGATCGGGATCGGAAAAGGCTATCTTGGCATCTGGATGGCCCATACCGGGTTCGGGTTGCCGCTGGCGATCTATCTTTTGCGAAATTACATGGTCGGCCTGCCACGCGACATCATCGAAAATGCGCGGGTGGACGGGGCGACCGACTTTCAGATCTTTACCAAGATCATCCT
>JANPBI010000091.1:0-4295 GCA_031430315.1 Rhodobacterales bacterium | reverse complement strand
CGTCGCTGCCGCCGGCTTCCGCACGCTCGTGACCACCCTGACCAAGCGCATGGCAGAAGACCTGACCGAATACATGCACGAACAGGGTATTCGCATCCGGTACATGCACAGCGACATCGACACCATCGAACGCATTGAAATCCTGCGTGATTTGCGGCTGGGGGCGTTCGACGTGCTGGTCGGGATCAACCTGCTCCGCGAGGGGTTGGACATCCCCGAATGCGGGCTAGTCGCGATCCTCGATGCGGACAAGGAAGGCTTCCTGCGGTCGGAAACCTCGCTGATCCAGACCATCGGCCGGGCGGCGCGGAACAGCGAGGGCCGCGTGATCATGTATGCCGACCGCATCACCGGCAGCATGGAGCGCGCCATCGGCGAGACCACCCGCCGCCGCGACAAGCAGATCGCCTACAACACGGCGCATGGCATCACGCCGACGACGATCAAGAAGAACGTCGAGGATGTGCTCTTGGGCATCTATCAGGGCGATACCGATCAGGCCCGGATCACCGTCAAGGTCGACCAGCCAATGGTCGGCCCGAACCTCGCCGCCCACCTCGATGCGCTGCGGTTGCAGATGCGCAAGGCCGCCGAGAACCTGGAGTTCGAGGAGGCCGCCCGGCTGCGGGATGAGGTCAAGCGGCTGGAGGCGGTGGAGCTGGCGATCGCCGACGATCCGATGGCGCGGCAGTCGGTGGTCGAGGAAGCGGTGGAGGCTGCGACGAAGATGGCCGGGCGGAGTACTGGAGGGCGGCCGGGGATGCGGGGGGGCAAGCGGTCAAACAGGGGGCGGTAACGTCATTCCGCAGGTTCGACCACTTTTGGCCTTGCCTCTTCAAGCCAAAGATTTCCCCCACGATAGCCGCCGCGGATCAGAAAGCCTGTAGAGTTCACCTCTGGATGCGCCTCGGCCCAATCCCGAAATCGGTCCCTGGTGACAATTCGCGCGCCCAGATCGCGGGCCGCACTCAGCAAATAGGGGTCGGCCTGCGTTCCCTTGGGGACGACAAAAACCCGGTCCTCGGGCAGATCCAACTGAACGGCAAAGTCCTTTTCATTCATATAGCGCCCGTAAAGTTTGTACCCTGCATTCGCATCGAACACGACGCCGGGGGAAAAGCCGCGCACCTTCAACTCGTGAACGACCGCCCGAACCGCGGCGATCTGGGGCGTTTCGTCCTTCCAATGCATCACGTTTGAGCCGTCAATGACGATCCAATGCGGCGTGGTCAGCGGCCGGGATGGAGCGCGCGACGTTGAGTAAAAGGACCCCGGCAGACGACGCAAAGCAAAAAACAGGAAGACGAGTGCAAGACCCAAAAGGCCAAGTAAAAGCTCTGCATCGGAAAGGAACATCTCGACGAGGCTAGGCGTACTGGAAGCGCCGGGCGGCGTCAGGAATGTGATCTCGGCCAATGGCAGGATGCGGGAAAATGCGTACATGTCTCACTAAAGGATTTCGATCATTTTTCATGCAAGTCAACGGCTTGCCTTGGACTGTCCACACCTTCGCCAAGTCACCTTGGCCCTTCAGCAAAACCCGACACCACATACATCACCAACTCGAGAGCGCTGCAAGTGACTTCCCTTCACCCGCAAACGAGCAAAGGTGCCATCACCCAAGGAGCACCCATTTGCCCCGCCCCATCCGCATGGGCGTCGGCATCGGCATCGGCATCGGCATCGGAGGCTGGACGTTTCCGCTCTGGCGCGGCACCTTCTTTCCGGCGGGCCTGCCTTATGTGCAGGAACTGTCCTTTGCCAGCCGGGCGCTGACCGCGATCGAGGTGAACGGCACATACTACAGCACCCAGACGCCCCCGGCCTTTGCCAGATGGCGACGTGAGGTGCCGGATGATTTCGTCTTTGCGTTGAAGGCACCGCGATATGTCACCATGCGTGGCGAGCTGTCCGAGGCGGGCGACGGGATCGCGCGGTTTCTCACCTCGGGGCTGTAGGAGCTTGGCCCGACGCTTGGCCCGATCAACTGGCAATTCCCTCCGACAAAGCGATTTGATGCCAGCGACATAGCGCGTTTCCTGGACCTTTTGCCGAACAATCTTAACGGGTTGCCCCTTCGCCACGCGATCGAGGCACGGCACGAAAGCTTTGCCTGTGATGCGTTTCAGACCCTGCTGCAGGACCGTCGGATTGCCGTGGTCCACTTAGCCGACGGGCCGCACCCGGAGATCGACTTTGCGACGGCGCACTTCGCCTATCTGCGCATCAAGGGGACGCAGGAGGGCGAGCCTTTGGGCTATGCGGAGCGAGACCTGACACGCTGGGCTAACACGGCCCATGCGATCGCTGAGGACCGCGAGGTGTTCTTGTTCGTGATCGCGGGCCACAAGGTCGCGCACCCCGCCGCCGCGCAGGAGTTGCTGCGCCGGTTGAGTCACAAGTGCAGCGCACGCTGACGGAGGAAGGTCCCGCCGGGGGTCACAACACCCCCGTCACCTCATACATCACCGGCTCAAACCCCCGACAAAGCCCTGAAATCGCGCGGTTTCTTTCGCGCATTTCGGGCGTCCGCAGCATCGCCTGATAGTCCTCGCGCCGTTGCCATTGGGAGTAGTTGCAGATGCGGGTCATGGCGTCGTTCATGTGGAGGCCGGCGGCGAGGAAACCCGGCTGATGGCGGATGCAGTCGGAATAGGCTGATTGCAGCGCCTCCATCAGGTCCTGGGCGGTGGCGGGGGTCATCTCGAAGGTGGTGATGACGGTTTGTCCCGAAAATTCCCGTTTGATTTCCATGGCTTGATCCTCCGCTACCGAACAGCATACCGTATCTGAACCCAAAGATCATCCGTTGACCGCAAGGGTCGGCAAGGGTTAGGTGTTGCGCATGAAGCTTCTGGACCCGAACGATCCCTTTTTCCGCAAGCCGGCCGTGCGCTGGGCGACGGTTCTGCTGCCCGCGGCCTCGGCCGGGGCCGAACTGACATGGGGCGGGCCGGGCTGGGCGCTGGTCTTTGGCGCGGCGGCGATTTTTGCGTTCTGGGTGCTGATCGTCAAGGGGCCGGACCCGGGCAACTGACGCTGCCGCGCATTTCGCCGCTGTCGCCCTGCAAGGTATTTTCCCTGATTTTGCAGCCAGTTACCTGTGGGATCAGATCAATCATGGCGGCCCGGATCGCCTGATGTTCGCCGCGTCGGGCGTAGCCAAGGCGGATGATTTCGACCCGTTCGCCCTTTTGAAACACCGTGTAGGTTCGTCCGTCGCGGACGACGTCGGTGCGGGTGGCCCCCATGAATTCGACGGCAGGCGAGGCCCCGCAGGCGGCAAGGAAAACAAGGGGGATGAGGCGTTTCATGGCCCCAGATTGGGGCGGGATGGTTAAGGTGGGGTTAACAAAAACGGGTGTGTGCAAAACGTCTGCCAAACGTATGCCAGGCGTATGGCAAGCGTATGGCAGGTGTCGGGTATCCGTCCCGACGGCTGTCGGGCATAGCGCCCGAGGGAACCGCCCCCCGCCGCCGCGCGTTGAATAAGTACCGACACCTGAACGAAGGACCCTTTCCCATGACCCTGCGCATGATGCTTTTGCCGCTGATCGCCCTTTTGACCCTGACTGCCTGCGAGACCATCGAAGGCGCCGGGCGCGACATCGAGGGGGCGGGCGAGGCGATCACCGATCAAAGCCAGGAAACCCAAGGCCAGATGTGACGCGCCTTCCGGGACGGGCACTAGCCAGCCCCGCCCCCTGCCACTAGCATCAACGCTGCGCCGATTAAGGGGGCAGGATCAGGAAGGATGACACGATGACGAAACGAACCTTGGGGCTTGTCGCGCTGTTGCTGGTGACGGGGCTGTTGTCGGCCTGCGCGCCCCTGATCATCGGGGGCGGCGGGGCCGTGATTGCGGATCAGGTTGCCGAGGACCAGAACGGCGACGACGGGTTGTTTTGACGCCGGGTCAAACACGAGTTTTGCGATCTTTATGAGTTGGCCGGTGAGGGATCACCGGCGTATGTGTGGGAATGAGTGACGGGCGGGGCTGAGGCTCCGCCCTTTTTTGTTTGGGAGCGCGGGTGGTCGTAGGATGCGTGATATCACGCGCTGTTGGCGCGTCGGTGGAATGGTGCGTGCAAAGCACACACCCTACGGGGATGGGCGCCTCCCCTCCCCCCGGTGGGGAGGGGTTGGGGGTGGGGGGCAGGTCGGAGCGTTGGGAAAGCCCCCCTCCCTGAGCCTCCCCACAAGGGGGAGGGGAGGAATGGGTTTGACGGGTCGGCGTAGGGCGGGGTTCAACCCGCCGTTTTGCGTTGGTGCCGGTGGGTCGGCGGGGTGAACCC
>JANPBI010000090.1:0-9157 GCA_031430315.1 Rhodobacterales bacterium | reverse complement strand
ACGAAATGCTGTCCTGGCGGCCGTCTGGCCTGATTGTCGCAGGGCTGGAACATACCGCCGCCGCCCGCGCGATGATGGCGCTGTCCACCGCCTCGCCGTCGATATCCATGATCTCGACGATCGGGATGCCGGACTGCGCCATCATCGCGCGGGCGGCGGCGGTATGTTCCAGCCCTGCGACAATCAGGCCAGACGGCCGCCAGGACAGCATTTCGTAGATCACCTGTTCCTCGCGGTCAGGCTGATAGTTGGTCACGCCGACAACCGGCTGCAGACCAGTATCGACGAGCACGTCTGAAATACCCGTCAGCACCTCGGGGAAGACCAGGTTCGACAGGGACGGGATTACCACGCCTACGAGATTGACCCGCTGTGAGGCGAGCGCACCTGCGATCTTGTTCGGCACATAACCAAGCGTGCGGGCCGCCTCCAGTACGCGCTCACGGGTGGTCCCTGATACATCGCCGCGATTGCGCAAGACCCGGCTGACCGTCATTTCACTGACCCCCGAAGCCTCGGACACATCGCGCAGCGTCAAGGGGCGTTTGGGGTCGAGAGAACTGGCTTTGGTCAAGGGAAGTCCTGACTGATCCGAGTGATACGTCAGTCGTATCGCTAAAGCGGATGCAAGTCCAAGTCCCTTTGCAGCGGGCAGGGTCCTGCACAGTCGGGTGGGAAAGGGCAGCAGCCTGTTGCATCGGCCAGGATTTCCGACCATGAAAGCGCCAAGGCCTCGTAGCTCAGAGGATAGAGCGGCCGCCTCCTAAGCGGCAGGTCGATGGTTCGAATCCATCCGGGGTCACCACAACATGGCCATAGGCTGCGCTCCCTATCATGGATGCCTTCGGGCGATTGGCCGCAAATCCCGGGGGCACCGGGCCGAGACCGGCAATCGCGCGTCAGAGGGATTTCAGGTCCGTGGTAACACCATTCATCCGGGCTGCAGAACGCCAAGGCAGGTTCAAGGGGTTAGCCGACCCCGATCACGGCAGGGTGCTTGCCGGTGACCGATCATGTTATTGCGAATGATTATCATTTGTGTTTACAATTGCGAATGGTTCTCATAATCAATAGCGCGAGAGACACACCTTGCGGAGAGATACAATGACCGCGGCTTCCCTGCGACGGTTCATACTGGTGCTGGCAGGTACGGTCATGCTGGCCACGCCGACCCTTGCCAAAGACCCTGAATTCAAGGTGGTCACCACATTTACCATCATCGCGGACATGGCCCGCAATGTGGCGGGCGACGCCGCGGTGGTAGAATCCATCACCAAGGCGGGGGCCGAGATCCACGGCTATGAACCTACGCCCGGCGACATCATCCGGGCGCAAGATGCAGACCTGATCTTGTGGAACGGACTCAATCTGGAACGGTGGTTCGAACAGTTCTTTGGTAACCTGACCGATGTGCCCAGCGCCGTGCTGACCGATGGAATCGTGCCGATGTCAATCGCCGAAGGAGATTATTCCGGCAAGCCGAACCCGCATGCCTGGATGAGCCTGGAAAACGCGCTGGTCTATGTCGACAACATCCGTGACGCCTTGTCAGAGCATGACCCAGAAAACACCGCGACTTATGCCGCGAATGCCGAAGCCTACAAGGCCGAGATCACCGCCGCCATTGCCCCGCTTCGCGCTGCTGTCTTGGCGGTGCCCGAAGACAGGCGCTGGCTGGCATCCTGTGAAGGCGCGTTCAGCTATCTGGCGCGCGATTTCCAGATGAAGGAACTGTATCTCTGGCCGATCAACGCTGATTCCCAAGGGACTCCGCAACAGGTGCGCAAGGTGATCGACGCGGTGCGCGAAAACGGGATTCCGTCGATCTTTTGCGAAAGCACGGTCAGCCAGGACCCCGCTGAACAGGTCGCCCGCGAAACCGGTGCAGCCTATGGCGGCGTTCTTTATGTGGACAGTCTGACCGAGGCGGACGGCCCAGTCCCGACCTACCTCGACCTTTTGCGGGTGACGTCGCAGACGATTGCGGACGGGCTGACGAAATAGCAGGACAGGGGACCATGTTGCAAAAGACCACGCCCCCCGCACCAGGCATTACTGCACAGGGCGTCTATGTCACTTACCGCAATGGCCAGACGGCCCTGCGCGATGCCAGCTTTACAGTGCCGACGGGGTCGATCACCGGACTGGTGGGGGTGAACGGTGCGGGCAAGTCAACGATCTTCAAGGCGATCATGGGCTTTGTGCCAGTGGCCCAGGGCACGATTACGGTGCTGGGAAAATCGGTCAAAGAGGCGCTGGGGCAAAATCTTGTCGCCTATGTCCCCCAGGCCGAAGAGGTTGACTGGACGTTTCCGGTGCTTGTCGAAGACGTGGTCATGATGGGTCGCTATGGCCATATGGGGTTCTTTCGGATTCCCGCCGCAGCCGACCGCGCCCGTGTCACCCACGCGCTGGACCGTGTCGGCATGACAGATTTCCGCGAGCGCCAGATCGGCGAGCTGTCGGGCGGCCAACGCAAACGCGTCTTTCTAGCCCGCGCGCTGGCTCAGGATGCCACCGTGATCTTGCTGGACGAACCCTTTACCGGGGTCGATGTCCAGACCGAAGACGCCATCATCGCGCTGATGCGGGAAATGCGAGATGAGGGACGGGTGATGCTGGTATCGACCCACAACCTTGGTTCGGTACCCGAATTCTGTGATCGTGCGGTGCTGGTCAAAGGCACAGTCCTTGCTTACGGGCCAACCGAGACCACCTTCACCCGCGAAAATCTGGAACTGGCTTTTGGTGGTGTGCTGCGGCATTTCGTGCTGGGCGGGGCTGATCTGCATGACGACGATGACCCGCGGTCGGTCTCGGTCTTTACCGATGATGAAAAGCCTTTTGTGATCTACGACAGGACCGCCGCCAAAAAAGGCGCGAAATGACTGAATCCCTACTGTTGCCGTTTCAGTATGGCTACATGGTCAATGCGATGTGGGTCTCCGCCCTGGTCGGCGGGGTCTGCGCATTCCTGTCGGTCTATCTGATGCTGAAAGGCTGGTCGCTTATCGGCGATGCGCTCAGCCATTCGATCGTGCCGGGGGTGGCAGGCGCCTATATGCTGGGTCTGCCCTTTGCGCTTGGGGCCTTTATCGCGGGCGGACTGGCGGCGGGGGCGATGCTGTTTTTGAACCAGCGGTCAGGCCTGAAGGAAGACGCGATCATCGGGTTGATCTTTACGTCATTCTTCGGGCTGGGGCTGTTCATGGTGTCCCTGTCGCCGATGTCCGTGTCGGTCCAGACCATCACCATGGGCAACATCCTTGCGATCACGCCGGGCGACACGCTGCAATTGGCAATCATCGGATTGGTGTCGCTGTCAGTGCTGCTGGCAAAGTGGAAAGACCTGATGGTGACCTTTTTCGACGAGAACCACGCGCGGTCCATCGGCATCAATACCGGGCTTTTGAAGGTCGTGTTCTTTACCCTGTTGTCGGCATGTTGCGTGGCCGCGTTGCAAACCGTGGGCGCGTTCCTTGTGATTGCAATGGTGGTGACGCCGGGGGCTACCGCCTATTTGTTGACCGACCGCTTTCCCCGCCTCTTGATGCTCAGCGTTGCCATTGGCTCCATCACCAGCTTTGTCGGCGCTTATTTCAGCTTCTTTCTCGATGGCGCGACGGGTGGCCTGATCGTCTGCCTGCAGACGCTGGTCTTTCTGCTGGCGTTTTTTCTTGCCCCGAAACATGGCTATCTCGCAGCCCGCCGCCGCGCTGCCAAGGTGCTGGAGCGCGCGCCATGACGGAATTGCTGGTTCAACCCTTTCAATTCGCCTTCATGAACAACGCTTTTGCGATCATGGCGATGATCTCGGTGCCGATGGCGCTGCTGTCATGTTTTCTGGTGCTGAAAGGCTGGTCGCTGATGGGTGATGCGATCAGCCACGCGGTGCTGCCGGGTGTCGTACTGGCCTATCTTTTGCACATCCCGCTGGTCATCGGGGCCTTTGTCGCCGGCATGTTTTGTGCATTGACCACCGGATTCCTGAAAGAGAACAGCCGGGTAAAGCAGGATACCGTGATGGGCATCGTGTTTTCGGGCATGTTCGGGCTTGGCATCGTGATGTATACCAAGATCAGCACCGATGTGCATCTTGACCACATCCTCTTTGGCAACATGCTGGGGATCGGCTTGCAGGATTTGTGGACGGCTGGCGTGATCGCGGCAGTAGTCACTGCGGTCATTCTGGCCAAGCGGCGCGACTTCATGTTGCATGCCTTTGACCCCGTCCAGGCGCAGGCCGTGGGTCTGCCGGTGCGGTTTCTGCACTATGGCCTTCTGGCGATGATTTCGCTGTCGATCGTGGCAACGCTGTCGGCGGTGGGGATCATCCTGTCCATCGGCCTGTTGATTGCGCCTGGTGCCATCGCGTTTCTGATCACCAGCCGGTTCGACCGCATGCTGATGATTGCGGTTGCGGTCACCATGATCTCGGGCTTTCTGGGTGTCTATCTCAGCTTTTTCATCGATTCCGCCCCTGCCCCGACGGTCATTCTGGTGCTGACAGCGGTGTTCATTGCGGCTTTCGTGCAATCGACACGAAAGACCCGGCGCGCCTCTGCCGGCGTAACCTAATCAGAATTCGTCCCGATCGAGGCCCGCGCGCAGGGCTTTTGCTGTAGCGTGCCACCCCACGCGACAAGGCCAAGGTATCGGTCCGCCAGCCCCGCAATGCGTGAAATGCCGTCAGAAATCCAGATGCTGAACGTCCAGCGCATTCGCCTGGATGAACTCTCGCCGTGGTTCGACCACATCGCCCATCAACTTGGTGAAGATGTCGTCGGCCTCGGCCAGATCGTCGACCTTGACCTGCAACAGGACCCGCGCCTCGGGGTCGAGGGTGGTTTCCCACAGCTGTTCGGGGTTCATCTCGCCCAGACCCTTGTAGCGTTGCAGGGTCAGGCCCTTTTCGCCCTCGGCCAGTATGGATTTCAAAAGGTCGATGGGGCCATGGATGGGCTGATCGCGGTCCTTGCGGACAAGGCGGGCGGGGTCGCGGTAGACGTGGGCGTGCTGGCCAGCGAATTGGCCTAGGCGACGGGCCTCGCCGGACCGCAGGACAGCCCCGTCAAGGGTGCGCAGTTCCTCGACGCCACGCAGGATGCGGGACAGCCGGATGCCATGGTCTTGCGTAATCCGGCCCGTCCAGCCGCGTTCGTATTCCTGCGCCACGAGGTTCAGGCGTTTGGCAACGGTATCGGCAACGGCCTGAAGGTCGCCACTTACGCTGCCGGGATCGAAGGCACCTGCAAGCGCCGCCTGCTCCAGAATGGCGCGGGGGTAATGCGTCGGGAATGAGTCCAGCACCTTGCGGAAAGCGCGCGCGCCTTCGATCACCCGGGCAAGGTCAGCCCCGGCGATTTCCTCGCCAGAGGGCAGGCGCAGGACGGCGCCATCGACGCCCATCTCGACCAAGTAATCCTCGAGCGCCGCTTGATCCTTGAGGTAGACCTCGGACCGGCCCCGAGCGACTTTGTACAGGGGGGGCTGTGCAATGTAGAGATACCCGCCCTCGATCAGCGCGGGCATCTGGCGGAAGAAGAACGTCAACAGCAGCGTGCGGATATGCGCGCCGTCCACGTCGGCGTCGGTCATGATGACGACCTTGTGGTAGCGCAACTTGCCGATGTCGAATTCGTCGCGCCCGATCCCAGTACCAAGGGCAGTGATCAGCGTGCCGATCTCGGCGCTGCCGAGCATGCGGTCAAAGCGCGCGCGTTCGACGTTGAGAATTTTCCCGCGCAACGGCAGGACCGCCTGATTGGAGCGCGAGCGGCCCTGTTTGGCCGACCCGCCCGCACTATCGCCTTCGACAAGGAAAATCTCGGACTTCGCGGGATCGCGTTCCTGACAGTCCGCCAGCTTGCCGGGCAACGAGGCGATGTCCAGCGCTGTCTTGCGTCGGGTCAATTCGCGCGCCTTGCGGGCCGCCTCGCGCGCCAAAGCCGCCTCGATGATCTTGCCGACAATACCACGCGCGGGACCGGGATTTTCCTCGAACCATTCGGCGAGCTTCTCGTTCACCAGATTCTCGACCGCCGGACGCACCTCGGACGACACCAGCTTGTCCTTGGTTTGTGACGAAAACTTCGGGTCGGGTACTTTCACCGAAAGTACGCAGGTCAGCCCCTCGCGGGCGTCGTCGCCGGTGAAGTCGATCTTTTCACGTTTGGCGATGCCCGAAGTCTGCGCATAGGAGTTGATCGTGCGGGTCAGCGCGCCCCGGAACCCGGCCAGATGCGTACCACCATCCCGCTGCGGGATGTTGTTCGTAAACGGCAGCACCATTTCATTGTAGCTGTCGTTCCACCACATCGCGACCTCGACCACGATGCAGTTGCGGTCGCCTATCATGTAGATCGGGTCAGCGATGACGGCCTGCTTGGAGCGGTCCAGATATTTGACGAATTCCCTGACGCCGCCCTCGTAGAAAAGATCGGTCTTGATCGGTTCGGGATGGCGCAAATCTTCGATGATGATGCGCACGCCGGAATTCAGGAACGCGAGTTCACGAAGCCGGTTCTCCAGCGTCTTGAACTGATAGTCGAGGTCGGAAAATGTCCCCTCGGGGCGGTTCGTCTTGGCCGATGCGAGGAAACGAACCTCGGTCCCTTTCATGCCCGGCGCGGGGCCGACATCATGGACATGGACCGTGCAATCGCCATCCTCGAACCGCGCCTTGTATTCGCGGTCGTTGCGCCAGACCGTCAGTTCCAGCCACTCGCTGAGCGCGTTGACGACCGACACGCCGACGCCGTGCAGACCGCCCGACACCTTGTAGGCGTTGCCGCTGTCGTCGGTGTTGTTGAATTTTCCGCCTGCATGCAGCTGGGTCATGATGACCTCGGCCGCCGACACGCCTTCTTCCTGGTGGATATCGACCGGAATGCCGCGCCCGTTGTCGCGCACCGACACGCTGTCATCGGGGTGGATGATGACGGTCACGGCGGTCGCGTGGCCAGCCAGCGCCTCGTCGATGCCGTTATCGACGACCTCGTAAACCATGTGGTGCAGGCCCGATCCGTCATCGGTATCGCCGATATACATGCCGGGACGCTTGCGAACCGCCTCTAACCCCCTGAGAACCTTGATAGAATCAGCGTCGTAGGCGGCAGTGTTCTTGGGCTCATCGGCCATTGGTCAGTATTCCCGTGAATGACACGCGATTTATAGCGGTTTGGGGGTGGGTTGTCACGCCTTGGACACAAGATTTAGGGGTTACGTGAACGGGATGACGATCCCGACCGCGATCAGCAAAAGACCGGAAATGACGTTCAGCCTGCGGATGCTTTTGGGGTCGGACAAAAGCCTGCGCGCGCGGTCGAGGAAGAGGGCCAGGCACAGGTTTCCCGCCAAGGGGATCGCGGCAGAAACCGCCAAAATAACCGTGATGTCCCAGCCGGTCAGCTGTGTCAGGTCAAAGAACCCAGGCAGCATCCCCATGTAGAAAAGGATCGCCTTGGGATTGCCGATCACCACGGCCAAGCCCGTCAGGAACCCCGCCAGGTGACCCGGCTTTGTCAGCCGACCATCGGCAGACACTTCGCCGGATTTGCCCAAGAGCACAATGCCCATGACAATGAAGATCGCAGCCGCGATCCAGCGCAAGACGCTGAGAAAGTCGCCGTAAACCGACAGTATCCAGGTGAGGCCAAAGATTGCGGTCAGCGGCCAGATCGCATCGCCCAGGACCACGCCGACCGCCAGCGGCCAGGCGCTGGCAAACCCGCCCGCAAGCGTGCGCGCCGTCAGCGCGACCCAGACAGGGCCGGGCACCGCCCAGAGTGCGAACATCCCTGCGCAATAAAGCAGGATTTCGGACAGGCTGATCGTCAAAGCAGCTTCATCAGAAGAGGTTTCCCAACAGATCAAGCGGCGCCGACGCATCCCATTCCTTGTCGCGTAGCGGCAGGACCATCAAGCTTTCTGCCTGCTTTGACTGGACCGCCCCCATTCGCGCACCGGTCAGGCCGATCCAGGTCATCGGGTTATGTACCGCGACAAAGCCAGCGCCTGCGTACAAGGGCGCCGTACCAAAAAGCAGCAGGAATTCCGCTGGGCTGGCTTTGGCTTCGGTTATCGCGGCTTGCAGCAGGGCTGCTGCGATGCCCTTGCCACGATGCGTGGGGTCAGTGGCAACGTCGGCGAGGCCCGCAACGTCGGTCAGCTGATCGCCGATACGGATCGCCCGCAGGGTCAGCGCCATGTGACCGACCAATGCGGGATCGTGCGCCATCAACCGGATGTGGTGGCGCTGCTGGTAAAAGCTGCGCCCGCCAAAATCAGTGTCGAAGCAGCGCGCCAGCAGGGCAGCTATCTCGGCATCTTGCGCTGGGGTCAGGCGCGCCTCGGGGATAGTTTCAATCTTCATGTGTCGCCGTCACAGGATCACGGTGCTTTCGCCCTGATTGTCGGCGAGGCGGATGTTTTGCGCCCTGTCGCCAAGGCTGTCAAACAGGTTGGCTTCAGTTCCGGTCATGATCGCTTGCGCCCCCAATGCGCATATCTCGTCATATAGCGCGGCACGGCGGTTCGCATCCAGATGCGCCGCGACCTCATCCAGCAATAGTACCGGCGCGCGACCGAGATCAGCAGCCAGCGCGCGGGCGTTGGCGAGGATCAGGCTGATCAGAAGCGCCTTTTGCTCACCGGTGGAGCATTGATCGGCGGCAACACCCTTCGCCCCATAGATGGCGCGCAGATCGGTGCGGTGGGGGCCGACAAGTGTACGCCCCGCTGCCATGTCGCGCCGGCGACCGTCGCTCCAGGCGAGCGCGAGATCCTCGGTTGGCAGTTCGGGCGCATCCTCGGGACCGGTCAGCGAAAGATCGGCCTTGGGAAAAACGGTGTCGGCAGCATCCTGCGCCTCTCCTAGCCGCCGCAGTGCAAGGCTGCGGCAATCCATGATGGATTGCGCGGCCTCTGCCATCCGATGTTCCAGCGCACCGTACCAGCCAGCATCGCCTACCTGATCTTTCAGCAGCCGGTTGCGATCGCGCATCGCCTTTTCGTATTCAAGCACCGCTTCTGCATGGGCGGGGTGAAAGGACATCGTCAGCCGGTCAAGGAAGCGACGACGCCCCTCGGCAGCCTCGATCCACAACCGGTCCATCGCGGGCACCAGCCACAAAACGCGTAAAGTGTGGCCGAGCAT
>JANPBI010000089.1:0-3507 GCA_031430315.1 Rhodobacterales bacterium | reverse complement strand
CCGCACCCCCGGGATATTTGCGAAGAGGTGAATGGGGGGCTGTATGAAAGGCTGCAGGTCGGATTATCATTGCTGCGACGGTGGTCGGCGGCTTGGGGCAGGACATGGACCAGAAGCCTGAAAAACCGCGGAACGTCTGGGAGAAGTATCAGCACTTCTCGGAAAAGTACTATTCTCGGTATTCTGCGTGGTGGTTCAGTTCGAAGACAAACTTGATAATGGCAGTCATTGCAGCTTCTGCCCTTGGCCTGTTTTACGTGATCTCGAAACCCTAGATTCGGGCATGACAAGCGTCTGACTTGTGAGCAGACGTTTTCGGACGTGGCGCGGGTCCGCTGTAATGTGGCTTGTGCCTACAATAGTGAAAATCGGTCGGTAGGTCGTATGAGCGCATATAGGGAAAGCCTGAAAGGCAGGATCGTATTGGCAGCGTTCTTGTTTGGGATAGCTTTCTTGGATCTTGATTTCAAACCCTTCAGCGATCTGGCGGACTTTCTAAGCTTGGCCCTTGTCTTGGTGATAATCTTTGGCGCAGACTTGCTTTGGAATTGGGCGAAGGCCCGTTTCAGGCGTTGAACCGGCCAAAACGGTATCTGATCTTTCGTTATTTTCGAAAGGCCCATCTGGAAAGTGTATCCATGCCCATACTGTCAATTCCAAGCAGCATGGGTCTGTTGGCCCGCGATAATTCTGAGAGCGAAAGCGCCCCAAGCGCCGGGTACCCCTCACTCCCAATCAAAACCCCGCCCGAAAACAACACCAGCTCATCCACCAACCCCGCCTTCACAAGCGCGGCGGCGATGCTGCTGCCGCCTTCGCTGAGGATGCGGGTGAGGCCCTTTCCGGCCAGCGCTTGAAGGGCGGCTTTCAGGTCGAGGGGGCCGTTGGCCTCGGGGACCTCGATCAGGGTAGCGCCGGTGGCTTGCCATGCGCTTCGCGCCGCTTCTGGCGCTGAGGGACCGTGGAGGAGCCAGACGGGGTGGTCCTTGGCGGTGCGGCCGAGGCGGCTTTCGGGCGCGTGTTTGAGGAGGCGGTCGAGGACGATGCGCACTGGCTGCCGGGTCGCGCCCATGTCGCGGGCGGTCAGGTCGGGGTCGTCGGCCAAGGCGGTGCCGGAGCCGACCATGACGGCGTCGTGGGCAAGGCGCATGGCGTGGACGCGGCGCCGGGCTTCGGGGCCGGTGATCCAGCGGCTCTCACCCGTCGCGGTGGCGGTGCGGCCGTCGAGGCTGGCCGCGAGTTTCAGGGTGACGAAGGGCAGGCCCTTGGTGATCCGTTTCAGGAAGCCTGCGTTGAGGTGGGTGGCTTCGGGCGTCAGGACGCCCTCGGTCACGGCGATTCCTGCGGCGCGGAGGCGAGCATGGCCCTTGCCAGACACGCGGGGGTCGGGGTCGGTCAGGGCGGTGACGACGCGGGAAACACCTGCGGCGATCAGCGCATCTGTGCAAGGGGGCGTTTGGCCGTAGTGGGCGCAGGGTTCCAACGTCACGTAAGCCGTGGCCTCGCGCCCGGCAGCGCCCGCCTGTGTCAGCGCCATCACCTCGGCATGGGGGCGGCCTCCCGGTTGGGTCCAGCCGCGACCGACAATCAGGCCGTCCCGGACCAGAACGCAGCCCACAGCCGGGTTGGGCCACACATTGCCCAGGCCCCGCGCGGCGAGGCGCAGGGCGTGGGCCATGTGGTCGGTGTCGCTCACTCTTCCCCGGCGGCTCCGGGCCGAAGCTCGCTCACGAAACCGTCGAAGTCATCCGCGGTCTGGAAGTTTTTGTAAACGCTGGCAAACCGCACATAGGCGACGGTGTCGATCCGCGCGAGGCTTTCCATCACGATCTCGCCGATCACTTTCGACGAGATGTCGGTGTCGCCAAGGCTTTCCAGTCGCCGCACGATCCCGGAAATCATCTGGTCGATGCGTTCGGGATCAATCGGGCGTTTCTGCATCGCGATGCGGATGGAGCGTTCGAGCTTGGTGCGGTCGAAATCCTCGCGCTTGCCGGAGGACTTGATGACCACGAGGTCGCGCAACTGCACCCGTTCATAGGTGGTAAAGCGGCCCCCACAGGCGGGACAGAACCGGCGCCGACGGATGGAGACGTGATCTTCAGCCGGTCGGCTGTCTTTCACCTGGGTGTCGATATTGCCGCAGAATGGGCAGCGCATGGCCCTCTCCTCGCTGTTGGTCGTTCACTGCCTCAAGTCCCGGGGTTGGTCCCCCGTTGATCCACTGACTATAGGGGGCATTCGTGGATATCGGCCAGACAGAAGTATCTGGCCCTGCATCTAGGGGCAAGGGGTGTGGCGCGGGGGACTCACGCCGCGCAACCTGCGCGGGTTTGGGCGCGCGCGCGGGTTTTGGCGCACGGGAAGGCGCCATGCCGTTTCCCCCTTAGCGGGGCTGTCTGCGGTGCTAGGGTCGGAGTCGCAACAGGGCGTTTTGCCCTTTCAACTCCAGGAGAAGACCATGAGCGTTGCCCGCGTGACCGAGATTTCCGCCACCTCGACAAAAAGCTTTGAAGATGCCGTCGCCTCCGGGGTCGCGCGCGCGGCCAAGACGCTTCGTGGCGTGTCGGGGGCTTGGGTCAAGGAGCACAAGGTGGCGGTGAAGAACGACAAGATCGTGAGCTGGCAGGTGAATATGATGGTGACGTTTGTGCTGGAGGATTGAGGGGGGGGCGGCTTGGCGCATGCCAGCCCGCCAAAGAGCTGCTAACTGCGGCGCGTGTTAGGCCCGTCCAAAACCATCTTTTGGGGCGTGGACGGGCGGATCTGGTTTCGGGTAAGTCAGTGGAGCTTGTCCTTCCGGCAGTTGAAATTGCATGCGCTGGAAGGACAAAGCAATATAATTGGATTAGCCTACTAGCCAGATATAGGTGAACGAGTTTGCATCTTTGTAGACGACTTTGTCCTTGTCGTCTCCAGGAGCGGTACGCGCTGCAGAAAACCGGGTCTGTTTGCCGTTGGAATTTTGACTTCCCCAGGTTACGGCGTCAAACTGACCTTTCTCTTCAAACTTTGAATTGCCAATGCGCGTGTTGATCCGATTGATTGCAACGGGGAGCTTTGTTGTATCGCTAGAACGGCGAAGCACAAAATAAATCAGGCATTCACCGTCTTGCGCGGGAATTTCAAGATAGGTCTGAAGTCGTGCAACAACCCGGATGGTTCCATCTTGGCTGCCCCACTGCCAATCCGGAACAAAGTCAGCAATCTCAATCTTTGTCCCATCTGCCGGCACGGGCGGGTCTTGGAATTTTGGCTGTAGACCTCCGGTACTCGACTTGAGCACGCCGCCGCCGATGACGCATTGTCGGTTTTTGACCTCGCTCAGTGGCACCATATGCAAATCGAGGTTGCTGAACCCAATTTTTTGAGTAAAGGGATTCATGGCATAGGCGGCAACAGCGGGGACTTTGCTGGCCTGCCGATCACCCCAGCAATACGCGTCAACATACTTGGCCGTAGCGAGACTGGAAGAAATGTTGATTGAGTAGCTGGAGCCGACAATTG
>JANPBI010000088.1:0-11762 GCA_031430315.1 Rhodobacterales bacterium | reverse complement strand
CACCGCCGAGCTGGGCCTGAGCGCGTTTTTCGATCTGAATGGCGAACGCCGCGCGGGCAAGCGGGCCGCCCTCGCGCGGGCTGAGGCCGCAGCGGCGGCCGGCATCGATACCCGCCGCCTGCTGATCGCCGATCTGGCGGCGACCTATGTCGATCTGCGCTTTTACCAGATGCGTCTGGCCCAGCGGCAGCAGGACCTGGCCTCGCGGCAGCGGTCCTTGCGCAACATCACCACCCGCACCGAAACCGGGGCGGGGACCGAGTTGGACGTGTTGCAGGCCGGTGCCCTTCTGGCCGAGACCCAGGCCGATATCCCGCAGCTGGAGGCAGTGGTGATCCGCCAGCGAAACCGCCTGTCGACGCTGATGGGCCGCACGGTGGGCGATCTGGACATCGATCTTGGCTATCCCGGGGTGCAGCCCCTGCCCAAGGCGGGGGCCGATCTGGGGGTGCCGGCCGATCTGTTGCGCCTGCGCCCCGATATCGCCCAGGCCGAACGGGAATATGCGGCGGCCATTGCCGACATGACGGCGGCCGAGGCGGCGCGCTATCCGACGCTGTCGCTGAACGGGGTGATCCGGGCGCCGGTCTCGGGCGGGGCTTCCAGCCGCAGCCTGGCCGCCGGGCTGACGCTGCCGGTCTTTTCGCAAGGTGCGCTGGCGGCTGGGGCGCGGGCTGCCAGTGCCCGTGCCGATGCCGCCCTGGCGCAATGGCGCCGTGCCGTGCTGTCTGCGGTCGAAGAGGTCGAAACTGCGCTGGCGGCCCTGCAGGGCGCGCAACAGGCGGCGCGGGCGGCGCAAAAGTCGGTCTCGCTGAACACCAGGGCGCTGGCACTGACGCGCGAGCTTCTGGAAAGCGGGGGGGATGTTACCACGCTGGATCTTCTGGACCGCGAGCGCGACCTGTCGAATGCGCGCGGCCTTCTGGCCCAGGCCTGCCGGGATGTGGCGCAGGAATATATCGCGCTGCGCACGGCGCTGGCGGTGGGGCTGGGGGCGGATGCCGTGCCGGTCGCGGCGGCGGTGACCGAAGGGCAGGGGGCGTCGTCGGCGGCACCATAACCCGCCGGTCAGGCCAACATGCAAAAGGGGATGGTGCTGGAGCGCCGTCCCCTTTGCTGTTTCGTCGCGACCTCAGCGCAGATCGAACGTCCGCCCGATCGACAGGAAGGCAAAGGGGGCGTCGGACTTGCCCACCGTTTCCTCGTTGCGGGTCTGGTAGGTCAGGCCCGTGCGCAGCGACCAGTCCTCGGTCAGGGACCGGTTATAGGTGACCGCCAGTTGTGTCTGGGCAACCTTGTTGCGGGTCGCGGTGCCTGCGGCCAGGATATGGGTCAGCCCGAACTCGATGCCCGAAAGCGCATTGATGTCCTGCACATAGCTCAACGACAGCGCGGTGGTGGGCCGGGTCTCGCCATCGGTCGTGGTCGAGGCTTCTTGCGTCAGAAGCGCCGATAGGCTGCCCGTGGGCAGGTCCTGGCGATAGCGCAGCTGGCCGATCAGCTCGGAGCCGCCACCTTCGGGGCGGGTGACGCCGATGCTGCCGCCCAGCTCGCCATTGGGCAGGGTATAGCTGAGTTCGACCTCGGCGGTGGTCTCGTTGCCACTGCTGGTAACCGGCCCGAGGATCTCGCGCTGGGTATGGGTCAGGCCGAGGCTGGCCCCCAGCCGCAGGATCGGCGACAGCTCGCGCGCATAGCCAAGGGTCAGCGAACTGATCTTGCGATGGGTCTCGACCAGATCCTCGGTCTGGATGTCGTCATAGCCGAGCGACACCGTGGCCGAGCTGATCGCCGAAAAGCGCAAGGAGGCCGAAACATCCAGCCGGAGCGCGGTTTCGTCAAAAAGCGTGGGCGAGGTGACGTCGGTGTAATCGGTGACCTCGTAGGTGGCCCCGAGCGAATAGCTGAGCGGCGCGCGACGCTGCAGATCCAGCCGGACCCCGACCGCATAGTCGTTGCGCGTGCCTTCGGATGTGGTGTCGAAGTCATCGGGCAGGTCGATCGTGCCATCCTCGCCGACAAAGTCGCTGAGATCGCGCTCAAAGCTCAGGTCGGACTGCTCGGCGCTGGCGGTGACCGACAGGGCGGCATTGGCCCCGGCACGGGTATAGCTGAGCTGGGCCGCCGGGTCGGCAAACCCGCTTTCGTTGCCCGTGGGTGTGTCGGCCAGCCGCAGCACACCGCTGACATCAAAGCTGAAGCGCGAGACGGCGGTGGCGTCGTAATAGCCCAAGGACAGGCGCGTCGTGGCGATTGTGCTGCGCCCCGAGGCCGGCACCGACAGGTCGAGGTTGCGACCGACCTGCAGGCTTTGCTCAACCCCGAAGGTCAGGCCGTTCGCCCGCTCGCCGCTGGCCTGTGCCAAGGCAGGCATGGCGGCCAGGACACTGATCGCCACTCCGCCCAAAAGACTGCCGATTGCCCTGTTCAGGGTCGCTTTTTTCCCCACCATCTGTCTTTCGGCCTTATTCGAAGAGACGGCGCTGCGGGATGATCAGCACGTCGCCATCCTGCAGGCGCGTGGTGCCACCGGAACCGCCGGCCAGGATCGAATCGTAGTTGAAGTTGTAGACCGTCTCGGAGCCGTCTTTGGCGGTACGGCGCAGCTGGATGCGCTTGGTCGCGGCAAAAGGCCCAAAGCCGCCCATCTGCGCGAACAGCTGCAAAAGCGTGGTGCGCGGCTTGACGTCGACCTTGCCCTGCGCGCCGCTTTCTCCGATCACATAGACCGCAATGGTGCGTGCCACACCCGTGCCGGTCGTCCGTTCGGCCAGGGTGCCGATGGTCACGAAAACGTTCGGCGGGGTGGCAAAGCTGCCCGCCAGCTTGGCGGCCAGTTCGGCCTGGATTTCGGCAAGCGTGCGGCCTCCGGCGCGGACACTGCCGGCCAGCGGCAGCGAGATCTGGCCATCGGGTCGGACCAGCGCGTCACGGTTCAGGTTGCCGTCCTCAAGCACCTCGATCCGGATCGTATCGCCCGGGCGCACCTTGTAGGTGTCCTGCGCGGACGCGCCCGTGATCGACAGCACAGACATCAGCACTGCTGAAAGCAAAATAAAAATCGGTCGCATCATCGCCTCACTTGTCTCGAACTTTGCAAAATCTACCGCCTCCGGTCATCCATCTCTAGGCAGAGACGCCCTGCAATTAAAGCGGATTCTGGGCGATTTGAGGCAACGGCCTCGATTTTTCCGGCCGCGACGCGGACGGGACACAGCTTGTGGGCGCGATTGAACAACCACAAGGTGAGTTTCCGCCATTTTCTTTGCTGACCCGGCGGGTCTCAGGGCGGGGCAAGCCCGGCCAGGGCCGCGCGGGCCTCGGCAAAGGGGGGCAGGGCGCTGTCGCCGGCCAGCGCCAGCGCCTGGGTCAGTAGCGGGCGGGCCTCTGCGGGCCGATCCAGCGCCACGTAGGTCAGGCCCAGATGTGCCAGCACGCGCGGATCGCCGGGCAGGTTGCGAGCTGCGGGTTCCAGCGCGCGCAGCGCCTCGAGGAAGTTGCCGCGCCGGTACTCCAGCCAGCCATAGGTATCCTGGAACGCGGGCTCGGAGGATCCGCGCAGGCGTTTGGCGATGGCCGCGGCACGCTCGATGCGGGCCCCATCGTCCGTTTGCCCGGCGATCAGGCTGGCCAGGTTGTTGGCGACGATGAGGTTGCTGCTGTCTTCGGCATAAAGTGCCTCGTAAAGGGCGATGGCCCCATCAAGGTCGCCCGCCGCCTCGCGCTCGGAGGCCAGCATCAGCCGGGGCAGGGTGGCGGCTGGGGCGTCGGCGGCGGTCTTTTCCAGAAGGGCGGTCGCCTCGGCGGCGCGGTCCGTCTGCTGCAACAGGCCGTAAAGGGCCCGCAAGGGGGGTTCGGCCGCGGGATTGGCGGCCAGCAGATCCCGGTAGACCGCCTCGGCCTTGTCCGCCTCGCCGTCCAGAAGATGCACGCCGGCGCGCAGGAACCGCAAGGTCGGCTCGGCCGGGGTCTTGGCCAGCCGGGCGTCAAGAAAGACCCGCGCCTCGTCCAGCTTGCCCGCCTCGACCTGCAACTGCACCATGCGGGCGGCGGCCCCGCTGTTGCCCGCGCCGCTGGTTGCCAGGTCCTGCAGATAGGCGATGGTGTCGTCGACGCGGTCCTGCAGCAACAGGCTTTCGGCCTCGATGGCGTGGGCGGCCCCGTCGGCACGTGCATCGCCCAGGCTGCGCAGGGTGGCGGCGATCTGGCCGGCCCCGCCGAGGTTTTTCTGGCGCAGCAGGATATCGGCCCGCGCGGCCAGAATGTCCACGTTGCGCGGGGCCAGGCGCAGGGCATCGCCCAGGACTGCCGCGGCGCTGTCCAGGCGCCCGTCCTGCAAGAGAAACCGGGCGTAAAAGACCGATTCCGCTGGTGCGCGCCCCGAGGCCTCGACGGCTTGCGCATAGCGCTCGCCCGCCAGGGCATGGGCGCCGTCACGGTCATGCGCATGCCCCATCAGCATCAGGATCTCGGCATCGCGCGGGGCCTCGGCCTGGGCGCGGCGCAGATCGGCTATGGCCTCGGTCGGTCGGTCCGCGTCGATGGACCAGCCCGCGCGCAGTTTCAGGGCCGCAACATGGATCGGATCCTCGGCCAGGACCTCGGCGATGCGCGCCTGCGCCCCGGCCAGATCGCCCGTTGCCACCAGCATGCGGGCCAGCGTGACCTTGACCTCGCCCAGGTCGGCCTGGACCCCGGCAGGACCCTCGGCGTTTTCCGCGATCATCGCGGTCATCGCGGCAATGCCTTCGGTCTTTTGGCCAAGGTCGAAATCCAGCGCGGCCCGGCGCGCCCGATAGGCCAGGGCAGGGGTCTCGGCGAGGATCAGCCGGTCGAGTTCGGCGCGCCCGGCCTGCGGGCCGCGTGCCTGCAACAGGAACTCCACCAGCGTCATGCGGGCGGACAGTGTCGCGGTCGGATCGGCCGCCACCCCGGGATCCTCGGCCAGCTTGCGCAAGAACGCCTCGGCGGCATCGAGGTCACCCTTGTCGATATACCAGGCCACCATCATCTGGCGCGCCTGCTCGTCCTCTGGGAAAGCCGCGACGAAGGCCTCGATGGCGGGTCCCAGCGCCACGGCGCGCGCCTCGGCCAAGAGCCGCAGCCGCATCTGGTGAAAGGCGCGTTCGTCCGGCAGGGCGGTCAGGGCGGCATCCAGCCGGGGCAGGGCGTCGGCGGGCGTCGTGCTGCGCAGCGCCTGGTCGATCACGATATGCCAGGCGATGCGCGCGTCGGGTACGGTCTTGAGCATGGCCTCGGCCACCGCTGTCACCGCCGCCCCGGCCTTGGCATCATTGGCCAGCATGGCCGTGCGGTAGTCCAGCCCGGCCTTGACCAGCACCGTGCCGGGCGTCGCAGGGTCCAGCCACTGCAGGGCCGCGGCATGGCGACCCGCTTCGGGCCAGTCGCCGATCAGGATTGCCATCTCGGCCAAGGCATGGCGCGCCTCGACGCTGTCGGGTTCGGTCTCGATCACGCGCTGGTATTGCGCATAGGCCTCGCCCAGGGCCCCGTCCTGCCGCGCCAGGCGGGCGTAGACCAGCCGCGCCTGGGGATGCGCGGGATCATAGGTAAAGGCATTGCGCAGCTCGATCAGCGCGCGGGCAACATCGCCTGCCTCGGCCAAAGCAAGCCCGGAGAGGTAATGCTTTTGCGCCTTTTGCTCGGCGCTGTCGCAGCCTGCCAGCCCCAGGGCCGCCACCAGAAGGACGACAAAAAGAAGGGCAGGGCGGCGCATCGGGGATCATCCGGATCGGGAGCTTTGCAGGCTTCTAGCCCATCCCGGTGCGGGATCGAAGCACGCGCTTGGGCGGGCAGGGGGCGGGATCGGCGCTTTTCAGCCAGTGGTCGGCGGGCAGACCTGCCCGAAGCCTGGGATCGCCCCTGCAGGCTTGGCCGCAAAATTGCCCGCCGCGTGCCCTATCTGTGCCGAAGCAACCCTGTAGACCGCGCGCAGGGATGTCTGTCTGCAAGGACGGCTTTCCCGCAAGACGCGGGCCGGACCGGCGTCTTGCGGCGGGCAGAAACGGCGGGGCAATGGCGAAATATCGCGAAAACAAGGCCATAGATCCGGTATTGGTCCGCCTTTACCGGCAGTTCAGGGCCCGCCCGGCGCGCCCGGACGGGCCTTTGTCCGATACGGCCTCGGGCCTTGCCGGGTCCCGCGGCCGGACCCTGCGGCCTGCGGGACATGCCGAGGCGGTTGCGGGGGAAATCCCGGCGGGGCCGGCACCTGATGCCGTCCCTTGGGAATTTCACAGCCAGCGCCATTTGGCTGATGTCGCGCCGTCCGAAAAAGGGTATGTGTCCGCGAATCTTCCGGATGTGCAGGTATCGGGTGCGCCGATGGTTTCAGTTTCTGCCGCGCGTGCGGTCTTGGGCCCCCCCGCCGCTGCGGGGTCGCAGCAGGCCGATCCGCTTGTCCCTGGCCCCCATATTGCGGCAAACCGGCCGCCTTCCCCAAACCGGGCTCTGAGCATGGCCAGCGCGCTTGACCTTTATAACGACCATTTCGGGCTGACCGAACGTCCGTTCTCGCTGCTGCCGGATCCCGATTTCCTATTCTGGTCCCCGGCCCACCGGCGGGCCTATACGATGCTGGAATACGGCATCCTGACCTGCGCGCCGATCACGCTGATCACCGGCGAAATCGGGGCGGGCAAGACCACGCTGGTGCAGCACCTTCTGAAGACCATCGATGAGCGGGTGAAGATCGGGCTGATTTCCAACGCGCATGGTTCGCGCGGGGAATTGCTGCGCTGGGTCCTGATGGCACTGGGGCAAAAGGCCCCGCATGACGCCACCTATGTCGATCTTTTTGCCGCCTTCCAAGCGCATCTGATCGAGGAATACGCCGGCGGCAACCGCGTCATCCTGATTTTCGACGAGGCCCAGAACCTCAGCCGCGATGCGCTTGAGGAACTGCGCATGTTTACCAACATCAACGCCAACAAGGACGAACTGTTGCAGCTGGTGCTGGTCGGCCAGCCGGAACTGCGCGACATCGTGCGGCGCCCCGACATGCGCCAGTTCGCCCAACGCGTGGCGGCCAATTTTCACCTCTCGGCGATGGATGGGCCCACCGTGCGCGCCTATATCGCGCACCGACTGAAAGTGGCGGGCGGGGGGGATCGCAACGTGTTCAGCCGGGCCGCCACCGATCTCATCCACAAGGTCACGGGCGGCGTGCCGCGCCTGGTCAACCAGTTGTGTGACCTGTCGATGGTCTATACCTTTACAAAGAACCAGAAGATCATCATGAGCCAGACTGTGCAGCGTGTCCTGGAGGACGGGGCCTTCTTTGCCTCGGGCCTGGATGCGGAGCCGAGCCCTGACCCTTCCCCCAGCCGCAATCGCGGCCTTGCCGGCATCTCGGATGAACATTGACCTGAAGTATTATCTGTCGCTGTTTTTCCGGCGCATCCATTACTTCCTGGCCTTCACGCTGGGCGGGCTTGCGATCGGGCTGACGCTGGCGCTGACCAAGCCGCCGGTCTATCGCGCCGAGGCGCGGCTGATCGTGGAATCCTCGCAGATCCCCGGCGAGCTGGCGCTGTCGACGGTGCGGGCCTCGGCGGTGGAGCTTTTGGAGGTGATCACCCAGCGGCTGGTCACGCGCAGCTATCTTCTGGATACCGCCGAGCGCTTCACGCTGTATCCCGCCGAGCCCCCCATCACCCCCGACGAGATCGTGACCGACATGCAGCGCCGCCTGGTCCTGGTGCTGCCGGCGCTGGATGATCCGGCACCCATCGCGACGGTCGCCTTTGATTCCGCCACGCCCGAGGTGTCGGCCGAGATCGTGAACGACCTTGTCACCCGGATTTTGCAGGAAAACACCGCCGTCCGGACCGGACTTGCCGCCGAGACGCTGGGGTTTTTCGAACAGGAAGTGAAACGGCTTGACGGCGAGATGGCCCGGCAGGGCACGCTGATCCTGCAGTTCAAGGAAAAGAACAAGACCGCCTTGCCCGACTCCTTAGAGTTTCGCCGCCTGCGCCAGACCTCGCAGCAAGAACGCCTGGTGCAGATGGAGCGCGAGCTCTCGAGCCTCAAGGACCGCCGGATCCGGCTGCAGGAGATCTTTTCGCGCACCGGCCAGGTCGACAGCCTGACTGACAGCCGCAGCGACGAACAGCGCCAGCTGCAGACGCTGAAAAGCCAGCTTGCCTCGGCCAAGATCCTCTATGCGCCGGACAATCCGGTGCTGAAGGCGCTGGAGACGCAGGTCGAGGCACTGCAGGCCGCGGTGGATGCGCAGCTTGAGGGGCGCAATGGCGAGTCCTCGACGCTGACCACGTTCGAGCTGCAGCTGGCCGATATCGAGGCGCAGGAGAAATTCCTCGAGAACCAGAAAAAGGAAGTCGAGACGGAACTGGCCGCCCTGCAGGTCACGATCGAGGCCACGCCGCAGAACGCCATTGCGCTGGGGACGCTGGAGCGCGACTACGAGAATATCAAGCTGCAATACGACCAGGCCGCCGAGCGGCTGGGCCAGGCCAGCACCGGCGACCGCATCGAGGCGCAGTCGCGCGGCCAGCGCATCACCGTGATCGAACAGGCCGACGTGCCCACGAAGCCCATCGCCCCCAACCGCCGGCTTTTGACCGTGGCGGGCCTTGGCGGCGGGGCGGTGCTGGGCCTGGGTCTGATCATCCTTCTGGAACTGTTGAATGCCACCATCCGCCGTCCGGCGCAGCTGACCTCGGGCCTTGGCATCACGCCTTTTGCGACGGTGCCGATTTACCATACCCGCCGCGAGATCCGGCAGCGGCGCAGCAGGATGCTGGCGGGGCTGTTTGGCGGTCTGGTCGCGCTGGCGGGGCTGCTTTATGGCGTGCATGTCGCCTACCGGCCGCTGGATCTGCTGGTGCCCGAGATCGCCGCAAGGCTGGGGATCGGCTCCGCCGTCCCGCCCACCGGTACGGAAGGATAGGGCCCGTCATGGAACGCATTCAGGTCGCCATCGACAAGGCGCGGCAAAAACGCGCCTCCGACAAGGCCGCCGCTCCGGCGGTCAGCGATGCCGTGCGCAACATCGTCTCGGCCAACCAGTCCGAAAGCCTGAAGGAAGCCTGGGCGCATCTGTCGGTGTTCACCCCCAAGCCCGCGCATCTGGAAGACAACCGGGTGGTGGCGCACCAGCCGGGGGCCCCCTCGGGGCCTTTCGAGATCATGCGCACCAAGATGCTGTTGCAGATGCGCGCCAACAACTGGCGTCGCGTGGCAATCACCTCGCCGACCTCGGACTGCGGCAAGACGACGATTGCGGTCAACCTGGCCTTTTGCCTGGCCCGCCAGGCGGATCTGCGGGTGCTTTTGGTGGATTTGGACCTGCGCCGCCCCTCGGTCAGCCCGACGCTGGGGGTGACCCGGGATCTGCAGCTGTCGCGCGCGCTGGCGGGCACCGAGCCGCCGCAGGCGCATATGATGCGGATCGGGGCCAATTTCGCCTTTGCCGCCAACAAGACCCAGACCGCCAATTCGGCCGAGCTTTTGCAAGGCGTGCAGGCGGCCGAAACGCTGGACCGGATCGAGGCGCAATATGCCCCCGACATCATGATCTTCGACATGGCCCCGATGCTGGTGGCCGATGACACGATCGGGTTTCTCGACCAGGTGGATTGCGCGCTTCTGGTGGCGGCGGCGGAACATTCGACGCTGGACGAGATCGGCAAATGCGATGCCGATCTTGCCGCGCGCACCAATGTGCTTGGCGTGGTCCTGAACAAGTGCCGCTACCGCGACAATGCCGAAAGCTACGGCTACGGCTATTGAAGCCTAAAGCCTGTCCGGCAAAGTGGTTGCCGGTTTTGTCCAAAGACAGAGGCAAGACGCCAGGGTCTGAGCGGGCGGGGCGCTGTCGCCCCCCGCCTGTTGCCTGATCACAGATCCCAGACATCCACCGTGACGGTAGCCTTGGTGAAATTGCCCGATCCGTCGGTCGCCCAGTAGCTGAACGTGTCGGTGCCCGAAAAGCCGTGGTCGGGGCGGTACATCAGGCGGCCGTCATCCTGCTGGTAGACATCGCCGTGATGGGCATCGGTAAAGCCGTCCACCTTCAGCACATGGCCTTCGGGATCGCGGTCATTGGCCAGCACGTTGAGATAGAGGTCCGTGCCTTCGTTGACGCCGGCCCGGTCGTTGGCGGTGACCGGGGCCTGGCCGCCCAGAGTGATCTGGCCATTGTACTTGGCCCCGCCCAACTGCTTGACCGCCCAGCCGTTCTGCAGCTGGTCGTCGGTCATGTTGAGGGTGAAGACATGCGCGAACTTGTAAAGCTCGCCCGTCGCCCGGTCGGTCACGAAATCCTCGACGATCAGCACCTTGCGACCGTCCGCCGTGGTGTAATAGCCGTCCTCGGCCAGCATCTTGGCGATGTTCTCGTTGAACTGCATCTTTTGCGTGTCGCCCGCGAACTGACGGTCGCGCGATCCGATGCTGTCGGTCTTGGTGCCGCTGAAATAGACGGCCTGACCGTCGGTGATGACCGTGCCGCCCGTCATCGTGAACCCCAGCCGCCCCATGGTCAGCTGGCTTTCGGCCATGATCGTGTGCTGGGCCGAATTGAAGCCGGCATAGTTGGAGCGCACCCCGACCATGGTCACATCGATGAAGACATGGGCGATGTCGCTGTTCCGGACGCCAAAGGTGAAATCCTGGGTCAGGTCGATGCCGACATTGAAGTTCTGCACCTTGATCCCGTTCACCACGATGTCGAAGGCATTGGTGCCAAGGTTCAGGCCCATCAGCGGCGGGCTGTTGCCATTGGTGTTGACGGTGCCGACGAGATCGAAGTCCTTCAGCGTGTAATGCGCGGTATAGCTGAGATCGACGCCGCGTGTGGTTTCCCAGTTCAGGAACCCGTCCAGCACCGAGCGCAGGTCATGGCCCTGTTCGGGGCCGGACTTGACCACGATGAGGCCCACATCGGTGCCAAAGGCCTCGTTGTCGCGGAAGCCCTGGATCACGGCATGATCGACCGCGATCGTATCGCGGCCATAGGCCACCTCGGGATGGTCGAGATTGTCTGCCAGCGGGTTGGTGGGCGCGGCGCGGTGCATCCAGACAAAGCCATGCGTGGTGTTGACGGCGACGTTTTCGGCCGCCTCGACCAGGCGTCCGGCAAAGAAGAAGCCGTCGCCGGTGCGCCCGACATCGTTGCGCGCCACGTCGGGGCCCTGCTTGACCATCCAGTCGCCATAGCCGATGCCCTCGGCCTTGATCGTCATGTTGCCGAGCCAGATGCCGGTCTCGTCGCCGTTTTCCGCGGCGAAGCCGGCGCCGAAGACGTCAAAGACCACGTTGTCGGTAAAGTTGGCATTGCCGGAATGCTGGGCAAAGCCCCAGCCTGCCGCCCCCGAGACCGAATTGCCGGTCACGATGGCGGGGTGTTCCTGGTCCAGGGTGCCGGTGCGGTGCAGGTGGAACGAATAGCGGCCCTTGATGTTGCTGTCGGCACTGACGCTGCTGAGGCTGTTCACGTCAAAGGCGGCCTCGGACTTGTCGGTGCGGCCCAGATCGTCAAAGGCGGCATAGCGCACATCGATATTGTCGCTGTGCATCAGCATGACATGGCCGCGCTGGTGCACCGGCGTGTCCTCGCCGCCTTCGCTGGCGACGGTGATGTTGCGCGTGGTGTTGGCGACATAGGCATGCAGGTCGGCGCGCGGCGTGTCATGATCATAGACCAGGGCGCGGTCGATGGTGATCTTGTCGCCGTTGATGGCGGTGATCACGACCTCTTCGTCCTGGCTTTCATG
>JANPBI010000087.1:0-1702 GCA_031430315.1 Rhodobacterales bacterium | reverse complement strand
CAATCCGCATCCCATTCGTCGGTTTTCTTGAAATGCCCCCGCCGCGGGTCCGCCTTCATCTGCGCGATCAGCACATCCCAGTCGCCCCGAACCGGCGTCACGTCGATCTTGTCCATCTCGTCAAAATCGGTTGTGTAAAACCGCGGATTCAGCAGCGTCGTTTCCGTCGCCATCGCCGTCGTGTCGGTCACCGCCACATCCGGGATCAGGTCTTGCGGGGATGCGTTCATAGCGTCACCTCGTCTGAAAAGCTGAATTCGCACAGTTCCATGAACCCGAAATCCCCTGTCATCCGCGTCCATGTCCGCTCCAGCCAGGTGGCACGGGTGATCGTCGCATTGCGTTCTTCCACAATCAACTCGCCAAAGGCCGCGATCACGGGGGCCCCATGCACCAGCACCTCGTCGCCGGGATAGATCACGGCACCATTGTTGAACCGCACATGCGCATGCAGGCTGTCAAACCTGTGGCTGACCTCGACGGTGCAGGGCACCTCTTCCTTCCTTTTTGCAAAGAATCCCATGGCTTTATTCCTTATCCTTTTCCAACGTCGGTTGGTCCGGCGTCAGTTGTCCAGCAGCCGTTGAAAGGCCGCCTCGTTATCGCTGCCAAAACCGTAAAGCTCCACGCTCCATCCGGTTTCGGGGTCTTCCAACGTCAGCCGCCCATTCGCATAAGACACCAGACGAACCGGAAGAAGTTTATCAACCCCGTGCCGCAACCGCTGCGTCTCCATTGCATTCTGCACAACCGTGACAAAACCGCCATGCGGCAAATCGAGAAGCAGCGTGCCGTCTGCGGCCAGCACTTTGACCGCCTGCGCGCCACCACCTTGCAGGATCAGTGCCTTTTCCTTCACCACGGCGGCGGCTTCGGGGCGACCTTCTTTCGGGCGGTCGGTCACAGCGGCATACGTGGTCAGCGCCAAGGCCACCAGCACCAGTGCCAGCATCCCGCGCAGCAATGCTGTCGGGATCATCTGCTTGTCCGGATGCCGCATGGAATCGTTTGCCTTGGTGTCCATCGGGCCCGCTCCTATTCCGCTGCCACAAAGGCAAGCGTGGTATCTGATCTTCGTGTCAGCACGGGCTGGGTCAACCGCGTTTGCGCCGCATCGGCAAGCAGTTTTGCCACCCTCGCCGCATCCGGTATGCAGCGCAGTGCAGGTTCCGTCCGCCCGATCCGCCACGGGCGCACATGCGGCCAGCACACAAGATAAGAGATGCGGTTGTCGCCCTTCATCTGCATCGCAATCGTCCCCGTTCCACGCCGACCCAAGGCCAGATTGGCCGAGGTCAATTGCGGGTACGGCAGGTTCAACGTCACTGTCAACGCCGCCCCGATCCGCATCGCCACCCGCGATGTCGTGACCGTGTACACGGTGGCCCGCGCCTGCACCCAGGCCAGCAGCAGCACCAACCCGCAGCCCACAAGTCCGACACCCACATACGGCAGCCCGTACGCCAGCGCGCCTTTGACCCCGGCCAGATCATAACCGACCGATGCGCGCCAGATCAGCAACCCGGCGAAATACAGTGTGATCCATCCCAATCCATACGACTGCCGCGCCAGGGCCATCGTATCAGGCCTGCCCTGCCACAGGATCAGTTCACCTTTCGGCGGCGCGGCGGGAAGGCCGGGGATCGGTTCAAACGCAAAGTCATCATGTCCGCTCATTTTTCCGGTCTTCCCTTTTTCACTC
>JANPBI010000086.1:0-5536 GCA_031430315.1 Rhodobacterales bacterium | reverse complement strand
TGGCGTCGGCCAGCTCGGAACCCGCGCGGTTATATCGCCCCGTCGCAGGCAGCGCGCCCATGTGAGAGGGTTGCAACAGGGCAGAGAAGGCCGGTCCCGAGCTGGCGATGAAGCGGTCAAAGCTTGCCTCATCAGAGCGGCAGAGCGCGCTTGCCCAATCCTTCATCGCGGGCGGGATGTGGCCGAGGCGAAGCGCCTGGTCCACCTTCTGTGTCGCGCGTTCGTCCGAAGCGGTCGCGAGGGACAGGTTGCGCTCGGCCAGCATCGCCTGCACGGCAGAGACCGGCACATACTTCGCCGGGTCAGGCTCGGCCCCGAGCTTCTCTTTCATCTGCGCCAAGAGCTGCGCCGGAGGCGTCTGCGGAGGCAAGCCAAGCATCTCGGCCACCATCGCGGCGAAGGCGGCAGGGTCGGCCATTGCATCGCCATTGGCGGGCTTCGGTGCGGATTTGTCGGCAGGCTTTGGAGGGGTCATGTCGGCTTCCTGACTTGCGAGAGCGGTGAGGTGCAGGTTCGGGTTGTGGACCAGGCCTGCGCCCTTGAGCCGGACGATCTGCCGCGTCTCCGGGTGATAGAGGAAGGACGGGCTGAGATAGCGGTATTCCTTGCGGCCGATCATCTCGGCTGCCGTCGCGGTCCATTCGACCCGGCCCCAGACACCACCAGCATCGGAGCGGACTTCCTTGATCCATCCGGCCGCAGGCACCGGGCCGTTGAGCTTGGCCTCAGGCGTGTCGTTCTGGTGTTCGTAATCCACCGGCAGGTCGATCCCGGCCGACTGGAACGCAAGGACCAGGGCGGCAGGGTCGATCAGCTGCCAGGCGCGGCCATCGCGGCCCTTGAACTCACCATGGCCCGGAAAGAGGTGCACCCAGTCCGGGGCACGACCAGGCGGCAGGGCAAGGTCACAGGTGGCAAGGGCCAGGCCGGTCATCATGCAGCCCGCGCAAGGGCTTCATCCATGCGGACCCAAACGCCGGTCGCCTCGACAGCATCCACGATCCCGGCGCGCGACCTGGTGGCGGTGCCGTCCGTCTTGGCGACGGTCTGGTCATCCACGATGAAACAGGCCTTGCCGATATCGGCGATGGTGATCAGGTCACCAGCGGTCGAGTTGGCGAAGAGGAAGCTGCCAAGCCGATATTCTGCCGAAAGCGCACCCGCCGCGCCCGTATTATCCACGGTCTTTTCCGCCCGGCCGACACCGACACAACCGGTCGCGGTCGCGCCCTTGGTGAGGAATCCGGCCGAGTTCCGCATCACCAGGGAACCGGACCAGATTTTCACGGTCGCGGCCATTTGCTCCACCCGAAGGTCGCCGATGCGAAGGCGGGTGTTGCGTTCAGTGGTCAGGGCAACCATTGCATTCTCCTCAGAGGTAAGGGGTGACGATCAGCTTGGCGGTGCCCTTCCAGGGGTTGGACGCACCGGCCGAGCCATATTCGGTGTTGAGGATGTTCAGACCTGCCTCTTCCAAAGACGGCGGGACAAGCAGGATCGTCGGAGAGACGCCAAGCTTGCGGCCCCCATCGGCGGTGAAGCCCATCATCGCGGCCCGTGCGGCGGCATAGTTCGCGGCGTTCAAGGTCTGGCGCGACCCATAGGCCATTTGCCAGAGGCCGAAGCCCGCGTTGACCCGTGCCCGAATGCCGTAGAGGTAGCGGTCATTGAGGAAGACGTATTCCGTGTTCTCTTGCGTGAGCTGCTGGAATTCGTAGTTTTCGCGTTCCTGCCAGATGACAGGTCGGACGGCGCGCGAGGTGTCCAGAAGAAACCAGGGCGTGCCCGCGCCACCCTGGAAGTTGGAAACGACACTTACGCTGCCGTCCGCTGCGGTCACCGGGTGATCGACGTCAAAGAAGAACTGCCCATCATAGCAGAGGGACGTGAAGCCCGAGGCGAGAAGGCCGAACACCAGCTCTTCCCGGTGACGGACGCCCGCCTGCCCCATCTCGGCAAACATCGGCTTGAAGATGCCAAGCCGGTCATCCGAGATATCGTCGCGGGTGATTTCCAGGGTGGATTCGAACTTGCGGTTCTGGATCGTGAAGCCGTTCGCGACCAGGTTCTGCACGTTGCGCGGTCCGACCCATTCGCGCATCGACGGGAAAGCCCCGAGCCAGCCATAGGTCTCATCCCGGCTTGCCGAAGGGACCGTCATCGCGATCTGGTCGGCAAAGGCCGGGGCGCTCATCGCCGCGTCGGAGACGACGGTCTTGAAGCCCTTGAAGGCGAGGTCCAGGGTTTGCGGGTTGACGATCATGGGTCGCGGTCCTTTTCCGGGGCGGCGCGGGTCCGCGCCAGTGCTGGAAAAGGTGTATCAAGCCGGGAAGAGGCGAACCAACCACAAGGGCTTGCGGGGAAAGGTGAGGGGTGCAGGCGGTGGGGCCTCCCTGCCGGTTTCCCGGAAACCCCACATGGCGCTCCGGCCCCGAAGGGACGTGCTACGGCCGGGAGAGTATCACCGTGTCGCGCCTGCCCGCATAAGGTGGCCCAAGGCTGCATTTGGGGCAAGAGGGAAGGTGGGGCGGAACGGCGGAGGGTCGGGCGTCCCTCATTCAATAGCACCATGCGGTGAAGTCACGGACCCCGGTTTCCGTGGTCACCGTTCCACCGCGAAATATGCCCGCCGCAGGCCCTTCGGTCAAGCGCCCGGTCGCCCCCGCGACGGATTGCAAAATTAAAAGCAATCCCGGCAAAATTAAACGGGTTGAAGGGTTTTCGCGGGGCGAGGTGGCCGAAACGAGAAAAGGGCCTTTCTCGGCCCTCCTACGAAGCGCCAAGGGGCGGACCCTTCGGCCCGCCCCTTCGCTTCGTTCTGCACCTGGTCAGGCGGCGCGTCTCGGCCGAGCCTTCCACGCCTTCAAGGCGACGATCACCTTGCGCGCCGCCTCCAAGGTCAGGAAGCGCATGGAGTTGACCTTGTGGTATTTCAGGAGCCAGCCGGTCAGGGCCGCATCGTCGCAAGCGGCCTGGTCATGCAGCTCGCGCCAAAGCTCGCGGATCAGCTCAAGCTGGGCAAAGGTTGCCATGCCGGGCCGGTTGCCATAGCGCGGCGCTCCCTTCGCCAAGGGCCGGAAGCCGCAGTAATCGGCAAAGCCCATCATCGCCGCAAACCCGTCCTGGTCCAGGTCCTTGGACGTGGTGACGCCCGCGATCCGCACGAGGGCGAGGCGATAGCAGTCGTCATCCCATCCGAGCTTTGCCTTTGCGACGTGCAGGATGGCAGTCTGTTGACGGGAAAGGGTCATTCCGATTGCTCCTTTTCGCTTTTGGCTGGGGTCGCGTCTTCAAGACGGTGGTGCAGCTGCGCCAGGTGCTCCCCTTCATTCTCGGCCAGGCGCTTGAAGTGCTGTGCGCAGATGTTGGCCACGCTGATCAGGCCGGAACTGGTCTTGTCGAAGTGTCCGAGCGACAGCCCCTCATGGATCAGCCTAAAGACGGCTGCCGCGTCCGAGAGGGCATAGGGCATGAGGTCAGCTGCGGCCAAGGCCCGCTTCCGCTCGGCCTCATAGAGGTGGACCGTGACAAGCCGGGTGCGGTCATCGCGGGGGATGAAGATTTCGGTGGGCTCGCTGGTCATTGGACTGGCCCCCCGCTGATCCGGCGCGGCTCGCACATGCCGATCAGAGCGGCCAATGCATCCCCTGTCGTGACCACAGAGTCCGTGTTTGCGATCACGCGGGCGAGGATGGTCAGCACCGCCGCGCGGTCGATTTCATCGGCCTTCAAAAGGGCTTCAAGTGCCCGTGCATCGGACTGCATGACAGTCGGATACTCCAGACACACCCGCGCGACAGACTGCCCGAAGACGTTCATGGATTCGCCGTCCAGAACAAGGCTCATTGTGTATCGTTCCGACATTACATCGCCCCCCCAGCAAAGAGCATCGCCTTTTCAAGGTGGATCGGGCTGATCGGCCCGCCGCCCGCGTAGTGCAGCGCCAAGGCATGGGCCTCGACCATTTCGCGAAGGTTGCCCCGCTTCGCCCCGTGCTTTGCCAGCGTGCTGCGCAGGGCATCGCTGTCCGGGAAGAGCAGTTCCGAGAGCGCCCGATACTCGGACGGGTCTGGGCGGGACAAGTCTATGTTGACCGCGCATCGTGACAGAAGGGCATGAAGTCTTCCGCCGAAGGACCGCCAACCCTTCGCAAGGAAATCATGGTTGCCGACCAGCAGGATACCGAAGGCAGGCTGATCGGTCAGGCCGTCGCGCGCGAGTTGCCCCGTGTCATAGGCGTAGCGCAGTGTCTCAAGAAGGTTCGGCGCAAGCCGCTGGCACTCATCCACGATCAGCAGAATGCGCTTGCGCTGGCCCTGCCGCCGGAACGGGTAGCTGCGCAGCATGTAGCCGGTGAACACGTCGAACGGATCGGCCCCGCCGTGCCCATAGACCCCGATATCGCAAAGGGCCGACAGGTAGAACCGTCTCACCGCCGCAGACTTGTCGGCAGGCGCTTCGATCAGAAAGACCAGATCATCGCCCTGCGAAAGCTCGTCTGCGATCTGCCGCAGGGCATAGGTCTTGCCGATCCCGACCGGACCCCGCACGATGCCAAGTCGCGCCGTTTCCAGCGCGGCGCGGGACACATCCCGCAGGATTGAATAGGCCCCCGTCCGGATGATAGGGGTTATAGGGTGCATCGCTGTCATGTGACCTCCTTGGGGTCTATGGGTTGCACAAGGGCAGTCAGCGGTCGCCGCCGCTGATTGCCCGCTCTTCGGGGCCTGTAGCCCCGTCGATCATCGCCAAGAGCTTCCTTTGCCGCTCGGCACGTTGTTCCTCCGCCAGCTCTTCGGGAGACTTCCGGCGTTCGGTCTTGTCGATCACGCGCGGACCGGTCCAGACGTCCGGCGCGGGGGCCAAGGGCGGCGTGAAGTCCGCCGCGCGTTTCTGGGCCTCAAAGGTGGAGACGGTCGGGTCCAGGTCGCGGGCTAGATCCCGCACTACTCGGTTGGACGCCGCCTCAAGCGACGCCTGGTAGCGCGCGCCGTCCCGGTCGCCATAGGCGAAGGTCGGGGCCATTTCGATCCGCTCCGGCGCGCGTCCGCGAAGGTTGACCCACGCATAGCCCCGGTCGTTTCGCAGGGGCAAAAGGACCTCGACCTTCTCCCCCGGATTCATCCGGTGCAGGCAAGGGCCGTGATACACCCGGTTGTCGATCTGGACGCTGCTTTGTGTGACGGTCCGGGTTTCCGGGCGGCTGAAGATCAGGTCAAACACCTCTTCCGAAGGCTGCCGCGCCCGGAAGCCCGTGGCCTCGATCTTCATTTCCAGCGCCTCTTTCGGCGACAGGCCCGCGAGTCGACTGCCCGCGCCCTGCGGGCGGCTGTTGTATATGGCGACACAGGCCGCGACGTCTTCCACCAGCTGATCAAGGCCGCGCGCATAGGGTGCGACGGTCTGCCCCTTGTTCGCGCTTTTCTTGTTGTCGCGCCGCCCGCCGATCCATCCCGGAAGGCCCTTGAAGACCTGTTCAAGGATGTTGAAAAGGCCCTCGATCGAGCCCTTCGAAGTGGGGCTGTAGGGCTTGGCG
>JANPBI010000085.1:0-1656 GCA_031430315.1 Rhodobacterales bacterium | reverse complement strand
GCAAACCGCGCAGCAAAGCCCGCATGTTGCGCCAGATCTCCGTAAACCTCTTCCATCGACAACCAGCGCACCGGGTCGGACTTTGCCTCGCCCGACAGCGCCGTCAGACGGTCCCAGTTCGGATCGTTGGGGGCAATCACGGCGCCGCTGTCAGTCGTGCCATGGCAATACCGGCACCAAAGAGCCGACAACAGCGCCAGGCCGTCTGGCACGTTCCCCATGGCCAAGTTGTCAAGGATCGGGGGGACGATGAATTTTGGCTGGCGGTTCGATCCATCGAGGCAAAGCCTGCGCACCGTGTCGGCCACCTCTGGGTTGGAAAACCGCGCACGGATCACGTCATAGTAGTTGCCAAGATCAGTATCGGGCACCGGGGCGACGGTCGGGATGATGTCCTGCAGTTCGACCTTGTCGAGGAAAGCCCGGATCAGGGGATGTGCCATGGCCTCATGGACATACTCCACGTCCAGCAGACCGCCGGGATACGCGATCACCGCGTGACCGCCGTTCAGGATGCGGATCTTCATTGCTTCATAGGCATGTACATGGTCGGTAAGGGTCACGCCGACCTTTTCAAGGGGTGGGCGGCCCATCGGAAAGTGATCCTCGAGCACCCATTGGCGGAACGGCTCGCAAGTGACCGGCACTGGGTCGGCCAGGCCAAAGCTTGCCGCCATCTCGCGCTCACGCGGGCCGGTAGCGGGGGTGATGCGGTCGACCATGCCATTGGGAAAGGCGACGTTGGCGGCGATCCAGTCGGCAAAAGCCGGGTCCGACAGACGTGCCAGACCCACGACAGCATTGCGGGTGACCACGCCATTGCCCGGCAGGTTGTCGCAAGACATCACGGTGAATGCCGGCACGCCTGCCGCCTTGCGCAGACGCAAGGCAGCGATGATTGCACCGAATGCGGTCGCCTTGGGGTCAGTCGCATCAGCGACAATTTCGGGGTGTGCGGGATCGAACGCACCGGTCTTTGCGTCGATGAAATAGCCGCCTTCGGTAACGGTCAGGCTGACGATACGTATGGCGGGCTTTGCCATCGTCGCGATCAGGCTGGCATTGTCAGGCTCGACCGGCAGAAAGTCAGTCATCGCCCCGATCCGGCGGGCAGACCGCCCGCCGGGATCAAGCTCGATCACAGTGGACAGACAATCCTGTGCCTTCAGTACGTCGCGCATGCGCGCATCACCGGCGCGAACGCCTGCCCCGATGATCGCCCAGTCCTGTGCCAGACCCATCGCCATCAGGTCATCGAGATAGACCGCCATATGCGCGCGATGGAAATTGCCAAGCCCGATATGCACGATGCCGGGGGTAAGTCGGCTGCGGTCATAGGCAGGCATGGACACGAAAGGAAGGGGCACGGTCATCTCAACTCATCCAGTTTCCGCCGTCGACATTCAGCGTTTGCGCCACGATGTAATCGGACTCCGTCGAGGCAAGAAAAACGGCGGCTCCGGTAAGGTCTTCCGGCCTGCCCATCCGCCCAAAAGGCACGGCAAGGCCAACCTCGCGTTTTTTTTGGCCAAGTGGCTTGCTTTCGTACTTGGCGAAAAGGGCGTCCACTCCGGCCCACATCGGCGTGTCGATCACGCCAGGCGCGATGCCGTTGACGTTGATCCCATGCTTGATCAGGTCGAGGCCCGCCGATTG
>JANPBI010000084.1:0-2008 GCA_031430315.1 Rhodobacterales bacterium | reverse complement strand
CCAGATGGAAATCATAGCCCATCAGCGCGCCCGCTGGGCCGGGATCAGCCTTCGAAATCTCGGGTGCGCACGCCATGACGGCGTCGCGAAAGGCCGGGATTTGCGCCACCGCTTCAATTGCCGCCGCGGTATCCTGCATGGCCTCCAATGCTGCGGCTGGCAGGAACACCGGCACGTTGGAAAACAGATGCGGGTGGGTCGCAGCCATCTGACCGGACAGGCCCGGGTTCCCCGAACCGATTGCAAGCGCCCGGTCCAATTTTGCCCGATCAATCGTGATGCAGAAACAGCTTTGATTCAGATCCGAGGGGACCAGACCGGGCTTGCCGGGCAGCAGCGTATCACAGGTTGTGGGCATCTAGTCTCCTGTGGTGATCTTCCGGGACAGGGTTCACATGGGGTGAGACAGCCGTCCCTCAGCCTAACCCATCGTATTCCCGGCGCAACTGATCGAGGTCAATGTTACAGACGCCCGCAAGCCCTAGTTTGTAGCCATCTGACGCCATCGGCACGATGACGCTTGAAGGAGCAGGCCATTGATACGTCGGGCGGTTTGACTGGTCGAACGGCGGTCGGCGCCTGGGGTTGGTCAAGAGGCTTGGGTTGAAGGGTTTCTGGGATGCAAAACAGAAATATACTGCGAGTTGCCGTCAATGGATATGGCGTGATCGGCAAGAGGGTGGTGGATGCGGTAGCGCTTCAGCCCGACATGGAGGTTGCCGGGATCGCCGATGTCACGGCGGACTGGCGGATAGAAGTAGCAGTGCAGCGGGGCTTTACGATTTTCGCTGCCACCGAAACTGCAGGCGATGCGATGCGTGCAGCGGGTCTACAGGTGAGTGGTGGCCTGGCCGACATGCTGGCCGCTGCCGATGTTGCGGTGGATGCCACGCCGAAGGCTGTAGCGACCACCAACATCGCGGCCTACCAATCCGCAGGTCTGAAATTCATCGTGCAGGGCGGCGAAAAACATAGCGCTACCGGCCATTCCTTTGTTGCCGAGGCGTCGTATCTGACCGCGCTGAACCGCCAAAGCACCCGCGTCGTGTCGTGCAACACCACCTCTATCGTGCGCACGTTGACGGCGCTGAAACAGGCCGGGCTGTTGCTGAAAGCCCGCGGCGTTTTGCTGCGCCGTGCCACCGATCCTTGGGAAGCCATCTAGGCGCCATCATGAACACGCTGGTCCCCGAGCCGACGATCCCCAGCCATCAGGGCCCGGATGCACAAAGCGTCGATCCCGATCTTGATCTGGTGACTATGGCGGTCAAGGTGCCGCAAACCCTAGGACATCTGCACTGCTGGAACGTTACGCTGACCCGGCCTGCGGACCGCGATGAAGTGCTGCGCGCCTTTTGCGCCTCTTCCCGCATCCTGCTTGTAAGCGGCGATGCTGAGTTGGGGGCGCTCAATACCACAAAGGAATGGATGCAGGATATCGGCCGCCCGCGCGCGGACCTTTACGAGGTGGCGGTTTGGAAAGACATGCTGAAGGTGCAAGGCGACGAGCTGTTCTATGCCTATAAGGTCGACAATCAGGCCATTGTCGTGCCTGAGACCATTGATGCAATCCGCGCGATCTACGGGCCGCAAACCGGCCCCGCGACATCAATCCGCATGACCGACGCCGCATTGAGGATCGGTGGCTTGCGACCCCCTGGTAGCCCGGTATGACCGCCGTTTCGCCCAGATTATACCCTGCAGCGCCAGCCCCGGCCGCCTGCCAAACCCGATGACCGAAGGAGATGGATCATGAGCAAGACAACCCTCGACGTGGCCGATCTGTTCAGCGTGCTCGATTTTACCGGGGTTCAGAAGCGGTTGCTGGCGCTGCCGGGTGTGAGCGCGGTCGAGATGACGGCGGCGTCCTCCAGCGTCACCGTGACCTATGACCTCGCCCGCACCGACGCCGCGGCCATCGCCGCCGAAATCAAGGCTTGCGGATTTCATTGCCGGGGCGAAACGGTGCCCAATCATCTGTGCCTGCCCGACCGAACGGCGGTACCAC
>JANPBI010000083.1:0-6972 GCA_031430315.1 Rhodobacterales bacterium | reverse complement strand
CGCAAACATGCTCAAACGTTCGACCCTGAAAACGGTCCACTGGACCGTTTTCCCCCCGCCCAAGGGCGGGGGCGGGTCTCACCCCCCCGTCTCCACCCGGATCAACCTCACCTGATCCGCCGTCAGATACCCCGTCGCCGTCTCGCCTTCATCGCGCTGCCATTCGGCAATCGCGCGGCGGGTGCCCGCGCCAAAGGTGCCGTCGGCGCGGTTGGTCCCATAGCCAAGCTGGATCAAACGGCGCTGCAGGTCCTCGCGTTCGGCCCGCGTCAGCTCCAGCAGGCTTTCTTCCAGGGCGGCGGAATTGCCGTCATCCGGGGCCGGGCCAACGCTGGCTGCCTGGCTTGCGATCAGCCTGACCTCGGCGGCGGTGACATAGCCGGTCTGGGTCTTGCGGTTCGCCCGCTGCCAGGCGGAAATCGCCGTCCGCGTGCGGCTGCCCCACAACCCGTCCGCCACACCAGCGTCATAGCCGATCTTCGAAAGCTGGCGCTGGATTTCGGTGCGCTGCGTCCGCGTCAGCCGCAGACCCGCCTCGACCTGCGCCGCCGTCCCGGTGGCCGGGGGGGTGTCGTCATCGGGCGGGGACACGACGACGCCCCGCAGCAGCACCCGCAATTGCGCCTCGGTCAGATAGCCCGTCGCCCTGTTGCCCTCATCACGCTGCCAGGCGGCAATGGCGTTGCGGGTAATGCGGCCCCAGGTGCCATCCGCACCGTAAGTGTTGTAGCCAAGGCGGGTCAGCCTGCGCTGCACCGCGACGCGCTGCGCATAGCTGATGCCCAACCGCGCCTCTGCCTGTACGGCAGTAGCGCTGGACCCTTCGGCGGGGACGCCCAGCCGGGCGAGCGCGCGTTGCGCATTGCCGCGATACTGGCCCTCGGGGAACTTGGCCAGATAGTTGCGGTAGGCGCTGACCGTGTTGGCCTCCTGCGCCGTAATATAGGCGGTTCTGTCGCGCTCCTGCTGGAACAGGCTTTGCGCGATCCCGTCGAGCACGTCCCCGAAATCGTTTTGCGCCACGACGGGCGTGGTCAGGCCGAAGCTGGCCGCCAAGATCAGCGGCAGGGTGAAAGACCGCATTGGGCATCCTTTCAAGGAAGGGGCGGCCAGGAACGACCGCCAACTTGATACAACGCGCAACCTCGGGATTGGTTGCACTGGTGCCTCTGTCTGCCGGCGCTATGGTCCGGATCAGAATTCAGATTACCTTTGCCGAAAGGAGCCCCACCATGCAGCTGACCACCCTCTATCTCTCTACCGCCATCGTCTTCCTGATCCTCGACGGGATCATGCTGACCTTTGTGATGAAGCCTCTCTTCACCCGCCATATCGGCGCCCTGATGGTGGAACCGATCCGCTATGTCCCGGCGGGCCTCTTTTATGCGGCCTATGTCGCGGGGCTTTTGTACCTCGTCAGCTATCCCGCGCTGAAGACCGGCGCGCCGATCTGGGTCCCGGCGGCGATCATCGGGGCCATGGCCTACGGTACCTACGAATTCACCAGCTACGCCATCATGCGCGACTGGCACTGGCAGATGGTCGCGACCGACTTTCTCTGGGGCACCGTCCTGACCGCGTTTTCGGCCTGGGCAGGCGTCACGATCACCCGCGCCCTGACCAGCTGACGGCTGGCCAAGCGGGCCGACAGGTGGCATACGCTTGGCATACGTTTGGCATACGCCTGGCACACACAAAACAGACGGTGAAAACGATGATCCTTTACGGAATCTCGACCTGCGACACCTGCAAGAAAGCCATCAAGACGCTGGAGGCTGCTGGCCAAAAGGTCACCTTTCGCGACGTCCGGGCCAACCCCCTGTCAGCGCCTGAAATAGCAGCAATTGTTCAGGAATTCGGCGACCGCGTGATCAACAAACAGTCGACCACCTATCGTGCCTTCGGTGACTTCCTGCGCATGTCCGAGGCCGAAGAGCAGATTGCTGCCCAACCGGCAGTCATGAAACGCCCGGTGATTCACGATGGGTCAAAATGGTATCTCGGCTGGGACGACGCCGTCCAAGCCGCACTGATCAGCTAGACCCACCACCAACGGGCGGGACCCGATAACGCAACGCCCCGCTGCCTGTCAGAGCAGCTTCAACTCTCCGGCCGAGGACCGCCCGTCCCGTCCAGACAACATTTCAAACGCGATTTTCTGGTTGTCGTTCAGGCCCTTGAGCCCTGCACGCTCGACCGCAGAGATATGCACGAACACGTCTTTTCCGCCATCATCCGGGGCAATGAACCCAAACCCCTTGGTCGCATTGAACCATTTCACGGTGCCCGTCGGCATTCCGCTTCTCCTCTTTCGGACCCCCCCTCGGCGCCATTGCCGTGGGTCGTGCAGCACATTCTCCAGGGCCTTCAATCACAGAGGCGGTCGGGAAATCTGGCGTCACTGGGCGAAATCATGCCAAAGCTTGGCCAAAAATCAAGACGTAACAAAGTTGCGCGCCCGTCAGCCCAAGCGGGGCGCAACCCAGCGGTCCAGCGATAGCGGGCCTGCCCCTTTGATCACAAGGACAACCAGCAGCAGACCCCATAAGGCACGCTGGTCCAGGATCACTGCATCCGACGCAGCATCGAACCAGGCTCCGATGGTCGCCGAGCCAACCTTGTGGCCGATGATGTCAGTCAGGCTTTGCACGGCGACAAACCCGATCATGCCCAGTGCCGCAAGACGCGTCGCCAGACCGATAACGATCAGAAACGGCAGCAGAATTTCCGCCCAGGCCCCGGCCAGAACGATCAATGTGGCCCAAGCCCCCAATTGCGACGCATCGTAACCTGCAGCCTCCATCGCACGGGGAAAAATCTGCACATAGCCGCCGTCGGTCGGAGTAAACGGGCCGGAAAGCTTTGTCGCGGCCGAGGTCCAGAAGTACCGCGCCAGCACTGCTGCAAAAACGACTCTCGCTATTGTCGACAGGATGCCGTCCTGGCGATCGAGGTGGGCCGCAAGGCTTTGTCCCAACGCAATTATTCGCTTCATGTCCTGATCCCAGTTATAGCGCCCTGCCCCAAAAGCAGTGTCAAGATGACGGCAAGATCGATGCCGGGACCAGCGGCATCCAATGCCGTTTCAACGGTCCCGCCGTCCAGAAGTGCCGCGACGAATGCCCCGCCGCCCTGGGACAAAAGGTGCAGAGTCGGATCGAATTCCTTGCGCAGAACCAGGACATCTTCGGCCGTTGCAAGGGGGGCGGGCCCCCCCTGAAGGTTCGCCTGCCAGATTGCATGGATCGGCCAGGGCGACCGGATCAGCCGAAGGCTTGGTGCAAGATCAAGACGTGCACCCAGAAACTCGACCTCGGCCAACGATACCAGGATGTCCGGGCCAATCGCAGGCCTGTCAGCTGAATGATAGCTTTCGCGGATCGCCTGTTCCAGCCGCGCCATGTCCGGCAGATAGCCCAGATGTGCAACCGGCGGAAATTCCTGCAAAAAGCCTGCAAATTCCGCGCCATAAAGCATCATGATCTGCGAACGCGGTGGATGGCGCCGTGCAAATTCCACGGCCATGGCGGCAAAGAACGCATCGCCCACAAGCTTGCGTATTGCAGGAAATGCTGCCTCGATCACGCGGGTCAGGGAGGAAGCAACGTTGTTGCGATATACCGCGAAGCGTTTCTCAGATGTGCGACCATGAGGATCGACCAGACCGAACGGAAGGTCAGCGTTTGGGTCCAGAAGTGCAGCGGCAAAAGGCGCCTGCATCATGCCACCAGCTGCAGGATCGCCGCGGCGCGGGCAGCCTCTGACTCCAGCAGCGGCCAGTCGGGCACGTCATTATCCCATTCGATCAGGGTTGGGCGTGGCCCGGCAAGGGCAATCGTTTCGGCATAAAGCGCCCAAACGGGGTCCACAACCTCGGCCCCATGGCTGTCGATCAGCAACCTTGCACCATATTCATCATGGTCTTCGTCGTGGCCCCCAAGGTGAATTTCACCAACGGCCTCCATTGGAAAGGACCGCAGATAGTCCAATGGATCATAATTCTGATTGGTGGCAGAGACATAGACGTTGTTCACATCGAGCAACAAACCACAGCCGGTGCGGGCGACCAGTTCGGAAAGGAACTCCACTTCGGGCATCGCGCTGTCGGCAAAGGCAAGATAGGTCGAGGGATTTTCAAGCAGCATCCGGCGGCCAAGCACCGACTGGACGTAGTCGATGTGGTCGGCGACGCGAGCCAAGGTTGCTGGCGTGTACGGCAGCGGTAAGAGGTCGTTCAGGAACGCCCCCTCATGTGTCGACCAGGCAAGGTGTTCAGAAAAGCTGGCGGGATTCAACCAGTCGCAAAGGTGCTTTAGCCGGGCGAGGTGGCCCGTGTCGAGTAGCCCTTCACCACCAATGGACAGGCCCACACCATGCACCGAAATCGGGAACCGTTCCGCCAAGTGACGCAATTGCGCGAGGGGGCGACCGCCATCACCCATGTAGTTTTCGGCATGGATTTCCAGCCAGCCGACGCTGCCCGCGTCTTCGAGAATTGCAGCAAAATGCTGGGGCTTGTAGCCCACACCGGGTCTTGCAGGCAACGAGCGCGGGGATTGGTCTAGCATGGTCAGCCTCGCAGAGAATGACCCTTCTGGCGGCAGCCGCCAGAAGGGGAGGTCGCATCGTTTGAAAAGATTAGCCTGCCATGTCGCGATCAAGCGCCTCAAGCGAGCCCATGCGGCCGTCGGGCAGCTCCATTGTGGTGCAGGTGCCAGCCGGGACCAGCGTCCACGCGTTGCCCTGATAGTCGACTTTGGATGTCCCGGCGCAGGTGGTGCCTTCGCCAGCAGCGCAATCGTTCTGGCCGGCAAGCGCCACGCCAAAGCATTTTTCCTTGGCGTCCTCGGCATGTGCCGGGGTGACCAGTTGGGCGGACATTGCGGCTGCGAGCGCACCGGCGATCGCCAGAGTCTTGGTGTGATAGGTCATGTTATCTTCCTTCTGAGCGGTGGAGCGTCGCCGATACTGCGACTGGGACAGTGCTACCCTACGCTCTGAAGGTCTGGCCAATCACAGAAAATTTGCACACAAGCGCGTGAGGAGGTGTAACGTTTCCATATCACCATCTCGCATCTCGCGCCCCAAAGGACGCCAGATCAAAGCAGGATTTACCCTGCAAGATCAGCGCTCTGATCTAGTGTCCGGCAGGTGGCAATGCCGCAAATCCGAACTCTGCCAAGGCAGCCTCAAGGCTCATCTGGTCGGTCCGTGTTTCACCCAAGCGACGCACTGAAACAGTCCGGTCCTCGACCTCCTTCATACCGATGGCCAAGATCACCGGAATCTTGCCGACCGAATGCTCGCGCACCTTGTAGTTGATTTTTTCGTTGCGCACGTCCGCCTCGGCCCGGACTCCAGCGGATTTGAGGGCATTGACGACCTCAAAGACAAAGGGATCTGCATCCGACACGATAGAGGCGACAACGACCTGCCGCGGGGCCAGCCAGAACGGCAAGCGCCCCGCGTAGTTTTCCAGAAGGATTCCAAGGAACCGCTCAAACGACCCCAGGATTGCCCGGTGCAGCATATAGGGTCGATGCTTGCCGCCGTCTTCGCCGATGTATTCAGCCCCAAGGCGCGTCGGTGTGTTGCCGTCCACCTGGAACGTGCCGCACTGCCATTTGCGCCCGATGGCATCCGTCAGTTTGAAGTCCAGCTTGGGCCCGTAGAACGCCCCTTCGCCTGGGTCTATCTCGTAGGCGTTGCCGGTCTTGCGGATGGCGTTTTCAAGTGCCGCCTCCAGCTTGTCCCATGTCTCGTCCGATCCGATCCGCACATCGGGCCGTGTTGACAGCTTGATCTCGAATGAGTCAAAGCCAAGGTCTTTATAGACCGACGCCAGCAGCGCGATGAAATCGGCACATTCTGCCTCGATCTGGTCTTCGGTACAGAAGATATGGGCGTCGTCCTGTGTAAAGCCGCGCACCCGCATCAGCCCATGCATGGACCCTGACGATTCGTATCGGTGGCAGGACCCGAACTCCGCCAGCCGCAAAGGCAGGTCGCGATAGGACTTAAGCCCCTGATTATAGACCTGCACATGGCAAGGGCAGTTCATCGGCTTCAGAGCGTTGATGCGCTTTTCCTTTGCGCCTTCCTCGTCCACCTCCACAAGGAACATGTTCTCGCGGTAGGCCTCCCAGTGGCCGGACTTTTCCCACAACACGCGGTCGACCACCTGCGGCGTCCGGATTTCCTTGTAGCCCGCCGCTCGCTGGCGGCCCCGCATGTAATCTTCCAGTGCGCGATAGATCGTCCAGCCGTTGGGGTGCCAAAAGACCATGCCGGGGGCTTCTTCCTGCAGATGGAAAAGGTCCATCTCACGCCCGAGCTTGCGGTGGTCGCGTTTCGCCGCCTCTTCTAGCATCGTCAAATGCGCCTTGAGGTCGTCGCGGTTGCGAAACGCCAAACCGTAGATGCGCTGCAGCATTGGCCGCGTCGCATCGCCCAGCCAGTAGGCCCCCGCGACATGTGTCAGTTTGAACGCGTCTGCCGGGACCTGGCCCGTGTGCTGCAAGTGCGGCCCACGGCACAAGTCCTGCCAGTGCCCGTGCCAATACATCCGCAAGTCCTCACCCGCGGGGATGCGGTCGATCAGTTCCAGCTTGAAAGGCTCGCCGCGCTCCTTGTAGTGCGCAATGGCCCGGGCGCGATCCCAAACCTCGGTCCGCACCAGCTCGCGGGCGTTGATGATCTGCTTCATCCGCGCCTCGATCAGGCCGAGGTCTTCGGGCGTAAAGGGCTCCGCGCGATCGAAGTCATAGAACCAGCCGTAATCGCGGACGGGACCAATCGTGACCTTCACATCCGGCCAGATTTCCTGCACCGCGCGCGCCATGATATGCGCACAGTCATGCCGGACCAATTCCAGCGCCTGCGCATCATCGGCCATGGTGTGGATGGCAATCGTCGCGTTGGCCGGGATGGGCCAGGCAAGGTCCCAATGCGCGCCGTTTACCGTGGCACTGA
>JANPBI010000082.1:0-11340 GCA_031430315.1 Rhodobacterales bacterium | reverse complement strand
CATCGACCAGCCCGTCCTCGATATCCGCCATGAGCCGCTTCATGCCGGGCCGTACCAGCGTCCCGCCCGAGATGCCGCCAACGTCATATAGATCGCGCACCAGCACAAAGCCTTCGGACCGCTGGCTGGCGATGTAGGCCTCGCAAGCCTCGCGCTGGGCATGCAGGCTGTTGAACTCCTGCTCTAGTCCCTCTTCGGAGGATTTCCGAGTGTAGTCCCGAACAGCCCGGTCTGATGATGGCCCTGCGCCGTGGTGGGTCTTGCACTGGCATCGCCCAACGCCCACTGGTCGAGGATCGGCACGCCCTGATGGTTAGGCTTCTGCGGCGCGAGATCGGTGGCCCGAATGGATACGCGTCGCTGCGGCTGATCGATCTGCAGACCGAGGATGGGCCGCTGACAGCGCTCTGCTTTTATGCCGATCCCCCAGACGTTGTGGACCAACCCGAGCGGCCCTTGGATGAAGTCGCGGCGATCCTTGCCCGCGCCTGTGGGCATATCGGCTCAGGAGCCGAATACCTGTTCAAGACAGTGGCGGCACTACAGACCGCCGGTATCCACGATCCGCATCTTTGGCACCTGCAGCACCTCGTCGCGGATGAAATCGAAAGGATCCACTGCGGACGTGGGTGACAGGCAAACCTTCACATCTCTCAGGAGCAGCGCTTGCAACAACTCTATCAAGAAGCACCGTAAAGAAAGCGAACAATCATCTCGAGAATACAAGCCAATCTCCCGAGCGACCAAAAGGCTTCAGCCAGCACTTTATCAGTTGCCGGAGCCGGTGCGCACACAGTTCCTGCGAGATACCGAATGTCATGTTCAGCTGCGAGGGTGACAATGGGACCGAACCGCATTCTTAACAACCGCAGAGGCTATGTCACAGAAACAATTTTCGATGCCGACCGCGGCATCTTCACCGAGCGGCCCTTTCCTCCGTCGCCTGCAATCGCGGAGGGCTCGGCTTTTGGGGAAACACATATCTTCGCTGTTGGCGACCTTGGAGCGCCGGTTAGAGCCTACACCTCTGCCGATTAGCTCGGTCACAGCCACACCTTGAACTGAGGCGGCAGCACGTCGCCCTTCTTGGCCGATTATCCTACGAAGAAAATTTGTCGATCAATGTGTCGGATTGCGTTACGTTTCGGATGGCCGAGGCAAGCGCGGCCGATGTCTAGAGCGATATTTCTGTCCTAGTCAGACTATTTTCCCGCGGGTGTCCGAAGTTATTGGGGTGTTGTGATGCAGCCAAGCGATATCGTGAAAAATATTAGAAAACCGCAAGATTCCCGCATCGACTACGGCGCTGACGCCCCAGAACTTATCCGCATGTTCTGCCTGATTTCAATCCTGCTAATAGCGGTGGGAGCCTTATTGATTATCTCTGCTCCTAGTCGCTGGGTTGCTTGGTGCGGGACGCTGATCCTCGTCGGCGCGTTGGCACCGCTGACAATGGGCATCATGATGAGTCTCTACGCCTGGCGGGGAAAGCTTCGGATGCGGGACTGGGTTCTTTCCCGTCACCCTTGGCGCGGTAACGAGACGGTCCTGGACATCGGTGCGGGTCGTGGGTTGATGACCATCGGTGCCGGCCTATTGGTGCCTCAGGGCACGGTGCATGCCATGGGTATCTGGCGCGCGGAAGACTTGACCGACACTAGTGAACCTGAATTGCGAAAAAGCATTACAACCGCCGGTCTCCACGGAAATGTCCAGATACACACGATGGATGCCCGATGCATGAGCTTTGCCGACAGCAGTATCGATGTGGTCCTCAGCCTGCTTTGCCTTCATAACATTGAAGGCGCGGCGGACCGGCAGGGTGCCTGCCGAGAAATCGCCCGCGTCCTCAAGCCCGGAGGCGTGGCCTACATTGCGGATTTTACGGCAACCCGAAGCTATGCTGAGGCTTTCCGGGCACAAGGTCTTCAAGTGAAGGGGCCAATAAATGCCATTCCAGTGGCTCTAAGCCTCATGTTTCTGGTCGAGGCACGGAAACCCCTCGCATGATCCGGACTGAGTCATTCGTCCAAGTGGCCATAGACAGTCTGGACGACTTGCGCCTGTGGCTTTCCTGAAACCATTGGAACATTGAGAGTGTCCGCACTCGAGTACCTTCGTCATCAATGCACTCTTTCCGTTTAAAGACAGGATCACGAGCTTTCGTGCGCTCGATCGCAAATACCGACCGACAGTCGTCCAGCGCGACCGGCACGATCTGGGCCACAGGCCGTCGCCACGCGAGGCTTATCTGCGGCGAGCGAGGGCCGTTGCCGCACCCGCCAGTCGATCAATGCGCGGCGGCCGGGGCCTTGGCGCTTATACTGATGATGGCTTTGCCCTCGGAGACAACTGGCTTGGCCAGGCCCAGTTGGCCGGCATTCGTTTTTAGCCAGTCGCGGGCAACGTCCATGCTACGGTCGGTGCCATCCTTGTCCTTGCAGACCGTGATCGAAAAGCAACCGTCCGCCGTCTGAACCAGCTCATAGCTGACAAACCCCGACACGGCGCCCATCAGTTTTTCGATTTCAGCTTTGCGAGAACTCAGGAGCACGCCAAGTTCCGACGCGCCCTTTCCTGTGTATGTCCGTGTGACGACATGCATTGCCAGTTCCTCCCTGGGTTTCTGTGATCTGCTGGGGGTCATGCCAAGATCGTCGGTCATGGCCGACAGCATTGACACTTTACCGCAATCAGCCGATTCCGAAGAGTGGAAAGTGGTCGCAGCCACTTTCCCGCGACGTTCCTCGGCTAACTTTGGCTCAAAAGGGCGATGGCCCCGAAGCTGCAAGACGAGACGAGCCGTTAATACAGGAACAATTGCTGATCAGGCCGATCGATCCCCCGCGATGACCACGGGTGACGACAACGCGTGCCAACGGCCCTGTCAGATCAACTTGACTTGAGACAGTGTAGTGACCGCCCGACGTTGCCCCAATGACAAAACGTTCGCCGAGATCGAAAGTGGCCGCAACCCGGACCGGCCGGAACTTGGCAAGGCCAACCACCATCGTCGCCGGGGTCGTGACTTCCGTGATCTGGCGCATCTATGTTGCCCCCTGAGCTATAGGTCAGGGGTTCCCGCGGTCTGCTGTTCAGCACAAGATGACCTTGGGCTAGTCCCGGGGCGTGCCAAAGCGACGCTAGCGGACGTAACGGCCGGCCTTTTCGACCTCTTCGGCAGGAAATTTACCTCCTCGTTTGAACCCGCGACAACGTTCGGAGCGGATGCGTTCACCCGCACCTCGGGGCCAAGTACGAAGGCCCAATGCCGTCACGCGGAACGCAAACTTGGGGAGTTTCAGTCAATAACGTTTTGCTCAGACGCGCGCCGTGTGATGCAGTGATGCAGTTTCCTCGAATGCTACGGTTTGGGGCCATGCACCATTTTCAGGGGTTTTCGCCGTGGCAGTGAACGAGCCGCAAATCATCGCAATCGCCGGAGCAGGAGGCGATCTTGGTGGGCGCATCGTCAAGGCGTTGATCAAACGCGGGTCGAGGGTGCGGGCGATCGTGCGGTAGGGGATGATTGCCGCGGACGGCGCAACCCTGACGGCGCTTGGGGCAGAGATCGTTGCCGCCGATCCGGCCGATCTCAAGGCAATGGCAACCGCATTGGCCGGGTCCGCCTGCGTGATATCGGCTCTGAATGGGCTTGGGGACGTGGTGATTGACCGCCAGGGCGTGCTGCTGGATGCGGCCGTTGCCGCAGGGGTTCCGCGCTTTATCCCGTCAGACTTCGCAGCGGATTTCACCAAGACCAAGCCCGGGCTGAACCGCAACTTCGATCTGCGCCGGACTTTCATGGCCCGAGCCGACCAGGCCTCGATCAAGGTGACCTCCATCCTCAACGGCGCCCTCATGGACATGCTTGGCGCAGAAATGCCGATCATCCAGCCGGGCATGCATCGGGTGCTCTATTGGCACGACGCGGACCAGCTGCTGGATTTCACCACCAAGAATAACGTGGCCGATTATACGGCCTCGGCAGCCCTTGACCCGACCACACCGCGCCTTCTGCGGATAGCGGGCGACAGCGTCAGTGTCCGCACCATGGCAGCCACGCTGACCGAGGTGTCAGGACAGCGCTATCGCCCGCTTTGGGTCGGCAGTCTGGCGATGCTTGGCGCAATGATCGGGCTGGCCAAGCGCATTGCACCTCAGGCTGATGCACCCTTTCCGGCCTGGCAGGGGATGCAATACATGCGCGACCAATTCGGTGGCGACGTCCAACTGGCGCCGTTGGACAATGCACGGTATCCCGGCATGAACTGGACCTCAGTGCGGCAGCACCTTGCCGGTATGAAAGCATTTCAGGGTTGACCTGCGATGGGCGCGAGAATCGACCCGCCGCGTGTCTGCGCCTTGCCGAACGATGTCGATCAGTCGCGAAATGGATGTGCGACTGGCGATGTCAACATCGTCGGCTGGATCAGGTGGTGCCAACGGGAGACGAAGTAAACGTTTCGCCATCGGCACGCACCAGAAGAACTGGACGCAATCCATAGGCACGACGCCTTTGGACGGCATTGCAATCATGCGCGGCAAATGCAAACGCGCCCTCCTCGCCCACGTCAGGAGCGATAAGGAGGTCAACCGGACGAACCTGGCTGACCTCAAAGCTGTCGAGGGAATCTCTGGCAGCATGTACCTTCGTCACGCGAACTCCGCTGACGACCCTGCCGGAAACAGGTATCGGCTTCTTTGGGCTTTACGGCTCAACTGCCTCAGTGTCCACCAAGCCAACCTAGACCAACGTCGTGAACTGCGTTGGTATCGACTTCCGGCGCGGCATGCACATCCGCTGGCAGCTGGTCGCAAACGACGGCTTCGACGCGCCGAAGTGGACGTAGTAAGGGTTTTCTCAGGCCAAACGGCTGTTTCGCGGTTAGAACAAACTGTTTCCGCAAACCATAAACATTAGACTTGCTAATGGTGCATTAGGTGATATCAATAATTCATCAATTTTACGCTAAATCGTCTTCTGTGATCGTCCCTTTAAAGAGTACTGGCCGCGTGAATTCCCCTCACGCGGCCATTTTATCAACAGCAGGTCTCCTCGTGGTGGTCTGTATCAAAACTCTGCTGTGGCGGATGATTTTTCATTGTAAGACAATAGGTTGCGAGTTGAATTTGGCAACATGCGGCCCTTTCGGGCGTTCGGTCTTGCAAGCGATTTCGTTGACATGCAGGTCTGTTGATTTACCGCCTGCACCAAGCCGGCGGAATATCCGAGAGGCGAGTTGTTAAAGGCAGATTTGAACCGCTTTAAGGTTATCAAAGTTGCCGAACATGATCCCCATAGGCCCGATTCAGGGGCAGGGTGCCTGTCCGCCTACAGGCAGGCGCATCAAGCGCGTCAAGATTTCGCCATCTTTGCTGGTCACCACCTGAGTTGGGTCGTGGGGGCTTTTTGATGGAGAAAAGTCAGATGAGCCACGCAGACTATCTTAAGGGCCTCATTTACGAGGACTTTTTGAATTCGATCGCGTCTGTTCGCGCGGGCACACATCCCGGCGTCGCATTCCGTGAACATGAGGCACGGGTCGCTCAGCTCCGGATGCAAGTGGCTGCAGCAGAGACGGGTTACATCCGTCACGGCGCGCAACTTTCTCTGGTGGCCTGACCGCAGGGTCAGCAGTTCGAAATTGCGCGAACAGCGAGCCGCTGACTTTTCTAAGTACAATACGACAAGTTATGACCGGGAAAGTGAAGAGTGGATATGTCGAAACGGAGGTTCAGATGCGGGCTCAAGATCGAAGCCGGCAGGCTTGTGACAGACCGAGGTGTGCTGGTGGCACTGTCCGCCCGTGACCTCAACATCGAGCTCAGCGTGTTGCGTCGCTGGACCTTGTGGCGGCCGTTCCCGGGAATGGGCGGCGGCTCTAAGCTCACCCAACCTAGCCTGCCGCTCTAGCTCTCGCGGTCGTCTCCGTGACGCTCCAGCCTAGTGCGACTGATCTTGCACATCCCGGCCGCGGCAGCGGCGGATGGGCAAAGAGGCGCCGGGTTTCTGACGTCAACCCATGCTTCGCGACGTAACGCGCCAGCTCGGTTTCAAGCGCGGCGATGCGTGCAAGCAGCTGTTCCTGATCCCAGGCATCTTCTGGCTTGCCTGATCGGACAAGTTGCCTGAGGCGTGCCGACAATGCCCAGACCTTACGCATCTGCGGCGCTGTTCTGACGTGTCTCATTCAAACCCCTTCCTCTGGCGCAACCTGCATTTGGTCGACCGGACGAAAGACAGACCGGCGCGAGGACCGTCACCACCGATACGATCACGCTGCACAGAAAGAGCGCGGGCAACAACGACCACAAGAACAGATAGGAAATCAGGAAACTCACGACACCAGCGATTAGCCCGATCAGAACATAGCCAAACATTCACACGCCTCCACTCAACACGCTCCCAGAGCGCAGTACCGATCACTACATCAACTGTCGCCTCACCTCCGCAGGGTGCGGCGGGTCTTCTGCTTGGAATTGGCGCCCGAGCGCCAATCGAGGTGCGCGAGAAGGGCCCTCGTCTTTGCGGTCTCCAGGTCACGTCGCGTGATGCGCACCCACAGCGCGGAGAACAGCGCCAGAACCACAGCACTCGTCACATAAACCGTTGCAATCATCACATCACCTACCTTCACTTCGTTTTTCGGGGGGATGTCTCGATTGCACGCTGCGATCGAGACCGCCCAGTCCTTCTCAACTCTCACGTCGGTCCCTGCCGGGCGCAACATCACTCAAAAACGGCGTCAGGCAGGCTAGTCACTCGTTCACTGAACCCGTACGACTCACTACACAATGCATCAATTTAGCATTACTAATGCGTCATAAGTAAGTCTTACTTTGTGGTGATATTCTGACGAGGGGAAGTCGAACAAATTTTGCCTGAGGGAAAGGTGTCGCTGCAGAAGAATCCCCAAACCCCAAAACGCGCGATGACCCGGGGCCAAAGAGGGACCCCAGATCGGGGCAGCGACTGAGCCCTGATCCGGTCCGACACCTGGATGCCTTTGGCGAGCTGTCAATCAGAGGGCGAAATCGTGAAAGGCATTGTTACCCAGACGCGAGATCGGAAAGCAGCCCCGAAATTCCTCAAGAAATCGATGAAACGGCATGGCCGGCCTGAAACGATCGTGATCGACCGGCTTCGGTCCTATGGCGCCGCGCTGAGGGATCTTGGCCGCGCGATGACCGCGAGATGGGGGGCTGGCTCAACAACCTGGCCGGAGACGCGCGCATGCAATTCCGAAGACGCGAGCGGCCGATCTTGCGCTTCCGGTGAATGCGAACGTCGCAGAAGTTCGCCCTCGGTCCACAACCACCTTTTTGACGGATCGCCACCTTCAGAACCGCGACATCTACAAGCACACCCGCGCGCCGCTCTCGCTGAGTGGCGCGGCTTTGTCGCTGCCTGACCTGAAGGGGGGTACGGGGAACGGAGACTGGTTCGCTTTGGATTGTTAGCAGCACCCCCTGGACTGATCTCAACCGCGTGGGCGCGGCTCTTGACGGGAACCGAACCCAGGCTTGCGGCGTTCGCTTGATGTTCTTCAAGCGAGGCGCCTTTGCGAACTCTGTTCATTCCTCTTCTCATCATGACAACAGCCCTTCCCGCTTATTCCGGGGAGTGTGCGTCCCTCGTACGGTCGGTCTGCGCCGAGACTGCCGATCAGCCGACGGCAGGTCGCAAAGTGATCAAACTGAAACCGAGCGCGACGCCCTACAAGGTGGGGGACACCTTTCCCGTCGGGACCCGCTCTCTTCTCATGGACCCGGCGCGCTATGGTCTGAAGCCTTCGGATGGCAGCTGGCGCTACTATGCCATGGGCGGAGTCGTCTATCGCGTCGAGAGTGTATCGGGCCTGGTGCTGGAGCTGATCCGCACCCCGCGCACGTCGCATCTGCGCTGAGTGCGTGCTTCTGTTTCGGACTGACGCTTCCTCCGCCGCCATCTTCCGGGGCCTCAGCAAGTCCTTGAGATAAAGGCCGGTGTGGCTCGCTTCCACTTTGCAGATCTATTCCGCGTACCTGTTGCGACGATGAGCCCGCCGCCATCGCCGTCCTGAGGGCCGGTGTGGTCAGCCAGTCGGCAGTCTTTGCCACTTCGAGGTTGTGTTCGATGACAACGACATTGCTGCCCTGTTCCACAAGCGAATTTGGCTTTTCGAGAAGCTTCCTCACGTCCGCGAAGTGCAGACCGGAGGTCGGTTAATCCAGAATGTACAGCGTTCGTCCTGTGGTATGGCGCGCGAGATAAAGTACGGACATCTTAAGTGTTGATCGTGGGCTCTGATCAAAATTCATCGTCACGGCGACCCCCGCGTTGCAGACGCTCTACAAGACCAGCGACGGCAGGTTCACTATTGCGACGGGTTCGAGGAATATGAGTCCAATACCAGAAGGGGGACGCTAGCGGGATCGCAATTCAACAAACCCCCGGCGACCATCGGCAAGGCGCCGATGACCAAGGCAACCGTGCCGCCGCCCGGCGGGTCTGGCCGGGCTGCAGCGGGCCGGACCAGCACCGGCGGGTGAAGATCGGGCCACCATGCCCTTGACGCCACCGCGCGCAGCAGAAACAAGCATTCGGACGATGCAATCAGAATTCCGGCGTCGGGGGGCGGTTGAAATCCAGCGGCCGGTCTGGGCCTGTCGCTGAACTTCCAAGGGGATACCCATGAAATTCCGTTTCCCCAACGTCATCATCGACGAAGATTTCCGTTCCGAAAATTCGTCCGGGCTCGGCATCCGGGCGATGGCCGAGGCCATCGAGAAGGAAGGTTTGGAGGTGCTGGGGGTCACTAGCTATGGCGATCTATCGAAATTCGCGCAGCAGCAGTCGCGCGCCAGCGCCTTCGTGCTGTCGATCGACGACGAAGAGTTCAGCCCCGGCCCCGACATCGACCCGGCAGTTGTGAACCTGCGCAACTTCATTACCGAAGTGCGGCGCAAGAACGCAGACGTGCCGATCTATGTCTATGGCGAGACCAAGACCAGCCGCCACCTGCCCAACGACATCCTGCGCGAGTTGCACGGCTTCATCCACATGTTCGAGGACACGCCGGAATTCGTGGCCCGCCATATCATCCGCGAGGCCAAGGCCTACCTGGAAGGCATCCAGCCGCCCTTCTTCAAGGCGCTCTTGGATTATGCCGAGGACGGGTCCTATTCCTGGCACTGCCCGGGGCATTCCGGCGGCGTCGCGTTCCTGAAAAGCCCGATCGGGCAGATGTATCACCAGTTCTACGGCGAGAACATGCTGCGCGCCGATGTCTGCAACTCGGTGGAGGAGCTGGGCCAGCTTTTGGATCACAACGGCGCCATCGGAGCGTCAGAGCGTAACGCGGCGCGCATCTTCAACGCTGACCACTGCTTTTTCGTGACCAACGGCACCTCGACCTCCAACAAGATCGTCTGGCACCACACGGTGGCACCCGGTGACGTAGTGGTGGTGGACCGCAACTGCCACAAATCCATCCTGCACAGCATCATCATGACAGGTGCGGTGCCGGTTTTCCTGAAGCCGACGCGCAACCACTGGGGCATCATCGGGCCGATCCAGCAGAGCGCCTTTGCAGTTGAGGCGATTAGGGCGAAGATCAGGGCGAATCCGCTGCTGGCGGGGGTGGATGCCGATACCGTCAAACCGCGGGTCATGACGCTGACGCAATCGACTTATGATGGCGTCCTTTACAACACCGAGACGATCAAGGGCCTGCTCGACGGCTATGTCGAGAACCTGCACTTTGACGAGGCATGGCTGCCGCATGCCTCTTTCCATCCGTTCTACGGCAATTTCCACTCTATGGGACGCAAGCGCACGCGACCCAGACATGCCGTGACTTACGCCACGCAGTCGCTTCACAAACTGCTTGCCGGCATCAGCCAGGCGAGCCACGTCCTCGTGCAGGACAGCCAGGACACGGTGCTGGATCGCCACTTGTTCAACGAGGCGTATCTGATGCACACCTCGACCAGTCCGCAATACAGCATCATCGCCAGCTGCGACGTGGCGGCGGCGATGATGGAACCTCCGGGTGGCACGGCTCTGGTCGAGGAGAGCATCGAGGAGTCGCTGGATTTCCGCCGCGCCATGCGCAAGGTCGACGAAGAATACGGCGATGACGACTGGTGGTTTAAGGTCTGGGGGCCTGCCGATCTGGCCGAAGAGGGCATCGGGCGGACCAACGACTGGGTTCTCAAGCGCACGGATGCCGATGGCGTTCAGCCGTCGGACGGCGCCGACAGCTGGCACGGCTTTGGCGACATGGCCCCTGGTTTCAACATGCTGGACCCGATCAAAGCGACGATCATCACACCCGGCCTCACCCTTGACGGCCGGTTCGAGGAGACGGGGATTCCCGCCTCAATCGTGACAAAATACCTTGCCGAGCACGGTGTGGTGGTCGAGAAGACCGGACTTTACAGCTTTTTCATCATGTTCACTATCGGCATCACCAAGGGCCGCTGGAACACGTTGCTGACCGCGCTGCAGCAGTTCAAGGACGACCACGCCAAGAACCAGCCGATGTGGCGGGCAATGCCCGAATTCTGCGCCAAGCATCCGCGGTATGAGAACATGCGGCTGCGCGACCTTTGCGAGCATGTGCACAGGCAGTATGCAAAGTATGATGTCGCGATCCTGTCGACAGAAATCTATCTGAGCGATCTGACCCCGGCGATGAAGCCGAGCGACGCCTATGCCCATATCGCGCGGCGCACGACGCAGCGGGTGCCGATCGACCAGCTTGAAGGGCGCATCACCACCAGTCTTGTCACGCCCTATCCGCCTGGCATCCCACTGCTGATTCCCGGCGAGGTGTTCAACCGCAAGATCGTAGACTACCTCAAGTTCAACCGTGAATTCGCCCGTGAGTGTCCTGGCTTTGAGACCGACATCCACGGATTGTTGCAGCTGAAGGGCGAGGACGGCGCGATGCAACACTTCGCCGACTGCGTAGCGGTCTAGTCTCGGACGACCGAACCGAGTTCTTCAGCAAAGACGCCGAGACGTGGGTCAAAGTGTTGTCAGAAGAAAATGATCTGATAGAGTTGTGACGAGGAATTTTAGTGGCGGTCGCGGCGGTATGCTTGGTAGCAGCCAAGCAAACATGAGCTTTGACCAACCAGCAAGCGGGGCGGGCGATGAAAGACGCCACCCCCAGTTTTCCTATGACAAAGCCCCGCCATCAGATCCACCGTTTCGAAGTAGTTGCCGAGAGAGCGCAGGGAAGCGCCGTGTAGGTAAACTATATCTTTTGACATACCATTTCACAACCTTGCTCTGCCGTATATGCTCACCCGAGACCGGTTACGTCCCGGTCCCGCCCTCAACCACTT
>JANPBI010000081.1:0-8939 GCA_031430315.1 Rhodobacterales bacterium | reverse complement strand
CCACGAACAAGGTGCGGTGCATATGGCCGAAGGCTATGTACGCAGCACCGGCAAGGTTGGCGTGGCACTGGTGACCTCTGGCCCCGGGGCCACGAACGCGGTGACCGGCCTGACCGATGCGCTGATGGACAGCATCCCGATCCTCGTGATCACGGGTCAGGTCCCCACCTTCATGATCGGCACGGATGGCTTTCAAGAGGCCGACACGGTGGGCATCACGCGGCCCTGCACCAAGATGAACTGGCTGGTGAAGGACACGGCGAAATTGTCCGAGACAATCCATCAGGCGTTCCACGTCGCGATGAAGGGACGCCCCGGCCCGGTGCTGGTCGACATCCCCAAGGACGTGCAGTTCGCCACCGCCGACTACACGCCGATGGAAAAGATGAAGATCGGACACTACCAGCCGAAAACCGCAGGCGACCCCGAGCAGATCGCCCGACTGGTCGAGATGATGGAAACCGCAGAACGCCCGGTCTTCTATACCGGCGGCGGCGTCATCAACTCTGGCCCGAAGGCCAGCCAGCTTTTGCGCGAACTGACCGCCGCCACCGACTTTCCGGTGACCTCGACGCTGATGGGCCTTGGCGCCTATCCGGCGTCGGGCAAGAACTGGATCGGCATGCTGGGGATGCACGGGCTTTACGAAGCGAACCTCGCGATGCACGGCTGCGACGTGATGATCAACATCGGCGCGCGGTTCGATGACCGCATCACCGGGCGGATCAAGGACTTCTCCCCCCGCTCGCGCAAGGTGCATATCGACATCGACCCCTCGTCGATCAACAAGGTCATCCGCGTTGATGTGGGCATCGTGGGCGACGTGGCCGAAGTGTTGGCCGAGGTTCTGCGCCAATGGAAAGCGCGCGGGTCCAAGACCAACAAGGACGGCCTCGCGAAATGGTGGCGCCAGATCAACGAATGGCGCGCCGTGAAATGCCTGACCTACAAGAACTCCGACAAGGTCATCAAACCGCAATATGCCCTCGAACGGCTTGAGGCGCTGACCAAGGGCCGCGACCGCTACATCACCACCGAGGTCGGCCAGCACCAGATGTGGGCCGCCCAGTTCCTGGGGTTCGAGGACCCGAACCGCTGGATGACCTCCGGTGGGCTGGGGACGATGGGCTACGGCCTGCCCGCCTCGATCGGCGTGCAGATCGCGCATCCAGACGCGCTGGTGATCAACGTCGCGGGTGAGGCGTCGTGGCTGATGAACATGCAGGAAATGGGCACCGCGATGCAGTTCCGCACGCCGGTCAAGCAGTTCATCCTGAACAACGAACGTCTGGGGATGGTCCGCCAGTGGCAGGAACTGCTGCATGGCGAGCGGTATTCGTCGTCATGGTCGGAATCGCTTCCCGATTTCGTGAAACTGGCCGAGGCCTTCGGCTGCAAAGGCATCCGCATCGACGATCCAAAGGACCTCGACGACGCGATCATGGCGATGCTCGATTACGACGGGCCGGTGATCTTTGACTGCCGCGTCGAAAAGCACGAAAACTGCTTCCCGATGATCCCAAGCGGCAAGCCGCATAACGAGATGCTGCTGGGGGATGCGGATACGGCAGGGGTGATCGGGGCCAAGGGGGCGGTGCTGGTGTAGGCTGATGACCCAAACCACAAAACTTCTTTATGCCGGCATTCTGCTAACAAGCGGGTTTCTGGCAGGAGCCATTGCCGGGAAGTCTTCCGTTCCTAGTAGCGAACATGTTTCTCAAGCGGATGACCTTGCTACGTTTGTCAGCAAACTTCCGCGGGGCGGCATGGACATACCTGCACAATGGTTTGAAATGCAGAGCGCAGTTGGGTGGGAAAAGATGATGCTTGTCTTAGGATATGCCGACAACCGATCAATCTGTGAGCATTTGCTCGCCGTTGCTTCCAACGAAAGCCCGGACCGGGTCTTCACTTGCAATCCCGCAAACTAACAAGGCACTCACCATGTCCCTAAACATCAAAAAAGGCTCCTCGAGCCACTCCGCCTATGACCTGCGTGACCCCAACGCCGAGGTGATCGAACAGCACACCCTCGCGGTCATCGTCGACAACGAAAGCGGGGTTCTTGCGCGGGTCATCGGCCTCTTCTCGGGCCGTGGCTACAACATCGACAGCCTGACCGTCGCGGAGGTGGACCATGAGGGCCACCGCAGCCGCATCACCGTCGTCACGCGCGGCACGCCGCAGGTGATCGACCAGATCGAGGCGCAGTTGCGCCGGATGGTGCCGGTGCATGAGGTGCATGACCTGACCGCCGACGGGCCGTCGGTGCAGCGGGAACTGGCGTTGCTCAAGGTCGCAGGCACCGGGGCCGCGCGGGTCGAGGCGCTGCAGCTGGCCGAGATTTTCCGCGCGAATGTGGTGGATTCAACGCTGGAAAGTTTCGTGTTCGAGATGACCGGCACGCCGGACAAGATCGACGCCTTTGCCGATCTGATGCGGCCGTTGGGCTTGCGCGAGATCGCGCGGACCGGGGTCGCGGCGTTGTCGCGGGGCGTGAAGGAGGGCTGAAGCCCGCCGTTCCCCCCACACCTGTCATCCCCGTGAAAACGGGGACCCAGACTTCGCTAAACGCGCAACTGCAAAAAATGGGTCCCCGCCTTCGCGGGGATGACAAGGGAGAAACACCCTACCCCTTCAACAGATCGTCCAGCTTCGCCCGCTCCTCGGTCGTCAGCTCCCGCTCCACCACCGCCTTCCGCCTCCGGAACGCCACCGCCGCCACCCCAACCCCGACGATCAGCATCGCAGGCCCCGCCAGCCACAAGACCAGCCCCGACCCCGTGGCACGCGGGTTGAACAATACGAACTCGCCATAGCGATCCACGACAAATTCAATGACTTCCTCGTCGTTATCCCCCGCCACCAGCCGCTCACGGATGATCACGCGCAGGTCCCGGCTGATGGGCGCCGAGCTGTCGTCAATGCTCTCGCCCTGGCAGACCGGACACCGGATTTGCCGCGAAATCTCGCGGGCCCGCGCCTCCAGCCCCGGATCGGCAAGCACCTCATCCGGCTGCACCGCAAACGCTTGGCCCGCCAGCAAGGCGAGCACAAGGACCAGCGCCCGCATCATTCCGCAGGCACCGCTTTTGGCCGCCGCGCGCCCGCCGCGACGCGGTAGCGCCGGTCAGTCAGGCTGATCAGCCCGCCCAGGGCCATCAGCCCCGCGCCGCCCCAAAGCCAGTTCGCCAAGGGCTCGATGTAACTCCGCACCGCCCAACCGCCGCCGTCCTGCGCATCGCCGATCACCAGATAGATGTCGCGCATGAAACTGTAGTCGATGCCCGCCTCGGTCGTCGGCATCTCTGCCACCGGATAGAACCGCTTTTCCGGGAACAGATGCGCCACGACCCGGTCACCCCGCGTCACCGTCATGTCCGCCATGGTGGAGAGGTAATTCGGCCCCTGCACCTCATCGACCTTGTTCAACGTGACGGTATAGGACCCCAGCGGAAAGCTCTCGCCGGGTTTCACCACGCGAATGTCCTCGACCTTCCAGGAATTCATCGCGGCCACGGCAATAATCGTCACGCCAAACCCGGCATGTGCCGTCGCCCGGCCCCAGTCCGCCCGCGGCAACCTCGGGATGCGCGCCAACGTCCGACCGGCCCGCGACCAAACATCCGTCAGCGCCCCGAAAATCACCCAAGCCCCAAGGCCCAAGCCCACCGGCCCCAACGCAGACCGCCCCGTCTGCATCGCAAACGCCAAGGCCATCAGCGCCACCGCCAATACTCCAGCCGCCCACAGGGATCGCACCGACCGCCCCACATCGCCCCGCTTCCACGCGAGCAGCGCACCGACCGGCAGGATCAGCGCCAGGATCACCATGAAGGGCGTAAACGCCGCATCAAAGAACGGCGCGCCCACCGACAGCGTCCGCCCTAGCGCCAGTTCGGCGACGAGCGGCCAGATCGTGCCGACGAACACCACGAAGGCCGCGACCGCCAGCAGGATGTTGTTGGCCACGAGGGCGCTTTCCCGGCTGACGACCGAAAAGAGCCCCTTCGCCTCCAGCACCCCAGCCCGCCATGCATATAACATCAGCGCGCCCCCGGTGAAGAACGCGAGGATCATCAGGATGAACACCCCCCGCTCCGGGTCATTGGCAAAGGCGTGCACCGAGGTGATCACCCCTGATCGCACGATGAACGTCCCGATCAGCGAGAACCCGAACGCGAGGATAGCCAGCAAAATCGTCCACGACTTCAACGCCTCGCGCTTTTCCACCACGATAGCCGAATGCAACAACGCGCCCGCCAAGAGCCAGGGCATGAAGCTCGCATTCTCGACTGGGTCCCAGAACCAGAACCCGCCCCAGCCAAGCTCGTAATACGCCCACCACGACCCCATCGCGATGCCGATGGTCAGGAAAATCCACGCGGCCAGCGTCCAGGGCCTGACCCAGCGCGCCCAGGCGGCGTCCACGCGGCCCTCGATCAGCGCCGCCACCGCGAACGAGAAGCTCATCGAAAGCCCCACATAGCCCAGATACAGAAACGGCGGATGGAACGCCAAACCAGGGTCTTGCAGCAGCGGGTTCAGGTCCTGCCCGTTCAGGGGGGGCACCTCCAGCCGCCAGAACGGGTTCGACGTCACCAGCATGAACAAGAGGAACGCCACGCCAATCGATCCCTGCACCGCGATCACCCGCGCCTTGAGCCCACTCGGCAGGTTGCCCCCGAACCACGCCGCCGACGCCCCGAACAGCGCCAGGATCAGCGTCCAGAGCAGCAACGACCCCTCATGGTTCCCCCAAACGCCGGAAATCTTGTAGAGCATCGGCTTCAGCGTGTGGGAGTTCGCTGTTACCACCGCCAGCGAAAAGTCCGAATTCACAAAGGCATAGGTCAGTGCCGCGAACGCAAACCCGACCAGCAGGAACTGGATCACCGCCGCCGGTTCCGCCACCGCCATCAGTCCCGCTTGCCGCGTCTGCGCCCCCCACATCGGCACCACGGTCTGGATCACCGCCACACACAGCGCCAGGATCAGGGCGAAATGGCCAAGCTCAACAATCATCGGGCGGCTCCTCTTTGGGCAACACTAAGCCCGATCCCTACCTCTTTCCAGCACCCCAGCGGTCAATTCGCAGCGACCTATCGCCGCCCGGCCTTGCGCGTCGAAAGCAAAAGGTTCGTCTCCGACGACATCACGCCCTCGATATTGCGAATGCGAAAGATCGTCTCGTCCAGTTCCTGCAACGTTTGCGTGCCCAGTTCCGCAATCAGGTCCCACTTGCCGTTGGTCGAATGCACCGCCTGCACCGCGGGTAACCCCGACAGCCGCGCCATGATCCGCTCCGCCCCGCGCCCCTCGATGCCGATCATCATCAGCCCGCGCACCGGGGCCGCACTGACATCCGCCCGCGTCAACACGGTGAAACCCGCGATCTCGCCTCGTTCCGCCAGCCGCTCCATCCGCGCCCGCACCGTGGCCCGGCTCAACCCCAGCCGCTCTGCCAGGTCAGACAGTGCCGCCCGCCCGTCGCGCCGCAACTCCGTGATCAGCCGCTGGTCCGTATCATCCATAATGGTCACACATCCTGCCGTTTTGCGCAAAGCGTTATGCGGATCGACAATACTGAGACTATGATTTGCCGCAAGTTGGAAAGATACCGCCATACAAAGCGTGCTAGCATCGCCGCGACCCCCATCGCTACGGAGCCCATCCATGACCCAAACCATCCTGATCGGCGCGCCCATCGACACCGGCCAAAAACGCCCCGGCTGCCTGATGGGCCCCGCCGCCTACCGCGTCGCTGGCCTCGCCTCTGCGATCCGCGACCAGGGCCATGCCGTCGCCGACTGGGGCGACCTCGCCCTTGGCGACCTGCCCCAAGTCACCTGCCCCAACCCCGTCGTGCATTCCCTGCCCGAGACCGTCGCCTGGACTGAAACCCTGATGGACCGCGTCGACGACGCTCTTTCCGAAGGCGGCTTTCCGATCATCATGGGCGGCGACCACTCGCTGGCCCTTGGTTCCGTCGCCGGCGCCGCTGCCTTTGCCGAGCGTGCAGGCCGCCCGCTGTACCTGATCTGGCTCGACGCCCATTCCGATTTCCATACGCCGCTGACCACCACCTCCGGCAACCTGCATGGCACGCCCTTGTCGTACATCGCCGGTCGCGAAGGGTTTGAGGCGTTCCCCCCCTTCCCCGCCCCCATCCGCGCCGACCGCATCTGCCTTTACGGCATCCGCTCCGTCGATCCCGCCGAACACGCCGCCCTCCTCGACCACGACATCGCGATCAACGACATGCGCATCCTCGATGAGCGTGGCATCGTCGCCCCCTTGCGCGAGTTTCTCGACCGCGTCCGCGCCGATGGTGGCATGTTGCACGTCTCACTCGACGTCGACTTTCTCGACCCCGCCATTGCCCCTGCCGTCGGCACCACCGTCCCCGGTGGCACCACCTTCCGCGAGGCGCATCTTGTGATGGAGCTTTTGCACGAATCCGGTCTTGTGACCTCGCTCGACCTTGTCGAACTGAACCCTTTTCTTGACGACCGTGGGCGCACCGCCTCGGTCATGGTGGATCTGTGCGCCTCGCTTCTGGGCCGCCGGATCTTTGACCGCCCCACCCGGAGTTTTGCATGAATACCCCCTCCCGCCTCGCCCTTGTCCCGTTTGTATCGGTCGCACATATGATGCAACTGGTGCATCACGTCGGCCTTGAAACCATGCTGGCCGAACTGGCGGATGCCATCGAACGCGATTTCAAGCGGTGGGAGATTTTCGACAAAACCGCCCGCATTCCCGCCCATTCGGCGGAGGGGGTGATCGAGCTCATGCCGACGTCGGACGGCGAGGTGTACGGCTTCAAATATGTCAACGGCCACCCTGTCAACATGAAGTCTGGCCTGCAAACCGTCACGGCCTTTGGGTTATTAGCAAACATGCATACCGGATATCCGGTCCTATTATCCGAGATGACGATGTTGACCGCATTGCGGACCGCTGCGATGTCGGCGCTTGCCGCGAAACACCTTGCCCCTAAAAATACGCGGACCATGGCCGTGATCGGCAACGGAGCGCAGTCCGAATTCCAGTGCATCGGATTCAAGAAGATCGTGGGGATCGACACGGTGCGTCTTTACGACATTGACCCGGCGGCGACCGCGAAATGCGCCGCCAATCTCGCAGGGCGCGGGCTGACCGTGATCCCATGCACCACCGCCGAACAGGCCATTGAAGGTGCTGATATCATCACGACCGTTACTGCGGACAAGAAACTGTCCACCATCCTGACCGACAACATGGTTGGCCCCGGCGTCCATATCAACGCGGTCGGAGGCGACAGTCCGGGAAAGACCGAATTGCACCGGGACATCCTGCTGCGGTCCAACATCTTTGTCGAATTCCCGCCGCAGACGCGGATCGAGGGCGAGATTCAGCAGCTTGCCCCCGATCATCCGGTCACCGAACTATGGCAGGTGATGACGGGACAGGCAAAGGGGCGCAGCGATGCGGCCCAAATCACCCTGTTCGATTCGGTCGGTTTCGCCATCGAGGATTTCTCGGCTTTGGTCTATGTCCTTGCCAAGGCGCAGGAAACCGGACTTTACGCCAATCTGGACATGGTGGCGGACCCGGACGAACCGCGTGACCTGTTCGGGATGCTGATGCGGGCCAAGGGCTAGTCGGACCCGCCGCACCCTACTATGGTCCCCGCAACCAAGGGGGATCATCATGAAAGAACGCATCGGATTCGTCGGCATCGGCCTGATGGGCCAGGGGATGGCGACCAATATCGTGACCAAAGGCTGGCCTTTGACGGTGACTGGCCACCGCAACCGCAAGCCGGTTGAGGACCTGGTCGCGGCGGGTGCCACCGAGGCCGCGAACCTGCCCGACCTTGCGCGGGCGTCCGACATCATATTCCTGTGCCTGACGGGATCGCCCGAGGTGCAGGCGGTGATCGACGGGCTGAAACCCGGGCTCGCGGCGGGAAGCGTGATTATCGATTGTTCCACGTCTGACCCCACGGTGACCGCAAGGATTGCCGCTGACCTGCAAACCATCGGCGTCCATTTTGCCGACGCACCGTTGGGACGCACCCCGAAAGAGGCTTGGTCCGGGATGTTGGATGCAATGGTGGGCGCGACAGACGAGACGTTTGCAAGGATCGAACCGGTGATCGCTGCCTGGGCCGGAAAGATCGTCCATATCGGCGGCGTGGGCGACGGTCACAAGATGAAATTGCTCAACAACTTTCTGTCCTTGGGCTATGCGGCGCTGTATTCCGAGGCGCTCGCCCTGTCCCGCAAGGTCGGCATCACGCCGCAGACGTTCGATTCGGTCATACGCGGCGGCCGGATGGATTGCGGGTTTTACCAGACGTTCATGGGCCACACGATTGACGGCAACCGCGAGGCGCATAAGTTCACCTTGTCCAACGGATTCAAGGATATGCGTTATCTGGAAAGCATGGCCAACGCGGCTCCTGTGGCCACGACGATGACGAGTGCGGTGAAAAACAGCTTTGCGACGGCAATGGCAAATGGCGGCAACGGACCGACCGATTACGTTCCGCACCTTGCCGATTTCATCTCGCGGGCGAACGGGATTGACATCTGAACCCACGCCCTCCCGGGCTTGAACCGCGATCTCGGTCAGGTTGCGCTTGGGGCCCCGGCTCAGGCCCGGGGCGGTTTGGAAAACTCAATGATACTTGAACTCTCCCACCACGTTGCGCCATTCGCCGGGGCCGATCATCTTGCGATGCACGAAGCGGACCGAATGCAGCGGGCCTTCGATCTCTCCCTGCCAGTATTCGATGAATTTGAACAGGCGCGGATGATCGGGTGCAAGGTCGTAGTCCTGCCAGACATAGCTATTCAGAACGTGCCGATAATCCGGCATCCGGTAGAAAAATTCGGCCGTGGTGAGGCCATAGCCCTTGAGCATCAGTTCGGTTTCGGTATGCGATTGTG
>JANPBI010000080.1:0-9567 GCA_031430315.1 Rhodobacterales bacterium | reverse complement strand
CTTTTCCACCTCGGACGCCGGATAGCCCGCCAATTCGAACGCCTTGAACATGATCTCGGGCTTGTGGTTGCGAATGCCGCCCGAAATCAGCTCATAGCCGTTGCAGGCCAGATCATACTGATAGGCAAGAACCTGCAGCGGATCGCCGTTCAGCGCCTCAAGGCCCCCCTGCGGCATCGAGAACGGGTTGTGGCTGAAATCAATCCCGCCTTCTTCCGTCTTCTCATACATCGGGAAATCGACGATCCAGGCGAACTTGAAGCAATCCTGTTCGGTCAGTTTTAGTTCCCGCCCGATCTCATTCCGAGCCCGCCCGGCGATGGCCTCGAACGTCTCCGGCTTGCCACCAAGGAAGAAGGCGGCGTCGCCAAGGCCAAGGCCGAGTTGCTGGCGGATGCGTTCAGTGCGTTCCGGGCCGATGTTTTTCGCCAGCGGCCCCGCAGCTTCCATAGGCCCGAAATATGCATCCCTCAGAAACTTGGCCTGGTCAAAATCTTCTGCGCCCAACGCCTCGATGATGCGGTTCTTCGCATGATCGAGTTCAGCCTCATGTATGGCAAGTGCTTCATCGCTCGGGCGACCTTTTACTGCAGCTTCCACCATAGCCGCAATCTTAGCGCGAGTTTCGTCACCTTCAGACTTCTCCCGCCAGAAGATATACCCCATCCCCGGCAGCCCTTCCTTCTGGGCGAAGGCATTCATCCGGTCACAGAACTTGCGGCTGCCTCCGGTCGGCGAGGGAATGGCGCGTACCTCGTTTCCCTCGACCTCCAGCAACTTCGCAAATATCGCAAAGCCGGACCCCGCGAAATGCGCTGACACATCCTGCATCCGGATCGGATTGCGCAGGTCGGGCTTGTCCGACCCGTACCATTTCAGGCTGTCGCGGTAGGCGATCTTGGTCCAGTCGGAATAGACCTTCTTGCCCGGCGCAAACTCCTCGAAGATCCCCTGCACCACCGGCTGCACGGCGGCGAAGACGTCTTCCTGCTCGACAAAGCTCATCTCGATATCAAGCTGGTAAAAGTCAGTGGGCGAGCGGTCGGCGCGGGGGTCTTCGTCGCGGAAACAGGGGGCGATCTGGAAATAGCGGTCAAACCCCGCCACCATAATCAACTGCTTGAACTGCTGTGGCGCTTGCGGCAGGGCGTAGAACTTCCCCGGATGCAACCGCGACGGCACCAGAAAATCGCGCGCCCCTTCCGGGCTGCTCGCCGTGATGATCGGCGTCTGGAATTCCGTAAACCCCTGATCCCACATCCGGTTGCGCATCGACCGCACCACGTTTGAGCGCAGCATCATGTTGGCATGCAGCTTTTCGCGCCGCAGGTCCAGAAACCGGTAGGTCAGCCGCGTCTCCTCGGGGTATTCGACATCCCCGAACACCGGCATCGGCAATTCTTCCGACGCCCCCAGCACCGTGACGCCAACAGCATAAACCTCGATCTCGCCCGTCGGCAACTTGGGATTCACCAGTGCCGCATCCCGCCCCTTCACCCGCCCGTCGATCCGCACCACCCATTCCGCCCGCACCTTGTCCAGATCCGCAAACGCACCGCTGTCGCTGTCGGCGATCACCTGCGTGATCCCGTAATGGTCGCGCAGGTCGATGAACAACACCCCACCATGGTCGCGCACCCGATGCACCCAGCCCGACAGGCGCACGTCCTGCCCGACATGGGCGAGTGTAAGGTCAGCACAGGTATGGCTGCGATAGGCGTGCATCGGGTTTTCCTTGGGCAAGGGCATGGATTCCAGACCGCCCGAATGACCGCGCCCGGGGTACGATGTCAAGATGGCACGCTAGTTCGTGCCTCCGGGGAACCGATGCCGCGCTGTCAGCATTGAAGTTGCGGCAATCTTGCCTAGACTGCGGCGATTCCCCGCAAGATGACCGAGGTATCGCGATGTGGGACAAATTGCTTGATCGTTTGCTGCGGTCCTTGATCCGCGACGGTGACTTACGCCTGAACTTTCCCGATGGCTCCAGTCGCCGCTACGGCAATGCCACAGGCACGCCTGTGACACTGACGATCCACGACCCCGCCCTTGTCGGCCGCCTGGTGCGCAGCCCCGACATGGCGGTGGGCGACGGGTACATGGATCAGGGCTACACCCTTGAAAACGACGACCTGCCGGGATTTCTGGCGCTCCTCTTGCGAAACGCGGCACAGGGCAAGGCGGACTGGTGGCGGTTTCCTCTGGCACGCGCCCAACGGTTGCTGCGCCAGGTCCAGGAACTGAACCCCGCAGGCCGGTCCAAATCCAACGTCGCGCATCACTACGATTTGTCGGGGCGGCTCTATGAATTGTTCCTGGACGAGGACTGGCAATATTCCTGTGCCTATTTCAAATCCGCAAATGACACGCTTGAACAAGCACAATCGCAGAAAAAGGCGCATATCGCGGCCAAGCTGCACTTGTCGCCCGGAATGCGCGTTCTGGACATCGGCTGCGGCTGGGGCGGCATGGCGATCACCCTCGCGAGGGACCATGGTGCCCGCGTCCTCGGCGTCACGCTCTCCGAAGAACAGCACCGCGTCGCCACTGCCCGCATAGCATCGGCAGGCCTGACCGACCGCGTTGAAATCCGCCTCACCGACTATCGCGCCGTCACCGGCCAGTTCGACCGCGTCGTGTCGGTCGGCATGTTCGAACATGTCGGCCGCCCGAACTATGCCACCTACTTCGCCAAGGTCCGTGACCTCTTGCACCCCGACGGCATTGCGCTGATCCACACGATCGGACGCGCCGGACAGCCCAGCATCACCAGCCCCTGGATCACGAAATACATCTTTCCCGGCGGCTATTGCCCGGCCCTGTCCGAAGTTATGCCCCATGTCCAGTCGACCGGCCTTTTCACCACGGATATCGAGGTTTGGCGGCTGCACTATGCCCAGACGCTGCTCCATTGGCGCCGCCGATTCGAGGCCAACCTTGCCATCGCCACGACCCTTTATGACGCGCGGTTCTGCCGGATGTGGCGCTATTACCTGATCTCGTCCGAAATGACCTTCCGCCATTTTCAGCAGGTGGTGTTCCAGATCCAGCTCTCGCCCCGCCAGGATGCAGTGCCCCTGACGCGCGACTATCTCTATGCGGCCCCTGACGCCGCGCTGCGCCCAATGGCCGTCGACACCGGCCCGGAGCTGCGCGCCGTCAAAGGCTAGCCCTGCCGCCCCCGGCGTTCTGACTGTCCAGATATCCCCTCCGGAGGATTCCCCCTATTTGACCCAGACCGCTGGGATCATCCCCCGTAGCGCATTGCCTACCCACAGGCGCACCCGCGGTATATCCTCGGCCATCAGCACCTCTTCCCGCCAGGCCAGTTCCGCACGCAGCACCCCAGGCAGCAGCCCGCTGGACAAGGGTGGCGTCCGCATCCCCTGCCCACGGTCAAAAAAGACCGTGGTGATGGTGCCGTCACAAACCTCGCCGCGTTCGTTGAAGAAAATGACTTCGTCCAAACCCTCGGCCAAGCCTGCGCGCGCCGCATCATAGACCGCCCGGTTTGTCGACTTGACCCCAAGCCAAGGATCACCCGACGCCAGCCGCTCCCGCGCCAACCCCAGCCGCCATTCCGTCTTGGCCGGTGGCAGCGGTCTCGTCCCGACCTCCACCCGACCGCCCGCATCCAGCGTCAGCCGCACTCGCAGCGGTGCCTCCCCCAGCCCAGCCAGCGCCACCCGCACCCGCGCCAGCGGCACGTCCCAGCCCAACGCCCCGGACCCTTGCGCCAACCGTGCCAGATGTAGCGGCAGCCGGGGGAACGCCACCCCATCCCAAAGCATCGTCTCGATCAGCTTCAACCCTGCCTGACGGCCGCCTTCACGAAGCGCGCTTTCCACAACGCCTCCTCCCATTCCCCGGCGGCGGTCGATCCATGCACCACCCCACCGCCCACATTCATCACGATATCCTGCCCCGATACTGACAACGTGCGGATCGCCACCGAGAAATCCGCGCGCCCATCCGGGGACATCCAGCCTATTGCCCCGCAATAGACCCCGCGGGGATGCGGCTCCACCTCGCGGATGATCTCCATGGCACGGATTTTCGGCGCCCCCGTCACGGATCCGCAGGGGGAGAGTGCCGCCATCAGCGCAGGCAACGTCGCCGGTTCTGCCAGCACCCCCTCGATGGTCGAGGTCATCTGGTGCACTGTCGAATACTTCTCCATCGCAAAGAGCGCGGGCACCTTGACCGACCCAACGCGGGCCAACCGGCTGATATCGTTGCGCAGCAAGTCCACGATCATCAGGTTCTCGGCCCGGTCCTTCTCGCTCGCCTGCAACGCCGCCGCAATCGCCGCATCTCGTGCGGGGTCCGGATCGCGCGGGGCGGTCCCCTTCATCGGCCGCGTGACGATGCGCCCTCCGGCCTCCAGCTGAAAGAACAACTCCGGGCTGCGCGACACCAACACTGGCCCGACACCCAGGTCGACGAAAGCCCCATGCCCGACCGGCCCGGTCCGCCGGAACGCGCCATAAAGGCCCAGCGGCGTCCCCCGGATCAACCGCGCGGTCATCGGAAAGGTCAGGTTCACCTGATAACAATCGCCCGCCGCAATGTAACCGAGCACCCGCGCCATCGCCGCATCATAGTCGTCCCGTCCGACCAAGGGTTCCGGCGCGGTCATCGCCGTGCCCAGACCCTCCGCAGCCGCGCGCGCAAGCACGCCGTCCGCCGATGCCAGCCCGCCGTACACTCCCAATGCCAGCAGCGGCCCGCCCCGCCCGTCCGGCATCAACCCTGTCAGCCGGGGCTCGAGCGCGTACCCGGTCTCATAGCCCACATAGCCCGCAAGCCAGCACCCTGCCGTCCGCGCCGCCTCGGCCCGTGCCAGCGCCGGGGCGACATCGGCGGCCTTCCAGGCTTCGATGACCCGGTCCGCGCCCTCAAAGAGCGCAGGGGCCCCGTCGGGTCCATGTTCGACCAGGATCACAGCCGCATCGCCCCCTTGCCTCGCCAAAGGTCAAATACGCCGAAGGGCCCCCTCCCGCCACCGCAAACCCGCCCCCCATTGCCCAATTTTCCGACATCCGCAGTCACAAAAGCCATCAGAAATCCTGTACGGATCGTTTCAATGCTTGCCGGACTGAAACTTTCCGTGCTGAGTGTCGCGCATGAGGCGGGTCAACCCGCCCGCTTGGGCACTGGGGCCCAGGGAACCAACAGGAAGGGGACGTCAATGTCAGACTATACCGACAAGGAAAAACACGAGGACGTAAAAGTTCTCCATGGCATGGGATATGCGCAGGAACTGTCGCGCTCCATGTCGAAATTTTCCAACTTCGCCATCTCGTTCTCGATCATCTGCATCCTGAGCGGCGGCATCAACTCGTTCGGACAGTCGGTCGGTTCGGTCGGCGGCGCTGGCGGTGGCATCGGCTGGATCGTGGGGTGCCTGATCTCGGGCATGTTCGCGCTGGCCATGGCACAGATTGCATCCGCCTTCCCGACTGCGGGCGGGCTTTATCACTGGGCGTCGATCCTCGGGAACCGGTTCTGGGGCTGGCTGACCGCCTGGTTGAACCTGCTGGGCCTGCTGACCGTTCTCGGGGCCATCAATATCGGCACGGCCTTCTTCTTTCAGGCGACCTTCGGGGCCCGTCTGTTCGAAATGGGGACAGACCCGACCTCGATCGTTATCTTCGTGGCCATCATCACGGTCATTCAGGCCATTTTCAACCACGTCGGCATCAAGGTCACGACGTTCCTGACCGATATCTCGGGCTATATCATCTTCGCGACCACGGCCATCCTCATTGTGGCGTGCCTCTACTACGCCCCGGCGCTGGACTTTTCGCGGCTCTGGACCTTCACCAACAACTATGGCGCAGCGGGCGGAAACGTCTTTGCCGATCCTTCGGTGAGCGAGACGAACGCCGCCGGAAACGGCGCGTCTATGTTCTACGTCTTCATCCTTGGCCTCTTGCTGCCGCTCTACACGATCACCGGCTACGATGCCTCGGCCCATACCGCCGAGGAGACCAAGGGTGCCGCGATGTCGGTGCCAAGGGGCATCGTTTCGGCGGTCCTGTGGTCCTCGCTGATCGGCTGGGTCATGATCTGCGCGATCATCCTTGCCATACCAGACATGACGGTTGGCGCGACCCAGGGCTTCCTCGTGTTCTTCGAAACGATGAATGCCATCTTGCCCGAGACGCTCAAGGATGCGATCTACATCGGTATTTTTGTGACACAGTTTCTATGCGGGCTTGCCACCGTCACCTCCGCCAGCCGGATGCTCTTTGCGTTCTCGCGCGATGACGGCATGCCGGTCGGGTCCAAGGCGCTTGCGACCGTCAGCCCGCGCTACCGTACCCCGGTCAACGCGATCTGGGCGGCAACCATCATGAGCATCCTTTACGTCGTCGCGGTCAGCCTGATCCCGGTTGCAGGCGGTGCGGACTTCTCGCTCTACTTCATGGTGGTGAACTCGACCCTCGTGTTCCTGTTCCTGTCGTTCATCATCCCGATTATGGCCGGGATGATGGCCTACGGCACCGCGAAATGGCCGACACCAGGACCTTGGGCGATGCCCGCCGGCATCTTCAAACTTGTCTGCGTCCTCGCGCTGGTGGGGATGGGGATCATCTTCTTCGCCGCCGTCCAGTTCCCGAATGACAAAGTACTGTGGATTGTCCTCGGCTTCATCGCACTTGCGCTGATCCTCTGGTTCGCCGTCGAAAACCGCCGCTTCGAAGGCCCGCCCACCGGCCAGAAGATCGCCGCCCGCAAGGCGGTGATTGCGGCCGCCGAAAAGGCAGTGGGCGAGACGGGCTAGGCTTACGATCATACCAACGTTGCAAAGGGCCGGGTCACCCCCGGCCCTTTGTCATTTTCCCCCTTGATCTGGAGCGGCTCCAGCATGCCATGAACGCGAGCAGCACAAGAGAATCGCCCATGAACATCGCCGAAGCGGCCAGCCAGACCGGCCTCAGCATCGACACCATCCGCTACTACGAACGTTCCGCCATGCTACCGCCCTTGCCACGCGACGCACGCGGTTGGCGACGCTTTGACGGCAATGCCGTTGAGTGGCTGCGGATACTCGAACGTCTTCGAGCAACCGGAATGCCGATGCAGGACATGCGCCGCTTTGCCCGCCTTGTCTTTGCCACCGACCCCGAAGCAACCACAGTTCGCAAAGAGCGACTTGAAATCCTGACGCGCCACCGCACTCGACTGAAAGAGCGGGCCGCCGAAATTCGGGCTTGCCAGGCTTATGTCGACATGAAGATCCGTATCTATTGCGCACCACAGGAGGACGCCAATGCTGACCCGTAAAATCTGGATCAACACAGACATTCCGGCCCTTGGCCTTGGCTGTTGGGCGATCGGCGGTCCCTTCACGTCCGACAGCATCCCGGTCGGCTGGGGTGCTGTCGACGACCGGCAATCGATCCGCGCCATCCACCTTGCGGTTGAGCGAGGCATCCGGTTTTTCGACACCGCACAGACCTATGGCTGCGGCCACTCTGAAACAGTACTCGGCCGCGCTTTGGCCGACCGACCCGACGTGCTGATCGGCACGAAGGTTGGCTACGGAATCGACCGCAGCGAACGGCGCATGACCGGGGTGGAACTCTCACCCGCACTTGTCGAGACCGGGCTTGAGGCATCGCTTTACAGGCTTCGCCGTGACCGTATCGACATCGTGCATCTGCACATTGGCGAGGCCGCATTGGATCGCGCAGAGGCTGTGTTTGACCGCCTCGATCGCTGGATCGACAGCGGACGCTTGGGTGCGTGGGGCTGGAGCACCGATGATCCCAACCGCGCGGCAGCGTTGCCCGACCGCCCGCATTTCCGCGCGGTCCAGCTTGCCTCCAACGTCTTCGACCCGAACTTACTCACGTTGAACGCGACCGAGGCACAGGGGCGGCTTGCCATCATTCGCTCGCCACTGGCCATGGGACTGCTTGGCGGGCGCTACGACACCAACAGCCGCTTTGCATCCGACGACATCCGCGCCCAGTCTTTAGGCTGGCTGCACTGGTTTCAGGGCGGCGAGATCGCGCCCGCCTACCTCTCACGGCTCGCGGCGGTCCAAGACTTGCTCAGGGTCGGTGGCCGCAGCCTTGCCCAAGGCGCGATTGGCTGGCTTTGGGCCAAGAGCTCCGCGACGCTTCCCATCCCGGGCTTTCGGACCGAGGCGCAGGTGGCCGATCTGGCCGGAGCGCTGTCGCATGGACCGCTTCCTGCGGAAACCATGGCCGAGATCGAAAAAGCGATGGAACGATAAACCTGCGTCGGCCCCCCTCCCCACCCCCCACATCGCCCCTTGCACCCCCGCCCCCCATCGCTATAACCCGCGAAGTTTTGCGCTATAGGTGGGGGCTGACATGCCAAAGCGGACCGATATCAAGTCGATCATGATCATCGGCGCCGGGCCCATCGTCATCGGCCAGGCCTGCGAATTCGACTACTCCGGCGCACAGGCCTGCAAGGCGCTGCGCGAAGAAGGCTACCGGGTCATCCTGGTCAACTCCAACCCCGCCACGATCATGACCGACCCCGGTCTGGCCGATGCCACCTATATTGAGCCGATCACGCCCGAGGTTGTCGCCAAGATCATCGAAAAGGAACGCCCCGACGCGTTGTTGCCCACCATGGGCGGGCAGACCGGCCTCAACACCTCCCTCGCCTTGGCCGACATGGGTGTCTTGGAGAAATTCAGCGTCGAACTGATCGGGGCCAAGCGTGAAGCCATTGAAATGGCCGAAGATCGCAAGCTGTTCCGCGAGGCGATGGACCGGATCGGCCTTGAAAACCCCAAGGCTACGATCATCGCCGCCCCCAAGCTGCCGACCGGCAAATACGACATCGCCGCCGGGGTGCGCGAAGCCGTCGAGGCAATCGAATATGTGGGCCTGCCCGCCATCATCCGCCCGGCCTTCACCCTCGGCGGCACCGGCGGCGGCGTCGCCTACAACCGCGACGACTATGAGGCCATTGTCCGTTCAGGGCTGGAGGCATCGCCCGTCGCGCAGGTCCTCGTCGACGAATCCCTGCTCGGCTGGAAGGAGTTCGAGATGGAAGTCGTGCGCGACACCGCCGACAACGCCATCATCGTCTGCGCCATCGAAAACGTGGACCCCATGGGCGTGCATACCGGCGACAGCATCACCGTCGCCCCAGCCCTGACGCTGACCGACAAGGAATACCAGATCATGCGTAACGGCTCCATCGCCGTGCTGCGCGAGATCGGGGTCGAAACCGGCGGGTCGAACGTGCAATGGGCGATCAACCCCGCCGATGGCCGCATGGTCGTGATCGAGATGAACCCCCGCGTGTCGCGGAGTTCCGCACTTGCGTCCAAAGCCACCGGCTTCCCCATCGCCAAGATCGCCGCGAAACTGGCCGTCGGCTATACCCTGGACGAGCTCGACAACGACATCACCAAGGTCACCCCGGCGTCGTTCGAGCCCTCCATCGATTACGTCGTCACCAAAATCCCCCGCTTTGCGTTCGAGAAATTCCCGGGGTCGGAACCGAACCTGACCACCGCGATGAAATCAGTCGGCGAGGTGATGGCGATTGGACGCACCATCCATGAGT
>JANPBI010000079.1:0-15015 GCA_031430315.1 Rhodobacterales bacterium | reverse complement strand
CGCTGTTGCAGATGGCAGACATGGGAACCACCGATAGGGACTTACACCACGGTCTGGTCAGGCAAATCGCCTGCCTTGGGTCGCACAAGTGCAGCGTGGATAGTGGCGCTTCAAATTTCGTGATGGCGGTGGTCCGGTCGGTCAACCCCCGTGATGGCCTGGAGGCCATGCTTGCCGCCCAGATGGGCGCAATCCATGCCGCAACCATGATGTTGGCAAGGCGGCTGAACCATGTCGAGACCATCCCGCAACAGGACGCCGCCGAACGGGCGTTAAACAAGCTGGCCCGCACCTACGCCATGCAGATGGAAGCCCTGAAACGATACCGGACAAGCGGTCAGCAAAAGGTCACGGTGGAACATGTCACGGTGAACGCAGGCGGTCAGGCGATAGTGGGGGCGGTCGCGCATGGGTGCCGGCTATCAAATGAAACTGATGCCAACTCCGCAAAAGGCCCAAAGCGCCCCCTATGAAGATGCCTTGAGTTTTTCAAAACTTGGCGTAACTTGAGTATACCTGTTAATCCGGAACGACCGCTCTAGATCGACTGCGGCCGTTTACCTAATGCCCCTAAGTCGGACCGTTAACAAACGCGTTCTGAATAATTTGTAGGTAGATAGGCCAGTGGTCCGACTATAGTTGTAGTAGCTATTTGTTCCTCTTTAGGTGGTTTCGTCAGAGACAACGATACAAGACCCACATTTTCCAAGTAGATCACTGATTTCGCTGTCCTCACTTCAGATGAGCTTGCCGTCAAAATGCAGGATCTTTGGGGAATTGCAGCTACGGGTTGTGCGGATTTGAAACGAGGTGATTCCCGCGATGACACTGCGGACAGGAAGGGAGCGGGTTCTCCAGACTTTGGCGTACGAGGCGGGCGGGCTGATTTTGGCCACCCCTGCTTATGCGATGGTTTTCGGGGCGGGGACTGGCGAGTCGGTTCAAATTCTGGTCGCGCTGTCGGTTGCAGTGTTGGTCTGGGCACCGCTGCACAACACTGTGTTCGACTGGGTGGACTGGCAGCGCACCGGACGGGTGGCCAGCGACAGGCGCACGCGGGGGCGGCTGTTTCATGCCCTTTCGCTAGAAGTCTCGGCTCTGGCGGTGACCTGTCCGCTGGTGAAGTGGCTGGCTGGCGTTACCCTTGCCGATGCGCTTCTGGTCAATCTAGGCCTTACGCTGTTTTACATGGCCTATGCCTTTATCTTTCATGTTGTTTTTGACCGGATGCGCCCGGTGGGACAGACAAAGGTCAGAAAGAAATGATCAGATATTCGCCGATCCCGCCGAACAAAGATCCGCACCAGCAATTCGCCATGGTGTTGGCGTTGCGACCGGGGGGAGGGGGTAGGAAGTGAAATCGACCGACAACCCCATGCGCCCCGCCCAGCACCTTGCAGACGCCCAACGATGCACGGCCACGGCCAAGACAACCTGTTGCCGCTGCAAGGCCCCCGCTGTGAAAGGCTGGACGGTCTGCCGGATGCACGGGGCAAGAGGGGGCGCACCTTCTGGGCCTGCCAATGGCCGCTGGCGTCACGGCAACAATTCAAGGTCATCTGCAGGGATCCGCCGGGACCTTGCAGAACTTGTGGCGCTGGCTCGACTAACCGCAAAGGCGCTGGGCGATTTCTGACAGGGGGGGGGCGCTATTCTTTGCGGAGCGAAGCCTAGGAACCGCTAGACAAGCCCACGCATCATAAATGGCAAGAATAAAGATTCTGGCACACGTCACAAGCCAAGCGTTTTTTCTTTGTGGGGTTTTTTGTAGGGTATAAAACCAAAGATCTAATTAAATCCAATGATTTCAAGGCCAAGTGGCGGAGAGACAGGGATTCGAACCCTGGGTCGGCGCAAACCGACAACGGTTTTCGAGACCGCCGCATTCGACCACTCTGCCACCTCTCCGCGCTTCGGGGTCGTCTTCGGGGCGGGGTTTAGCGGGGTCCCATGCAGCTTGCAAGTGGCAACCCGTCCACCCCTTGTCATCGCTTCACGCAAGCGTGCCCGTCCCGCGCTTGGCAAAACCAAAGGAACAAACTAACTCGGATGTGCGAAGCGTTGCAGGGTATCCAGATGTCCCATTTTCTTTTTGGCCTCGGTTTTGCTGCTGCGATTGCCTTGGCGATGCCAAGCGGGCGCGCCTCGGCCCAGACCATCACGCCCGAAACCACCGCGCCCGACATGGCCGTCGGGCAAGAGCGTGTCACCCAGCTGGTCCGGACCATGCGAATCGGCGAGATGCTGGATGTCATGCGGATGGAAGGCCTTGACTACGGTGCCTCGCTTGAGGCGGACATGTTCGGCGGCGATGCCGGGGCAGGCTGGCAAGGAGACCTTGGGCGCATTTACGATGTCTCCCGGATGCAAGCGCAGATCGAGGACGTGCTTTTGCAGCAGTTTGCCAGCGATCCTGCGGTCCTGGGCGATATCGAGGCGTTCTTTTCGTCCGATCAGGGGCAACAGATCGTGATGCTGGAAATCGAGGCCCGCCGCGCCATGCTGGACGATGCCGCGAAAGAGGCGGCTGAACTGGGCGCAGCACAGATGACCGAAGACCGCGATCCCCGGATGGATCTCTTGAAACGGTTTGCCGAGGTGAATGACCTGATCGAAATGAACGTGGCGGGGGCGATGTCGTCGAACCTTTCCTTTTACCAGGGCATGGCGGACGAAGGGGCCTTTGACAACGACCTGACCGAGGATCAGATGCTCGCGGATGTATGGGCGCAGGAACCGCAGGTTCGCGCGGATAGCGAGAAATGGCTGATGTCCTTTCTGACGCTCGCCTACGAGCCGTTGGCCGACACGGATCTGGAGGCCTATATCGCCTTTTCGGAATCGGCGTCGGGTCAACGCCTGAATGCCGCGGTTTTCGCTGCCTTTGATCAGGTTTTCCGCAGAATCTCGCGCGATCTTGGGCAGGCGGCGGCTCGCCAGATGCAAGGTCAGGACATCTGATCCCCCTAGGGCGGCGCAAGTCCTTTGCGCCTTGACAGCTTGGCCCGTCGCCCGCATAAGCGCGCCATCCGGCGAGATGCGAGTCCCGCCGGATCGGTTATTAATGTCGCCCGAAAAGGGCGCGCTGTCCGAGGCGGGGAAACCCGAAAACACCTGGCAACAGGGGCCACAGGGCGCGGAGCAAAAAAGGAAACGACCCATGTATGCGGTCCTCAAGACCGGTGGCAAGCAGTACAAGGTGCAGGCGGGTGACGTTCTGCGCATTGAAAAGCTGGCCGCCAATGCTGGAGACAAGATCCAGTTCAACGATATCCTGATGGTGGGCGGCGAGACGGTTGTTGTCGGCGTACCCTTTGTCAAAGGTGCCGCTGTGCAGGCCGAAGTGATTGACCAGATCAAGGGCGAAAAGGTCATCCACTTCGTCAAACGCCGCCGCAAGCATTCCAGCCAGCGCACCAAAGGCCACCGCCAGCAGTTGACGCTGGTACGCGTGACCGAGGTCCTGGCCAAGGGCGCCGAGACATCGGGCGTCGCTGCCGCAACCGGCACCGCCGATGCGCGCCGTACAGCACATGAGGTTGGCGTCGCCAAAGTCGAAGCCCCGGTGGCTGCGGCAAAACCGAAACGCGCGGCCAAAGCCGCCGCAGTCGCGGAGTAATCCCAGATGGCACACAAAAAAGCAGGCGGCTCGTCCCGCAACGGCCGCGACAGCGCAGGCCGTCGCCTTGGCGTAAAGCTGTCGGGCGGACAGGCTGCCATCCCCGGCAATATCATCGTCCGCCAGCGCGGCACGAAATGGTTCCCGGGCACAGGCGTCGGCATGGGTGTGGATCACACCATTTTCGCCACCGCCGAGGGTCACGTGACTTTCAAGAAGGGTCTGAAGGGTCGCACCTTCATTTCTGTTCTGCCGATGGTGAAAGCGGCCGAATAAGCCGAACCTTTACAATCAGATTGTAAATGGGGGATCGGCTGAAAGGCCGGTCCCCTTGGCTTTTGGGGCGGCCGGCCGGAAAGGTCGCAACCGTTGCATCCTCGCGTCCTATTTCCGCCAGAGATGTCGGGATAAGGGATACCTAGTGCTGATGCAGACCTAGATGACGTTTCGTTGGAACGGGCCAGCGCGGACTCATCCTGCGGGAGAAGAATGATGGTACTCGACGTGATCGCATCGCCCAATCCGGGCGACATTGCCGCAGGTCGCTTTGTGCTGCGTCCGATGCGCAAGTCGGATGCGGGGTTGTGCGCGATGTTTGCCGGTGACCGGCGCGTGGCCGAGGCAACGCGGTCGATCCCACATCCCTTGCCGCCCGGCGCGGTGGAGACATTCATCGAACGCGCCATGAAATGCGAAACGAAGGGGGCCATCTGGGTGATGGACGGCGCAGGCACTGGTTTGTCTGAGGTTCTGGGCGTGATCAGCTTGAAACCCGTCGATCAAGGGCAGTCCGAAGTCGGCTATTGGGTCGCCCCCGCCTTTTGGAACACCGGCATCGCGTCGGAGGCCGTGCGCGCATTGGTCGACGCCAACCCCCTGGCCAACCGCACGATCTTTGCCGAGGTGTTTCAGGACAATCCCGGATCGGCACGCGTGTTGACCAATGCTGGGTTCCAGTATCTGGGCGACGCCGAAACCTATTCCGTGGCGCGCGGGTCTCGGGTCCAGACCTGGACCTACCTGCGCAAACTGGACTAGGGACAATGCTGCCCCGCGCGGTGCACACAGCGCGATTGACGCTGCGAACGCCACAGGACGACGACGCCGTGTGGATCGCGCGGGAAATCGCGCGGCCCGAGGTACACCAAATGCTTACCTCGCCGCCGCGACCTTATGGGGTGTCGGATGCGAAGGCATGGCTAGCAACCGCGACTGTTATGCCTGGAACATTTGTGATCATCGCGAGCGATCCTGTTGGCGTGATTGCTGTTGAGCGTGGTCCCGATGGAAACGAGTTGGGGTATTGGTTGAGGACAGATGCCTGGGGCAGGGGCTTTATGACCGAAGCGGGGAGTGTCGTTGTCGCAGACTGGTTTGCCGCTACGAACGATGATCTTTTATCAGGGTATCTGATAGCCAACGCCCGTTCAGCAGGTGTTTTGGCCAAGCTGGGATTTCAGAATGAGGCGCCCATGATGCGCTACAGCAGATACTTCGACCGCGAAGTGGAATTTCAGGCAATGCGGCTGACGAAAAAGCGCTGGTGCGCGATTGGCGAAAGCACTTGAGGCCGCTGGTCAGCGCTGAGGATGTGCGCTCAAATGCAAGTATGCCTTTTCAATGGGTTAAACAGGACATGTTAAATAACTGAAATATAACGATCAATTCAACCTCTCGACCGAGGACACCCCTCTGTCGTCGTCGCTTGAGGTACCGGACGTGTTCCTGTATCGCAAGGACCGACCCTGTCCCTGAAAGTCTGCCCCCTATGAAATTCCTTGACCTTGCACGCGTCTACATTCGCTCTGGCGGCGGCGGGGCCGGTTGCGTGTCGTTCCGGCGCGAAAAGTTCGTGGAATTTGGTGGCCCCGACGGCGGCGACGGCGGCAATGGCGGGTCGGTCTGGGCGGTGGCGGTCGAAGGGCTGAACACCTTGATCGACTATCGCTATCAGCAGCATTTCTTCGCCAAGTCGGGCCAGCCCGGAATGGGCGCGCAGCGCACCGGCAAGTCGGGCGATGACATCATCATGAAGGTGCCGCTGGGGACCGAAATCCTTGACGAGGATGAGGAGACGGTTCTGGCGGACCTCGTGCACCCCGGCGACAAGGTCGAACTTGCCCATGGCGGCAATGGCGGCTGGGGGAACCTGCGGTTCAAATCGTCGACCAACCGCGCCCCTGCCCGCGCCAATCCGGGGCAAGAAGGCGTGGAGCGCACGATCTGGCTGCGGCTGAAGCTCATTGCCGATGCGGGGCTGGTGGGCCTGCCCAATGCGGGCAAGTCCACGTTCCTTGCGGCCGTCTCCAACGCCCGACCCAAGATCGCAGATTACCCCTTTACGACGCTGGTCCCGAACCTGGGCGTGGTCGGTATTGATGGGGCAGAATTCGTGATGGCCGACATCCCCGGCCTGATCGAAGGTGCACATGAGGGTCGGGGTCTCGGCATCCAGTTCCTCGCCCATGTCGAACGCTGCAAGGTCTTGCTGCATCTGGTCGATGGCACCTCCAGCACGATCACCAAGGATTACAAGACCATCGTGACCGAGCTGGAGGCCTATTCCGACATCCTTGGCGACAAGGCGCGGATCGTGGCGCTGAACAAGTGTGATGCGCTCGATGCCAAGACGATCACAACCCGGCGCAAGGCGCTGGAGAAAACCAGCGGCGGGCCGGTGCATGTTATCTCCGGCGTGTCGGGGCAGGGGTTGCAGGACACGCTGCGGGCGCTGCGGGCGCAGATTCTCGGCGAAACACCGGTGGTAGTGGATGGGCCGTGGCAACCCTGACCGTGACGGCACCCGATATCACCAAGGCCAAGCGGCTGGTCGTCAAGATCGGCTCGGCGTTGCTGGTTGATCGCAAACTGGGCCTGCGGCAGGACTGGCTGGCGGCGCTGGCGCTGGACGTCGTGGCGGCGAAGGCGCGGGGGACTGATGTGGTGCTGGTGTCGTCAGGTTCGATTGCCTTGGGGCGCAAGGTGTTGGGGTTGGGCGACGGAATTCTGACGCTGGAGCAATCCCAGGCGGCGGCGGCGGTCGGTCAAATCCGGCTGGCGAGGGCCTATGAAGAGGTTCTTGCACCCCATGGCATCACGACGGGGCAGATTCTGGTCACGCTGGAGGATACGACCGACCGGCGGCGGTATCTCAATTCCCGCGCGACGATGGAGACCTTGTTGGGTCTGGGCGTGGTGCCAATTGTCAACGAGAACGATACGGTGGCCACGGATGAGATCCGGTTTGGCGACAATGACCGGCTGGCGGCGCAAATCGCGGTGACGGCGGGGGCGGATCAGTTGGTGCTCTTGTCGGACGTGGACGGCTTTTATTCGGCCAACCCCAAGGAAGATGCGACGGCCCGCCGGTTCGATCTGATCGAGGCGATCACGCCTGAGATTGAGGCGATGGCGGGGGACGCGATTTCGGGGCTATCCAAGGGCGGCATGAAAACCAAGCTGATCGCTGCCAAGACGGCCGTGGCCGGTGGATGCGCCATGGCGATCATGGAAGGGTCAGTGTTGCGCCCCCTTCAGGCGCTGGCGGACGGTGCCGCGCGGACCTGGTTCCTGCCGCAAGGCGACCCGCAAGCTGCGCGGAAGCGCTGGATTTCGGCGATGAAACCAAAGGGTGAATTGCGGTTGGATGCTGGGGCAGTGACAGCCTTGCGCGCCGGGAAATCCTTATTGCCTGCGGGCGTCACGGCGGTCACGGGAACCTTCGGTCGCGGCGAGCCGGTGGCGATCCTGTCGCCCGAAGGCGCAGTTCTGGGCAAGGGTCTGGTGCGCTATACGGCTGAAGAGGCCAAGGCGATCGCAGGACGGCGGTCCGGCGACATTGCCGGGATTTTGGGGTATCAAGGCCGGGCGGCTTTGGTGCATCGCGACGATATGGTAATCTAGACCAAGTTTCTTCGAGGAAACTTGCAAAATCCGTCGAAGGATTTTGAGGAGAGCAGTGTTGGACGGGCAGATCACAGACCTGATGACCGAGATCGGCACCAAGGCGCGCGCGGCTGCCGCCGAGCTGGCCTATGCCGGGTCGGAGCGGAAATATGCCGCCCTCATTTCCGCCGCGCACTTCGTCTGGGAACGCAGGCAGGAGATCCTCGACGCCAACATCATCGACATGGATGTGGCTGAGGCCAAGGGCCTGAGCCCCGCGATGATCGACCGCTTGATGCTGAACGAACACCGCATTCGCGGCATTGTCGACGGCCTGCGCACCGTCGCAGAGGCCCCCGATCCGGTGGGACGCGTTCTTGCCGAATGGGACCGCCCGAACGGGCTGCATATCCAGCGCGTGGCGACCCCGCTGGGTGTTGTCGGCGTGATCTATGAATCCCGTCCCAACGTGACGGCGGATGCAGGCGCGCTGTGCCTCAAGGCCGGCAATGCGGTGATCCTGCGCGGCGGGTCGGAAAGCTTTGAAACCTCGACCGTCCTGCATGACTGCATGGTGGCAGGCCTGCGTGAGGCGCGCCTGCCCGAGGCTGCGATCCAGCTGATCCCGACACGCGACCGCGACATGGTTTCGGCCATGCTGCGGGCGACGCAGTACATCGACGTGATCGTCCCACGCGGTGGCAAGGGGCTGGTGGGTCTGGTGCAGGCCGAGGCGCGGGTGCCGGTCTTTGCGCATCTTGAGGGTATCTGCCACGTCTATGCCGACCGCGACGCCGATCTGGAAAAGGCGCGTCGCGTGGTGATCAACGCCAAGACCCGACGCACGGGCGTGTGTGGCTCGGCGGAATGCCTGCTGATCGACTGGCAGTTCTACACTAAGCATGGTGTGGTGCTGATTGAGGATTTGATCAAGGCAGGCGTCGAGGTCCGTACCGAGGGGGAGCTGTTGAAGGTGCCCGGCACGGTTAAGGCAAAGCCTGAAGACTTCGGCCACGAATTCCTCGACATGATCATCGCGGCCAAGCTGGTGGACGGCGTCGATGAGGCCATCGCCCATATCCGCCGCTATGGGTCAAACCACACCGAAAGCATCCTGACCGAAAACGATGCGACCGCGGCACGGTTCTTCGAGCGGCTGGATTCCGCGATCCTGATGCGCAACGCCAGTACTCAGTTCGCCGATGGCGGCGAGTTCGGAATGGGGGCGGAGATCGGCATAGCTACGGGCAAGATGCATGCACGCGGACCCGTCGGTGCAGAGCAACTGACCAGCTTCAAGTATCTTGTGACTGGGGACGGGACGATCCGGCCCTGATTCTAATAGCTGAGGTCGATCCGCCTTTCGGAGAACCGGACGGACAGGCTGCGACCGCTGCGCGCCAGTTCCCCCGGAACCAGTGCGAAATGGACCCGTCCGGGTGTTGCCTCGATGGCGTGCGAGGGGTCTTCTAGGTAACCCCACAGGGAGGCGTCGTGCTTGATGCGGTCCGCTTCGGCCCCGATGAACCAGCGCCCGTCGTCTTGGGTCACGGCGATATGCCCGCCAAAGGGCAGCGCATTCTCCAGACACATGAGCATCAGGAACGTTAGCTTCACGTCAATCCGGGGTAGGTCGGATGGACTTGTCCATCCGATGCTTAGGCGACCTCCACGTGTCTGGTCCGCCAGGATTGATTGCACTTCGGTGCGAGCGACACGTTGATCACGTAAGTCGGCCGCTCCGAAAGCAATACGAAAAAACCGGATTCGGGCGTTGGCCTGGGCCACGCTTTCAGAGATCAGCACCATTTCGGGACTGTTGACCGAACCATCCATCATCAGCAATTCCACCCCATTGCCGATGGCGCCGATCGGGCTGATAAGGTCATGGCAGATCCGCGACCCGATCAAGGCAGCAAGGTCCGGGGCGTTAGTCATGTATGTCTCCGTTTAAAGCAGGTGTGATGAACAGCGTCCTTGAACCCGGAATGATCGTCAGAAATCCGGCCCGACTAGACTGGGGGCTCGGGCAGGTCCAATCGAATATCGGTGGAAAGGTCACGGTCAATTTTGAACATCAGGGCAAGGTGGTTATCGATACGCAACATGTTCCACTGGTTACGGATTACAGTCTGCCGCACGCATAAGGTGCAACAGCGTCAGCAGATTTCAATCCTTGGCAGCAAAACATTGGCCACAGGATCAAGGGCATGTTGCAATATGACCGTTTTCAACCCACCTTGCGACATAATGGCCCGAACGTGCGCATGACCACGGATGACGTCCCCCTGCAGGTTCGGCTGGCCTGCGATGACCGCGACCTGATCGCAGCGCAGCGGCTGCGCTATGCGGTGTTCGTCACAGAGCTTGGGGCTGCAGGTCCCATGGTCGATCACGCTGCCGGACTGGAGCGCGACGAATTCGACGACCATGTTGACCATTTGGTGCTCGTCGATCCGCAACGGGACCCTGACGGGCTGGACCATGTTGTGGGGGCCTATCGCTTGCTGCCCTTGGATCGATTGGGGCGGGTCGGGCGGTTTTACTCGGACGGGGAATATGACCTGACACCGCTTTTGCGGTCTGGACGCAGACTGGTCGAACTGGGCCGGTCTTGCGTGCATCCCGACTACCGGGGCGGTATCGCGATGCACCGATTGTGGAATGGGCTGGCCGATTATGTGCTGGAACGCCGCATCGACGTGATGTTCGGGGTGGCCAGTTTCCATGGCACCGACCCCGCACCGCTGGACCAGCCCCTGTCCTATCTTCACCACTACCATCTGGCCCCGCCCGAGATGCGGGTCCGGGCGCAGGGGGCCGCAAGGCAGCCGATGGACTTGGTCCCGCAAGCGGCGCTGGATCGCAAGGTCGCGATGGCTGCGATGCCCGCACTGATCAAGGCCTATCTGCGGCTTGGTGGCGTGGTGGGGGACGGTGCCTGGATCGATCGGGCGTTCAATACGATCGATGTTTGCCTGCTCATGGACACCACAAGGATGAGCGCGCGACACCGCGATTTCTATGTCCGGCGCAACGCGGGGCCGGGATGACGGACTGGCAGGCCAAGGATATGGACACCCCCCCCATCGGTCCGGGCGGCGTCCTGCGCGCCGGACTGCGCGGGCTGATCCTTGGGGGCATCACTTATGGCGGGCTGGCCGTTTTGCTGGTGCTGCGGCTGGTTGAGGCCCCGTTGTTTTCACCACGCCGGCCGATCACGCCTTGGGTCACCCAAGCCGTATGTCGCCTGACCTTTCCGATCCTTGGCATGCGGCATGTTCGGCGCGGGCAGCCCATGACCGGGCCGGGGGCGATGGTGGCCAACCACGGCAGTTGGCTGGACATCTTTGCGCTGAACGCAAGGGCCCGCGTCTATTTCGTCGCCAAGTCGGAGGTGCATGGCTGGGCAGGCATCGGCTGGCTGGCGCGGGCGACGGGCACGCTGTTCATTGCGCGGCGCGGGGTCGAGGCAAAGGATCAAAAGCAGCAGCTTGAAGGGCGCTTGCGCCAAGGCCATCGGTTGATGTTTTTCCCCGAAGGCACCAGCACGGACGCGCGCCGCATCCTGCCTTTCAAGTCCTCGCTTTTTGCGGCCTTTTTTGACGATGGCCTGCCGCCTGATCTGCATGTCCAGCCGGTGACGGTCCGGTATCTTCCCCCTGCCGGATGCGACCCGCGCTTTTACGGATGGTGGGGGGACATGACTTTTGCGGGTCATCTGGTTCAGGTGCTTGCCGCCACAAGGCAGGGATCGGTCGAGGTTATCTATCATCCCCCCGTTCGCGTCAGGGACTTTGCCGACCGAAAGGCATTGGCCCGACATTGCGAAGACACGATCCGGCAGGAATTCGAAGCTGCCGTTCGCGCGGCCTAGCCCAGCGGCTGCAACAGTCGCGCCAGGGCCAGCACCGGATCGTCATGTGCCCAGATTTCGTCCCCCACAGCAAAGAAATCGGCAAAAGGGGCAAAGGTCGCAACCAGGTCGGGCGTCAGGCCCCCTTCGGCAATGACAGGCAGTTCGATCATTTCCGACCACCACTGGAACAAATCCAGGTCCGCCACCGCGCCATCGCCCAGTGTTGTGGCAGCCAGCGGGCCAAAGGATACATAGTCGGCCCCGGCCTCGCCGGCCGAGAGGCCTTCATGGCGGGTCGGGCCGCAATGGGTGCCGATGATTGCGTCGGCCCCCAGATCTTTGCGGACCTTGCGCACCGATCGTGCGCCATCGGCCAAATGTACCCCGTCCAGGCCATGGCGTTCGACCAGCAACACATGACGGTCGATGACGATGGGGATGTCGCGAGCATGAGCCACAAAACGCAGCGCGTCGGCGGCGCGTGCGATCACGTCCTGGTCCTTGCTGGCCAGCGTCAGGCGCAGGCAGGCAATCTCCGTTGCATCCATCACACGGGCAACCAGGTCGGGAAAGCTGTCCAACGACAGCTGCGGCGGAGTGATTAGCGTGATTTGCGGGCGATCTTCGGCGGCCATGCGGGTGGGGTCCTTGGTCTGACTGGTGCCCGGCTCTATCAGCCTTTCCTGGGCTTGGCTACCTTGGGCGGCAGATCACGCACAGCAGCAAGGGCCAAGGCCATCAGCGCGCCTCGCCGCGCCTCGTCGCTGGCAACCTCGGGTGGGCAGTCGATCATCCCCGACATCGGACGGGTCGCCATCATCATCTTGCGGACACCCGGTACCGCAAGAGCTGCCGCCATCTGACCACCCCCGACGCGAAACATCGCGCCGCCCTTGTGCAAGCCGCAGACCATGTGGCCGTTCCACAGGAAGGCGAGACCGCCAAACATCTTCTTCTCTACGACATCCAAGCCCACAAGGTCGTCGCGCAAGATCTGTGCCAGTTCGGGATCGAAGGCCATGCCCGTCTCCTTGTCAACGCGCCTGCCAAAGCCTATCACGCGGCGAGTGATGACCAAAGGTCCCCGATGATCCCGCCTGTCTTTGTCCTCGTGCGTCCGCAGATGGGCGAGAATATCGGTGCGGCGGCGCGCGCGATGCTGAATTTCGGGCTGGAGCACATGCGCATCGTTAGCCCGCGCGACGGATGGCCAAACCCCAAGGCGGTGGCCATGGCCAGCGGGGCAGGGCGGCTTTTGGACCATGCGGGGATTTTCCCCGATGTTGCAGCCGCAATCGCCGATTGCGACTATGTGTTTGCCACCACGGCGCGCCCACGCGAGTTGGTCAAACCCGTCATGACGCCGGAGCATGCGATGACGCTGGCCCGCGCCATGTCCGCCGAGGGCAAGCGGGTGGGTATCCTTTTGGGACCGGAACGTGCGGGGTTGGAGAATGAGGATATCGCCCGGGCGACAGCCATCGTGACCGTGCCGGTCAATCCCGACTTTCCCTCGTTGAACCTGGCGCAATGCGCACTGCTCTTGGGGTATGAATGGCAACGGCAGACCGAAACCGTGCCGCCCGAAGTCATGGGCCTGGCCCGGACGGAATTTGCAAGCGGGATAGAGGTCCAGCGCCTGGGTGACCACTTTGAAGAACGCCTGACCGCAGCGGGGTTCTTTTTTCCGCAAACCAAGGCCCCGATGATGCGCCAGAACCTGCGAAACATGTGGGCGCGGCTGGGCCTGACGCAAGCGGAAGTGCAGACCTTTCACGGCATGCTGCGTCAGATTGCGTGGCGGCTGAAAGGGCAGGAGCAAGAGGGCGGACCGCCCAACGATCCCCCCGCCGTCACTTGACGAGCGTCCATTTCACGAACCAAGCTGGATTGTCCCTTTGTCGCGGGAAAGTTAGGTTCTGGCGATGAAACCCAAGTTGCTGACAACGCTGCAAACCTATTCTGTCCCACTTTTTCTGGCGGATCTGCTGGCGGGAGTGACGGTGGCAATGGTTGCAATCCCCCTCAGTATTGCAATTGCGATTGCGTCCGGTGCGGATCCGGCACACGGACTGGTGACGGCGATTGTTGGGGGGTTCCTGATCTCGCTGCTCGGGGGCAGTCGCGTGCAGATCGGTGGACCGACAGGGGCATTTATCGTCGTTGTCGCCGGGGTCATCGCCACACACGGCCTGGATGGTTTGATCCTGGCAACGCTGATGGCCGGGATCATTCTCTTGGCGATGGGTTTTTTTCGTGCTGGAAACCTTGTGGCCTATGTCCCCGAACCTGTGATCAATGGTTTCACCATTGGAATTGGCGTCATCATCGCGACCAGCCAGCTAAAGGACCTGCTGGGCCTGACGACAACCGCACTTCCCGCGGCTTTTTCCGGCAAGATTGCGGTCCTTTGGCAGTCGCGAGAGACGCTGAACGGCTGGGCGGTCTTTGTCGGACTGTCTGCCATGATTCTGATTGTGGCGTTTCGACGCATGGCGCCACGACTGCCCGGCTTGATCGTCGCGGTCGCGATGGCGTCTGGTTTTGTCATGGCGACCCATGTGCCTGTCGACACATTGTTCCAGCGATTTGGCGCCTTGCCGGACCGCCTGCCAATGCCACAGATTCCGCAGATGACCGCCCTGCGGATTATGGAGCTTTTGCCGTCCGCGATCATTATCGCGTTTCTAGCGGGCATTGAGTCCTTGCTGTCGGCAACTGTGGCGGATCGCATGATCAAGGGGCATTCCAGACCCAATGCGGAACTCTTGGCGCAGGGTGCCGCGAACATCGGCTCAGCATTCTTTGGCGGACTGCCAGCAACCGGAGCCATAGCACGGACGGCCACGAATGTCCGGGCGGGAGGAAAGACACCGGTTTCGGGGTTGGTACATGCCTTGACGATTCTATTAGTCATGATGGCGGGGGCCCCTCTTGCCGGATATCTGGCGATGCCTGCCTTGGCAGGACTATTGATCTTGACGGCGTGGAACATGACGGAGCCCCAAAAATGGCGTCAACATTGGGCTGCGCCGGCGGGCGACCGATTTCTGCTGGGGATAACGTTGATCCTGACGGTCGTCGTCGATCTTACGGTGGCGATTGGCGCAGGCGTGGCATTGGGGTTTGTGTTGCGACTGCTGCGCCGGCGTCGAGACGAGAACGCAACGACATTGCAAGACCGAAATTCTTCATGACCGTCGCCCCGGCAAAAAGTGCCGCGACTTGAACCCGCCCGTCCCACGGCCTAGTTTCGCTAAAACCGGAGGCAGCATGGCGACCAAACGCAGTATCTTTGAAGAGGTTGGATCAACCGCCGCAGTTGCGACCGCAAAAAAAGGGGCTATCGGTGCACAGCGGATCGGTGCTCGGCGCGGTGTGCGGCTTTGGCTGGTGTCGCTGTTCCTGCTGGTGGTGGTGATGATCGCCGTCGGCGGTCTGACGCGCCTGACGGACAGCGGTCTGTCGATCACGGAATGGAAGCCCGTCACCGGCATAGTCCCGCCCTTGTCCGACGCGGACTGGCAATCCGAATTCACCAAGTATCAGGCGACGCCCGAGTTCAAACTGCAGAACTCTGCCATGACGCTGGAGGCGTTCAAGGCGATCTATTGGCCGGAATGGATCCACCGCGTGCTTGGGCGCGTCATTG
>JANPBI010000078.1:0-2588 GCA_031430315.1 Rhodobacterales bacterium | reverse complement strand
CCTCGCGCAGGGCGGCGCGCTGCTTTTCTGCAGCGGGAGTGGCATCGCAGCGGGCGTCCATATTGGCCTGCTGTGCCGCATGGTCGCTGCGGCCGGTCATGCCCAGCGCGCCGAAGATCGGGCCAAACTCGCCGATCGACTGGTTGGCGCGGGTCACGATCTGCTTTGCGATCGGCGCGCGTTCGGCGGAATAGCTGTCAAGAAGTTTGGGCGTTGCCTGCCCCTTGATCACCGCGGCAATCTTCCACGCCAGGTTGAACCCGTCCTGGATCGAGGTGTTGGACCCAAGGCCGTTCGACGGCGGATGCCGGTGCGCCGCATCACCCATGATGAACACCCGCCCTTCGGACATCCGGGTGGCATGCATGTTGTTCACGGTCCAGGTATTGGCGCTGATCAGGTCGATTTCCAGCGCGGGGTCACCGACCAGCTGCCGCGCCACCTGTGTCGCCAACGCTGCATCCACCACCGGGGCGGGCTGGTTGATGTCATAGCCCCAGATGATCAGCCATTCATTCCACGGGCGGACCATGCGCACGACACCCATACCGATGCCGCCCACGTCCGCACCGGGCTGCATGACCCAGTAAAGCACCGACGGACGGTGCGCGACATAGCGCGACAGGTCCGCACGAAAGAGGATGTTCATCGACCCGCCGACACCCATCTTGCCCTCGAACGGCAGGCCCGCTTGTTCGGCCACCAGCGAGTTGCCACCATCAGCCCCGACCAGATACTTTGACCGGATCGTCACCTCCTTGCCGGTCAGGCGGTCAAGGCAGGTGGTGGTCACACCGTCCGCGTCCTGAGTGTGGCTGGTGTACTGGGTGCTCATCCGGGCATGGGCGCCGCGCGAACAGGCGGTCTTGAACAGCAGGGGTTCCATGAATGTCTGCGGCAGATCGTTCATGAAGGTCGGCGAAGACAACAGATGCTCGGCCTTTGACATCGGATGCGTGCCCCAGGTGTTCAGGCGTCCAATCTCTTCTCCGGCCAGGCTTTCGCAAAAGATGTTCTCGCCCATCAGGTCTTGCGGCGTCGCGTGCATGTAAGCCTCGGCCTCGACATCACGCCCAAGGTCGCGCAACACTTCCATCGTACGCTGGTTGGTAATGTGGGCGCGCGGCGTGCTGGCAAGCCACCGATAGCGGTTAATCACCATGACATCGACGCCATAGCTCGCCAGCAGGGCGGCCGTCGCGGACCCGGCGGGCCCGGTGCCGATGACCAAAACGTCGGTGGTGATATCTGAAGACGGCATAGGTTTCTCCTCCCAAAGAAACGGATGTCAGGTCGGTGCATCCCCGGCCCAGGCGGCTTGCAGCAAGCTGCGAATGCCGTTGCGGATCAGGGGGGTCGGGTTCCAGTACGGGTTCTGCACGGCAATGTCGGCAGCGCGGTCGAGGTCCGCCTCGGCCAGCCCCAGATCGCGCAACGCCATCGGCGCACCAAGCGATCGCGCAAAAGCATGCAGGCCCGGACCCGGCTCCGCCATCAACATCCCCGCCAGAGGGGCAAGTTCGGCGGCGGCGTTCCGTGCATTGAACCCGATGGTATGGGGCAGCAGGATCGCATGGGTCTCGGCATGGGGCAGATCAAACGTGCCCCCCAGCACATGCGCCAGCTTGTGGTGAAGCGCCATGCCCACCTGCCCCAGCACCGTGCCGCAAAGCCACGCGCCATAAAGCGTCTGCGCCCGCGCGGTCAGGTCGGCGGGGTTGGCCGCGACCTTGGGCAGCCCGTCAACCATCGCCTGCAGCCCCTGCACGGCCAGTGCCGATGACAGCGGATTGCGGTCGCGCGCATAAAGCGCCTCGGCGGCATGGGCCATGGCATTGAGACCGGATGCCACGGTCAGCGCGACCGGCAGCGTTGCCACCAGCGCCGGGTCGTAGATGATCACCTCGGGCTGGACGCGCGGGTCGGTGATTGTGGTTTTCCGGCCCGCTTCGGTCTGGCCCAGGATCGCCGTTGCCTCCGACCCCGCATAGGTTGTGGGCACGACGATCTGCGGCAGGTCGGTGCGCAGGGCCAGCGCCTTGCCAAGGCCGGTTGTCGACCCACCCCCGACAGCGACGAAGCAATCCGCCCCAATTGCAATGGCATGGGCGAGGGCGCGTTCGGTCACATCGGTCGGAGTGTGCATCCGGGCGTCGGTAAAAACCCCGGCGGCCCGATCACCCAGCGCTTGCGCAAAGCTGACTGCCAAGTCGGCCTGTGCAGGCGTCGTCAGGACGAGTGCGCGGTGGCAGGCAAGGCGCGTGACCTCATCTGCAATGACCGACAGCGCAGCATCGCCGAACCGCACTCGGACAGGGGCGATGGTGACGGCGAACTGGGGCTGAAAACTTGGCATGCGGGGCGCGCCTTTGACGAAGTCAACCTCACCATAGCCCGCCAGCAAGCGTAACTTGATCCCATTCCAGTGGAACTATATAACATTAGGTTATGAAGCTTGATCCCCGACAGTTGGAAGTGCTTGCCGCAATCGTCGATCATGGCGGATTGACCGAAGCCGCGACGGCCCTTGGTCCGCTCTATCATCTTGAACCGAAAACCGCCCTCGCCCTTGCGCCGAAACTCCCGGC
>JANPBI010000077.1:0-11081 GCA_031430315.1 Rhodobacterales bacterium | reverse complement strand
CCTCGGCCCACCAATGCGGCTGGCCGATATGCACGATCCCGTCGATCATGCCCCCATGCGCGTGGATGTAGCTCATGCCGCCCAAGCTGCCGCCGCCCATGGTAGAGCCGTGATAGCCGTTCTTGCGGCTGATGATCACGCGCTTGGCCGGTTGCCCCTTGATGTCCCAATAGCGCCGCACGAGGCGGATGTTGGTGTCGTTCGCCTCGGAGCCCGAGCCTGCAAAGAACACGTGGTTCAGGTCCCCCGGCGCCAGCTCCGCGATCTTGGCGGCAAGGGCGATTGCGGGCACGTGGGTCGTCATGAAGAACGTGTTGTAGTAGGATAACTCGCGGATTTGCCGTGCCGCGACCTCTGCCAGTTCATCCCGGCCATAGCCGATATTGACGCACCATAGCCCCGCCATCCCGTCGATGATCTTGTTGCCTTCGCTGTCGGTCAGCCAGACGCCCTTGGCCCCGGTGATGACCCGCGCGCCGCGTTTCGCCAGCGCCCCGTTGTCGGTAAAGGGGTGCATGTGGTGCGCGGCGTCCAGCGCCTGAAGCTCGGCAGTCGGCAGGTGGTTGGTGATCACGTTCATGGGCTGGCCTTTCCGGGAATCGACGGGCGGCATACGCCCCTTCCCGACCAGAATATGATCAAAAGACCCCGCCTTCAAGAAATTTGATCAAATTATTGCGCGTCGGTCCAGTTGGCCCAAATATCCCGGGGAATCGCGGTGCGTTCGCACCGCGATGGGGCAGCGCCCCGCCCTTAGATTTCACCCTCGGCAATCGCCTGCCGCACTTGGCCCACACCGTCCGTGATGTCGCGCTGGATGGCTGCTGCCACGGCGCTACCGTCCCCTGCCCGCATCGCCGCAAGCGCCTCGGAATGGCGATCTGGCAGCGCGCCGGACCCATAGCGCGCGCAGACGACGCGTAAGCTCGGCCCAAACCGCAGCCACATCGACCGCGCCATGTCGACCAGAACTGCAGCGTCCGACGCTTCGTATAGCGCGAAATGAAAGGCGTGGTTCGCCTCCAGGTAGGCCGGAATGTTGCCCGACCGAATCGCACGATCAACTGCGTTGTCAATGGCTTGCAGCCGATCGATCAGACCTGGCGAGAGGTTCGCAGCGGCAAGTTCCGCCAGCCTCGGCTCGATCGTCAGGCGCGCGAACGCCACCTGGTCCAACAGAGCCGACGTCAGTTGCGGCACCGCCACACGGCGGTTGCCCTGCGGCAACAGCGCCCCCTCCGCCGTTAGCCGCCGGATCGCCTCGCGCACCGGGGTCATCCCCGCACCCAGATCGCCGATCAGCCCCTGAATGGTGACCGGTGCACCGGGGGCCAGATGGCCATAAAGGATCATGTCCCGCAGACGGGCATAGGTGACCTCGTGGCTTGGTATCTTGCGGCTATCGGCGTCCATCGGTCCCCTCGGGCTGGAGGGGACAGTTACAACCGGACCGCCTCTGCAATCAAGATGTGATCAAATCTTTGGATCACGCGCCAGACGCATAGTCAAAGCGCGTGACATCCGCCGTCCAACCCTGCCCGGCCAGGTCATGGGCCACCACGCCAACGAACGCTCCGGTGAAGGACGCATGCTCCCCCCTGCCCCCTTCGTCCGAGATGATCGAGGCATCAAGCACCGGACCGACTGTTGCGCCATTGACGGCAAACTGCTGGGCAGCCCGGTTGACAGTTACGTCGATGCGGACCGGACCATCAGACACCGGGAAATGCCCGTGGAAGGTCAGCGCCTCTCCCGGCCAGTCGCCAGCGCAGGACACCAAGGTGACAACACGCTGCCCTGCTTCGCGGGTGATCAGGGCCGCATGGAACTTGTGGCGGTTGTAATAGGTAATCAGGCCTGCCGCCTGTTGCCAGGTCGCAGGATCAGCGTCAAAGACCGCACCCGCAAGAAAGGCCGGTTCTTCCTGCCGCCGGGCGACGAGCGATTGTTCGAACCACGACCCGAGGCTTTCGCGACCGGTCAGGCGCAGGGCTCTGCCGGTCAGGGTGAACAGGCGCTCGGGGTGTGGCGTGCGCAGCCATTGGAACTCAGGCGGCAGGGTTGGCCCGGTAAAGTCGTGCGATGTCGGCCCCGGGGTTGCGCGCGCTGCAGGCAGGTCGACCCTCGTGGGCGGCAGATAGCCTCCGTCCTTCAACCACAACCAGTCATCGCGCCAGACGACCTCGGCCAGTCCGGTCTCGCGGCCCGTCGCACAGAACAAACCATTCGGTCCCTGCTGCGGCCGCCCGCACAGATAGGAATGCCAATGCCGACCGTCATGCCCTTCGACATATTGCCCGTGACCCATTCGCTGGATCGGGTTTTCGGGGTTGAAACGCGCGGTCAGGACGTGCCTCGCCGGATGCGTCTCATAAGGGCCGGTGATCCTGCGCGATCGGGCCAGCGTCACGGCGTGGTCATAGCCGGTGCCACCCTCGGCTGTTGTCAGGTAATACCAGCCGTTTCGCTGGAACAAATGCGGCGCCTCGGTCAGGCCAAGGTCGGTGCCGGAGTAGATGTCATGCACCGGGCCGGTCAGACCGCGTTCGGGATGCCATTCCTGCAACTCGATCCCGTCAAAACTGTCATGCGCGGGGTTCTGGCCGGTGCCCTTGCCGCGATGATTCCAGCGCATGTTGACGAACCACTTGCGCCCATCGGCGTCATGGAACAACGACGGATCAAAGCCGGAGGACGTCACATATGTCGGGTCGGACCACTGGCCATCAACCGTGTCGCAGGTGACGATGTAGTTATGGGCGTCCTTGAATGCACCATCGAGGCGTTTGACGTCCGTGTAGACCAACCAGAACTTGCCGTCCGCATGGCTCAGGCACGGCGCCCAGATGCCGCAACTGTCGGGATTGCCCCGCATGTCCAGCTGTGATGCGCGGCGCAGTGGCCGCGCGACCAGCGTCCAATTCACCAGGTCCCGGCTATGGTGGATCTGCACCCCAGGATACCACTCGAACGTCGAGGTCGCGATGTAGTAGTCCGCCCCGACCCGGCAGAAACTGGGATCGGCGTTGAAGCCCCGCAGGATGGGATTTTCCAGCATCTCTTTACTCCGAACAAAGGCGGGCGGGCCCCTCCCCCAAAGGGCCCGCCCACGCGACCGATCCAACCGGGAGGCGGGCGGATCAGGCCATCAGCGCCGCTGCCTCGACGGGCCCAAGGGCCGCAGGGCGGGTACAGGTCGTCGTCATGGTCACGAACTGCCCCGTCTCGCCGGATTTCAGGCAGGCGGTCATCACCTCGACCCCATGCAGCGCGCGGTCGAGCGAACACCGCGCGTCGCGACCGTCCTGCAAAGCCGCCACCATGTCGGCAAGGCCCGCCGTGCGGTAGTTGGCATGGGGACCGGCATTGAGATGGTCGGAGTTGAAGACACCCAAAGGGTGGTCCCATGGCGTTACCACCTCGAATTTGCCGTCGCGGCCTGCTACCTCGATCTGCCCCGAAAACATGTTGGGATCAGGGACGATGATCGAGCCTTCGGTGCCGTAAAGCTCCATATTGGCGCGTTTGTGGGCATAGACGTCCCAGCTGGTCGAAAGATTGACCGTGGCACCAGAGGCAAACTCCAGCAGGGCGTGGATGTTGGTCGGCGTCTTCACCGGGACCGTCTCGCCGTTACGTGGGCCGTTGGAGATCGTGCGCGTCGCCTGCGCGGATGAGGTCAGCGCCGCCACGCGTTTCACCGGCCCGATCAGGTTGATCAGGTTGGCGACATAGTAGGGACCCAAGTCCAGCATAGGCCCGGCACCCGGCAGGAAAAAGAAATCCGGGTTCGGATGCCAGTGTTCCATGCCATGGTTTAGGACGGCGGCGGAGCCTGCGGTGATCGTGCCGATGCGCCCCTCGTCGATGATCGCGCGGGCCTGCTGGTGCGCGCCGCCCAGGATCGTGTCCGGCGCACAACCGACCGACAAGCCCTTGGCCTTGGCCAGTTTGCGCAGGGTCTCGCCCTCTTCCAGTGTCAGGACCAGTGGCTTTTCAGAATAGGCGTGCTTTCCCGCCTCAAGGATGCCCTTGGTCACGCTGTAATGCGCATCCGGGATCGTCAGGTTGATGACGACGTCGAGGTCTGGATTGGCCAGCAGGTCATCGACCGACTGCGCCTTGACGTTGAACTCTGCAGCCCGTGCCTTTGCCGTGTCCATGTTCACGTCGGCCACTGCCCGTACCTGCAAGCCCTTGAAAGACGGGGCTAAACGTAGATAGGCCGCCGAGATGTTGCCGCATCCGATGATGCCGATGCCAAGATTGCTCATGTGATCCTCAGTAGGTTTTGACCGAATCCAACGACCGCGTGGCAAAGCGGCGATGGTCGGCGGGGTTGTCGTGTTCCATGATGAAATGCTTGCAGCCCACGGCGCGCAGGGCAGACAGCAAGCCCTTCCAGTCGACGGTGCCGTGGCCGACATCGGACCAGCCGTCCTCGTCCTTGTTCTGGCCTGCGGGGGCAATGTCCTTGACATGCGCTGCGGTGATGCGGGAGCCGTATTTCTTGATCCATTTCAGGGGGTCAGCCCCGCCCCGGATGACCCAAGCGACGTCCATTTCCCATTCCAGACCTGGGCCACCTTCGAACATCGCGTCCTGTGGGATCGTGCCGTCAGGCAAGGCCACAAACTCGAAATCGTGGTTGTGCCAGCCGAACCCGAAACCGGCGTCGCGGTAGGGCTTGCCGATCTTGTCCAGACGCCCGCCAAGCGCCCGCCAGCCGCCTGCATCCGTCGGCCTGTCGTCGGGCATGAGGTGGGGGCAGTAGATCCGCTCCATCCCCAGCGTCGTCGCAATGGTCAGGGCATGGGAGACCTCATGCTCCAGCATGTTCATCCCGAAATGGCCCGTGGGCATCTTGAGGTGGTGGGCCTTGAGCATCGCCGCAAGACCGGCAGCATCGTCGTAAAGCCCGCCATACCCCTCAACCGAGGAGTAGCCCGCCTTGGCAAGGATCGCGAGCGTGTCGGACAGCGGTGGAAAGTTGCGCGAAGAGTAAAGCTGATAGCCGAACATGGGGATTATCCTTTCGGGCCGGGAGGGGAGCCGTAAGTTGCGGAGTGAAGATCGCGCAAGGTCAAGCGCGGGATCGGGCCGGGCGATGCGGGGGTGAAGGCCAGGGTTGCGGGATAGCCCGGGAACAGGGCAAAGGCGTTCTGGCTGAACCGGCCCGGGCGGTCTGCCTCCAAGGCAACGTAGAAGGCCGGGCGGTCGGTATCCACAGTTATGACATAGCCGTCGCCCGCAGGTTCGATGGTCCGGGTCAGGGCGGTGGCGGGCAGGTCATAGGCTTTCCAGGGACGCGAGGCAAAGATGTCGCCTTGATGCGGCTGCCCGGGCTGGCGCCACGTGAACGACAGGATTTCGTCGGCGCACAGCGCGTCAGGGGCAAGTTGCATCACATCCACGGCGCGGTCGTCATGAACGGTCAGGGCACAGGTGCCCAAAGGCCGGATAGCACCCGACATCGCGACGGCATAAGCGTCGACTTCCAGCGTCACCGGGGCGGATGTGTCGTTCACTGCGCGCAGGGTAATCCCGGCAGAGCCGGGAACCGCAGTCACCAGGAGCGGCGCATAAAACTCCCGTGCCATGTGATGCAGCAGTTTCCAATTCCCGCCATGATCAAGGCTGGACCAGCTGCAGACCGGCCAAGTGTCGTTCAGCTGCCAGTAAAGCGTGCCCATGCAATGCGGCTTGAGGCTTCGCCAATGGGTCACGGCGGTCTTGATCGCCAGGCCTTGTTGAACCTGAGAGAGATAGACGAAATTCTCAAAATCCACCGGAAAGCGGAAATAGCGGAACATGGTCTCCGCGATCCGCGCATTGCCGCCTGCGTTCTTCTGGTGGCTTTCCATCACGGGGCTGGCGATGTTCCAGTCCGCAGGGTCGGCGAATTTGCGGATGGTGGACATTGACGGATAAGACTGGAAGCCAAACTCGGAGCAGAAACGCGGACTAACATCGCGGTAGTGGTCGAAATCGCGGCCCTCGTGCCAGACCGACCAGAAGTGCATGTCGCCGGAGCTGTCGTCGTGCCAGGCGTCGCCAAAGGCGAGCGGTCCGGGGGATGGGGATGAGGGCCACCAGTTGGCGTCGGGCAAGGTCTGGAGCAAGGCCGCCTCGATCGTACGGTTCAACCGGTCGTAGTTCACCAGATAGCGGTCGCGATCCTTGCGGCTTTCGGGAAACCAAGTCAGCGCGCCAATCAATTCGTTGTCGCCGCACCAAAGTGCGAGGCAGGCGTGGTGGTTGATCCGGCCCACCACGTCGCGAACCTCGGCCTCGACTTCGGCCAGAAATGTGGGCGTCGAGGGGTATAGATGGCAGGCGAACATGAAGTCCTGCCAGACCATCAGGCCCAACTCGTCGCAAATGTCGTAGAACCAGTCCGGCTCATACCGCCCGCCGCCCCAGACGCGGATCATGTTCATGTTGGCGTCCACGGCAGATTGCAGCAGGTCGCGCACCCCGTCGACAGTGATCCGGCCGTTCAGCGCATCCGCCGGAATCCAGTTCGCGCCCTTGGCAAAGACCGGGCGTCCATTGACCCGAAAACCGAAGGATCGGCCAGCAGGATCGGGCGCGGAGTCCAGTTGCACCGACCGCAACCCGATCCGCCGGGTCGCGGTGGCGTCTCCTGCGGCTAACCTCAGTTCGTGCAGGACCTGCGCGCCCTGCCCGGCTGGCCACCAAAGCTGCGGATCGCGGATGGTTAGCGTCAGTTCGGCCTTGCCACCGACCAGGACGGACTTTTTCGTGATACCACAAAGGCTCGCCGAGATGTTCTCGCCATCCGCACGAACACGGATGGTGACTTCTACCAGACCGGGGGAATGGCGCTGCGACACGATCACGTCGCCGATACGTGGGCCCGTCGGCTCAAGGCCAATCCTGCCCGAGATACCAAACTGGCCTAGGGCAATGTTCCAGTCCCATCCGAAATCACACTGCTGCTTGCGCAGCATGTTGGCGTTGGCGATGGGTCCGTTGACCTCTTGATAGGGAATGCGAAAGGGCATTGCGGCCTGCAAAGCCGCTGCTTCGCGCACCGAGGATCGGAACGTTATGTCGATCACATTCTCGCCCTTGCGCGGAGTTACCGGCGCACGCCAACGGCGATGGGCGTTTGCCACGTCAAGCACCGCCTGACCGTTCAGCCGCACCTCGGCCACCGTGTCCAGGCCGTCAATCACCAGATCAGCTGCCCCGCCATCGTGGTCAAACGTCCGCGAGGCCACCCAGTCTCGTTCACATACCCAGCGGCAATCATACTCATTGCGCCCCCAATAGGGGTCCGGGATCACGCCCGCCTTGTGCAGCGCGGTGATGCCGTCGCCCGGTATCTGCATGAGCGTCGCAAAACCACCTGCATCATCCGATAGATGCCATTTTCCGGTTAAATCCAGTAACATAGGATCAAAGTCTTTCTTCGGTTCCCTTGTCAAACACCGAGGCGCGCGCCGGGTCAAAACCGATCCGAATGGTGTCTCCGTGGGCTACTTTGGCTTGGCCCTCCATGCGCAGTCTGAAATCATGGCCCGCGACTTTGGTCCAGACCAAGGTATCGGCGCCCATCGGTTCGACAATCTCGACTGTTGTCGTGAGTTGAACCGGGCAGGCCGACGCAGCCTCACCAGACAGAATTGCCTCTGGTCTGATCCCGAACCAGACAGGCCCTCCGGTCTTCTTGGCAAACGGATACCGGGACACATCAAAGCTTAGGTCGCCCGTGCCGAACTTCGATCCTTCGAGCAGTCCGTCGAGAAAGTTGATTTCCGGGCTACCGATAAAGCCCGCGACGTATTTGTTCAGCGGACGGTTGTAAATCTCGTCCGGGCTGGCAAGCTGCTGGATCAGGCCGCCTTTCATGACCGCGATCCTGTCGGCCAGCGTCAGCGCCTCGATCTGATCATGGGTGACGTAGATCATCGTATTCTTCAGGCGCTGGTGCAAACGCTTGATTTCAACCCGAAGGTCGGCGCGCAGCTTTGCGTCCAGGTTCGAAAGAGGCTCGTCGAACAGGAACACATCGACATCACGCACCAGCGCCCGACCAATCGCCACGCGCTGCCGCTGTCCACCCGACAGGGCCGCTGGCTTGCGGTCAAGTAGCGGGCCCATTTGCAGGATCTCAGCCGCACGGGCAACCCGCTTTTCGATCTCGGCGGCCGGCATCCTTGCGATCTTCAGCCCGAACGTCAGATTGCCGCGCACTGTCATCTGCGGATAAAGCGCATAGGATTGAAACACCATGCCGATGCCTCGATCAGAGGGTTCGGCCCAGGTCACGTTCTTGCCCTTGATCCATATTTCGCCTTCGCTGACGTCCAAGAGCCCGGCGATACAGTTGAGAAGCGTTGACTTTCCACAACCCGACGCCCCCAGCAACACGATGAATTCGCCTTCGGCGACATCGAGTGTCAGGTCTTTCAGAACGGCGGCGGCGCCGAACTTCAGGGTCAGGCTCTTGACTGAGACAGAGTGCATTGGTTCAACCCTTGACTGCGCCGGCGGCGATGCCGCGGACGAAGTATTTGCCGGAAAGGAAGTAGATGGTCAGGGGTACGAGGCCGGTCAAAATGGTCGCGGCCATCTCGACGTTGTATTCCTTGACCCCCTGCAGCGAGTTGACGATGTTGTTCAGCTGCACCGTCATCGGATAGTTTGTCGGCCCGGCATAGATCACCCCGAACAGGAAATCGTTCCAGATGCCTGTCACCTGCAGGATGACGGCCACGGTAAAGATCGGCAGCGACATCGGGGCCAGGACATTGAAGAAGATCCGCCAATATCCCGCCCCATCGACCCGCGCGGCCTTGAACAGCTCATCCGGCAGCGAAGCAAAGTAGTTGCGGAACAGCAGCGTCAGGATCGGCAGGCCGAACACGGTATGGACAAAGATCACCGCGTACAGCGTGGAATAGATGCCCATTTCCCGCGTGATGATGACCAGGGGGTACAGAAAGACCTGATAGGGGATGAACGATCCAACCAGCAGAATGGTAAAGCACCACTCAGCCAGCTTGAATGGCCACATTGCCAGCGAATAGCCGGATATGGACGCGACCGCGATCGACACGACCACCGAAGGGATGGTGATGAACACGGAATTCCAGAACCCCGGGGCCAGCCCAGTGCAGTTCAGTCCGGTGCAGGCCTGCGACCACGCCTTTATCCAGGCATCGAAGGACGGCTGCATCGTCGGGATGAATATGTTGCCCTCGCGGATCTGGTCAAGGTCCTTGAGCGAGGTGATCACCATCACGTAAAGCGGGATCAGGTAGTAGATCGAGGTGACAATCAGCAAGGTATAGATCAGCACACGTCCGGGTGCGAAGAACGGCTTGGGCTTGGCACCCGAGGGATTGACTCCATTTGCAGTCGACATGGCCATGATGTGCTTATCCCCTGCTCTTCTTGCCGAATTCGACGATGATCCACGGGATCAGAATTATGGCCGTCGCCAAAAGCAGGACTGTCGACGCCGCCGTGCCCTGTGCCAATGCGCCCACGAACAGCTTTTCATAGATGTACATCGACGGCACTTGGGACGAGTTGCCGGGTCCGCCTTGGGTCAGCGCCAACACCAGGTCGTAGACCCGAACCGAGCCTGACGCGACGATGACAAAGATGGTGATCATCACCGGGCGCATCATCGGGACAACAATCTGCAGATAGGTCCGCCATTTCGGGATGCCGTCCACGCGCGCTGCGCGCCAGATCTCGTCGTCGATACTGCGCAATCCTGCGAGCATCAGCGCCATGACAAGACCGGTGCCCTGCCACAGACCTGCGATGACAACGGTATAGATCGACATGTCGCGGTTGGTCAGCCAATCAAAAGAAAAGGTGGCCCAACCGAGGTCACGCACAGTCTTTTCCAGACCGAAAGCCGGGTTGAGGATCCAGGCCCAGACTTTACCGGTGACGATGAAGGACAGCGCAAACGGATAAAGATAAATCGTGCGGAACACGCCTTCGGCGCGGATCTTCTGGTCCATCATTACAGCCAGCAAGAACCCGATAATAAAGGCAAAGCCCGAGTAGAGGATGCCGTAGATCGCAAGGTTGGTGATCGAGGTGATCCAGCGCGGCGTGTTCCACAGGCGTACATACTGGTCCCATCCCACCCAGTTGTCGTAGAACTCTTGCGGGGTGAAGATCGGCAGGGTCTTGATGCCGGTGAAGGACGAGGCAACCGTCCAGATCGTGCTGCCGATAAAGACCACGAGCACGATGAAGATCATCGGCGATGCCGCAAGTTTCGACATCAGGTTTCGGGTCAGGGGATTTGGCCGCATCATCGTATCAGTCTCCTGCCTCGTCCCGTGCCTCTAGAACGCGGCCCGGCATTTCTGCCGGGCCGCTTGTCAGATTTCCACTGATCCGAAGATCACTTGGGTGCAGCTTCGATGATTGCCGCGAACTGCTCTTGTGCCGCTTCCGGCGTGATGGAGAGATCCGAGAAGAACTCTTTCATCACGTCGTTGATCTGGTTCAGCGAGTCACGATCCAGCATCTGAGAGTTGTTCGGGAACACTTTCGTGCCCTTGTCCAAAATCTCGAGGCCTTTCTTCATGCAATCGTTGGCTGCAGACAGATCCACGTCAGCGCGCATCGGCAGCGAGCCTTTCTTCAGGTTGAAGGCGACCTGCACTTCTTTGGTCACCATCATCGACGCCATGGCCAACTGTGCCTTGGTCACCTCGGGATCTTCGCTTTTCGGGAAGTAGAACACATCCCCGCCAGTGCCCAGAACGGGTTCTACACCCAGACCCGGCAGGCAATCATAGTCCTTGCCTGCTACCATGCCAGCCACGGCAAATTCACCACCAGCCCAGTCACCCATCACGTTGGCCGCAGCCTTGCCCTGGATCACCAGTGCCACGGCGTCATTCCACTGCGGAACCACCGTCTTGGGGTCGATGATCTGACGTGCTTCGTCAATGGCCTTGAAGACTGCCGCGAATTCCGCACCGCGCGCCATGTCCAGGTTGCGGTCCTTGTAGACGGAGACGTAATTGTCGACGCCGGCGATGGCGACGAACAGATCTTCGGTCAGCAGACGGACC
>JANPBI010000076.1:0-3280 GCA_031430315.1 Rhodobacterales bacterium | reverse complement strand
CCGGATCGGCGGGGCGGACTACAGTTTCGACTGTACCGGCAACGTCAAGGTGATGCGCGCAGCCCTTGAATGCACCCACCGCGGCTGGGGCCAGTCGATCATCATCGGCGTCGCCCCGGCAGGCGCGGTGATCGAGACCCGCCCCTTCCAGCTGGTCACCGGCCGCATCTGGAAAGGCACTGCATTCGGTGGCGCACGTGGCCGCACCGACGTGCCCAAGATCGTCGACTGGTACATGGACGGCAAGATCGAGATTGACCCGATGATCACCCATACCCTCAAGCTCGAAGACATCAACAAGGGCTTCGACCTCATGCACTCGGGCGAAAGCATCAGATCGGTGGTCGTTTACTGACCACCTGACCGGTGATCCGACATGGCCCGAGCGAACCAGCGCCCGGACCAATCCTTCGGCGTCGATCAGGCCGTCACAGTCAACAAGGACCACATTCCCAACGTGTAGTGCCCCGGAATGTTGCAATAAAGGATATAGCTGCCCGGCTCCATCGTGACGGTCAGCGCACCACTTTTGCCCGGATCCAGTTCGGCAACCTCTCCGAGATGACCGGCGGCATCTTCATCCACCTTTTCCTCATCCGTTATGTAGGGCAACGGCACGCTCGGATCAGCGACGGCAGACACCACCATCTCGTGGATCATGGATTTGGAGTCGTTGACGACTTCGAAGGTCACCTCGCCCGCAGGCACCGTGTCGCGGTCCGGCGTGATACCCAGCATCGCCATCTTCATGGCCATGTCGGCGCCCATCATCCCCATGCCCATCGGCTTGCCCTTGCCAAGCATGTCCATCGACATGTCGCCCTTGTCCCAAAGCGAGACCTTGATCACCGTTCCCGCGGCCAGTGCGGGTCGTCCGACCGTCGCAACCGCTGCCGAGGCCGCAAAAAGGGCGAGCGTATCGCGTCTGGTTAGTGTCATGTTCTGCACTCCTGCGTTGATGGGCAACTGGCCCGAACCAATCATGGGCCAGAATGCCTGGGACTGCCTTGTCATGGATCAACTCGAATGCGCCCAAGATAGCGCGGGCGCGCATGAGCCATGCGCTTTCCTTCTCGCCGATGATCAGTCAGACTCGCCCAAAAAAGAGAGACCAATATGGCCGACCCACGCGCCAAGCTGCTTGCCGTCCTCATCGACGCCGACAATGTTCTGGCTCGTCATGCCGAGGCGATCCTCAAGGAAATCAGCACCATCGGCGAACCCGCCCTCCGCCGTGTCTATGGTGACTGGTCGTCGAGCCAGCTGGCCGGATGGAAAAACCAGGCCCGCGACCTTGGTCTTGTGATGCACCAGCAATCGGCCAACACCAAGGGCAAGAACGCATCCGACATCGGTCTTGTGATCGACGCTATGGATATCCTTCACGCGGGCAAGTTCGACGCCTTTGTCCTCGTCAGTTCCGACAGCGACTTTACCCGCCTTGCCAGCCGCATCCGCGAAGAGGGCCTTGAGGTCATCGGCATCGGCGAAGGAAAGACCCCGGAGTCCCTGCGAAAGGTCTGCAACCGGTTCATCCTGATCGAGAATATCGTGACCGAGGCTGAGACCGATCCCAAACCCGTCCGCATGCAGGCACCGGTCGAACATGCCGAAACCCCGCCAAAACCAGCCTCCACCAAGGCCCCCGCGATCGGCGCCATCCCCCTGATCCGCAAGGCGATGACGACAATCGACCCGGATGGAGAATGGTACTCGCTGGGCCAGCTTGGCCAATACATGACCCGCGCCGACCCCGATTTCGACCCGCGCACCTATGGCGCGGCCAAGCTGTCGGATCTGGTCAAAGGCCTGCCCAAACGGTTCGAGGTCAAAAAGGACGGCAACCACCTGATGGTGCGCGACATCGCGTGAGCGGTCAGAACAGCGTCCTGACCCAGTCAATAAAAGCCCCGGTGGCCGCCCGGCGCGGGCCGCTTGGCATGGTCGCGTAGTAGTGCGCCTCGGGAAGGCCCGGCACCGGCACTTCGCGCAACTGGCCGCTTGCCAGTTCCGCCCGGATGATTGCTTCTGTGGCAAGGCTCAGTCCCAACCCCGTCACGGCCGCTGCGATCTCCAGATAGTGGCTGCCGACTGTCACCCTTTGTGAGGGGGCTGGTTCAATTCCGGCTTCCCGAAGAATGGCAAGCATCCCCTCGTCAGGCGCGATCCAGGGCAGGGCCCGCACGTCGACCGGGCCCTCGCCCAGAAGCGATGGCGCCCCCGCAACCACCCATCTGGTCCGTGCCAGATGCATGGTCTCGATCCCCGGCCCCTCGGTCCGCCAGCCGCGAATGGCCAAGTCGAAACCCTCTGCCAGGATGTCGACCGTTTCGAAACCGGGCGTCATCGCGACTTCGATACCGGGATGGGCGGCCCAGAACTCCGCCAGGCGCGGCAGGATTAACGCCTGTCCGATGAAGGCGGTCGTCGCCACCCGCAGGGGCCTTCTTTCTTCGCTCCGGCGCAGGCCTTCGATCCCGGTCGAGATCGCCCCGAACCCTTCGCTCAGCGTCTGCGCCAGTCTTGCCCCGGCCTCGGTCAAGCTGACCGTCCGCCCGGCCCGCTGAACCAGCGGCACGCCCAACTCCGCCTCCAGCGCACGGACCTGCTGGGTCACCGCCGCATGGGTGACGTTCAGCACCCGCCCCGCGCCGGTAAACCCGCCATGCCGCGCCGTCGCGTCAAACGCGCGCAGGGATGACAGCGACGGCAAGTTGCGCCAGCGGGATGACATGTAACTTCAGCTTTCGTCCGGTGAATATTCCTGATTCGGAAAACTACCACAAACATGAGACTTTACGAGGGTGATCCATATCAAGGTCTGCAAGCCATGTTACATCCCATGAACCTTGACCTGATGCGCGCGCAAGCCCGGCATCATCCTGATGGCCACCCGATCGACGCACACGAACACCATCGGCGCGAGCATATTGCCCAGCGCCGTATGGTCCGGCGCCAGCGGTTCGTCATGATCTTGCGCGTGATGCTCCAGGTCTTTCGCGTATCAGCACTCCAAGGTCATTCCACCACCTCCACCGTCGCCCATGTCTCGAAACAGACCCCGCCCGCCAGCGCCATCACCCCGATCGTCGCTCGCCCGCCAAGACCGCGTTCAGGCCCGAACACCTCGACCAGCAGGTCCGACAGACCCGATGACACCTTGTGCACGTCCTCGTAATCAGGCGTGCAGACGACGAAATTCAGTGTCCGGATTATCGACGTGACCAGGTCCAGCGACCCCACGGCCTGCTTTATGCCGCCCAACAGGTTTACTCCCGTC
>JANPBI010000075.1:0-1917 GCA_031430315.1 Rhodobacterales bacterium | reverse complement strand
GCGCCGACCGCTGAGGTAAAGGCGTCATAGACGTCCGCAGCAATAGCGTCCTGCACCTGGGCGCCAATCGCGGTTTTCAGGGCCGCTGCGGCGTCGCCTGTCTGTTCCGCCGGGGCAATCGACGTCAGTTGCAGGATGCCGACAAAACCGGCCTCATCGATGACCCGGACATCATCCTTTGCCATCTCGAACAGGGCAGTCATCAGCGACCCTGGTGCATCGTCCACCGTGCCGTCCCGCGCGATTTCCGGCGTTATCTCGATCTTGCCAAAGCCGTCCAAGGCGCCGCCACCCTCGACGGCGGCCTTGATCTCGATGGCTTTCGCTGTCAGCGCCTTGGCCGTGGCATCGGCAGTCCAGGCGGCCAGCACATCGGCGCGCGCCTCCTCGAACGGGATCGGCGAAGGTGCCACGATTTCGTCCAAACGCAAGGACACCAGACCGCCATCTTCGAGCACGATGATGTCCGTCGTAGTATCCGGCTCGATGGTGTCGGCGGCATCACGGAATGCCGCATAGCCTGCGACACCCTCGTCATTTTGTGCACCCTGGACATAATCGATCGTGGCCAGTGCCAGACCCTTTTCCTTAGCCAACTCTTCCAGCGTTGCACCCGCGGCGACCATATCGTCCAGCTCTTCGACGCGGTTTGCAATCTCGCGGCGGGCGTCGTCGATCTGCAGGTCCTTGGTCAGGTCCGCCCGGACGTCGTCCAACGTGATGTTCTGCGCTGGAATGATGGCGTTCATGCGGTAAAGTGCGGGACCGATGGGCGAGGGCAGGGGACCCGCAACACCCGGTTCGGTCAACGCAAAGACGCCATCGCCGGCGGCCCCAAGATCGGCCTTTGACACGTCGCCAAGATCAATGGACTCCAACGTCAGGCCGCGGTCGGCCACCAGCGTCTCGAAGGTTTCGCCCGCATCGAGGCGTGCCTTGGCGGCCGTGGCGGCGGCCTCGTCGGGATAGACCAGTTGTTCGACGATCCGTTTTTCCGGTGACACGAATTCGTCGATCCGCGACTGGTAAAGCTCGTCCAGCTTGGCATCATCGACCGGCATGCCAGGGGCCACCGCTTCGGGCAAAAGTGCTGCATAGGTGATGCGCTTTGCCTCTGGCTTGGTGAATGCGGCAATGTTTTCCTGATGATAGGTCATCAGAACCTCATCCGAGGGGGCTGTTGGCAGCGCGGCCAGATCGGCCTCGGTCAACCGCAACAAGGAAAAGCCGCGTCGTTCCGCAACATAGGCATAGATTGTGTCGACCACGGGTTTCGGCGGGGCGAATCCGCCACCAACCGCACCTTGCAAAAGGCCACGGCCAAGCGTGGAGCGAAGCTGGTCTTCAAATTCCGTGGTGGTCAGGCCATTGCGCGACAATGCTTCGTCATAGGCGGCACGGTCAAACTTGCCGGACAGGTCCTGGAAGGCTGGGATCTTGGACAGTTCTGCCGCAACGCGCGCATCCCCGACCGACAGGCCGATGCGCGCGGCCTCGTTGTCCAGCGAGGCGTCGTTCACAAGGGTGCTCAGCGCCTTTCGGTCAAGGCCGAGAGCGGTCGCCTGCTCCATGTTGATGGGCGTGCCAAACTGCTGGGAAAAGCTGTTCACTTCGCCGCGCAGCGCACGGGCATAGTCATCGACGCTGATCTTGCGGTCGCCGACTGATCCGATGCTGGTAACGCCGCCGCCATAATTGGTGATGCCAAAGCCACCCAGCCCCGCGACCAGCATGATCAACAGCACCCAAAGTGCTATATTCTTGCCCAGATTGCCAGATTTGCGAGGTTCGGTTTCGGGAGCCTTGGCCATGGTGGTGCCTTATCGACAAGGGGGTGCGTCAAACTTTGCGCAACGCGTGTCTATGCGCTGCGCAGGCAGGGGGCAAGATAGGGCGCGCGTCAGGGGTGCCAGTTGG
>JANPBI010000074.1:0-4581 GCA_031430315.1 Rhodobacterales bacterium | reverse complement strand
TGGTTCGTCGTCGGCGTGCCGGTCTATTTCCAGATGGTGCTGTCGGACGGCACGCCCGACGGACGGCGCGCGGCCTTCTTCCTGATCGGCAGCTTTCTGGCACTCTGGATCATCGCCTATGGCGCAGTGCAGGCAGCCGCGCCACGCATTTTGGGCGGCAAAGGGCAACCCGAGTCGGCTACTGTCAAGAAGGCCATCCTCTGGGCGGGGCTTCTGGTGCCAATCCCCTTTGCGCTCGCAGCCGCAGCTCTTTGGGCAAGTGAACCTTCTCCTGCGCTGACCGGGGGTTTGATCGCAGGTCTGCTGGTGTTCGGCTTTGTATTTGCTGTGAACTCCTCCGTTCACTCCTACCTGATCCTCGCCTTTGGCGATGCCCGGCGGATCACGCGCGACGTCGGATTTTACTACATGGCCAATGCCGCAGGCCGATTGATCGGCACTTTGCTGTCAGGCCTCAGCTTTCAATTCGGCGGCCTGCCGTTGTGCCTCGGTATGGCGGGCGTCATGGCGGCACTCAGTTGGTGGGCTGTAGCACGCCTGCGGCAGGTGGAATGCCCCCACTGAAGTGGTCCACCAACTGGGATATGATGATCCCGTTTTTTGGAGGACGAGAAGATGGCTGGAAAGCGAGAGAAGCCGGAAGATATTGTGCTTAAGCCGCGGCAGGTAGAGGTGCTGCAGGGTCAGGGCAAGTCGGTGCAGGAGGCGGTTCGTCAGATCGGCGTGACGGTGCAGACCTATTATCGATGGCGCAAAGAGTGAGCCATCGTGGCGCCATTGGTTCGAGCCAGATGGCGAACGCGGGATGAACCGCGATCAGCTGAAGCGGCTGAAGGAGCTTGAGACCGAGAACCAGCGGCTGCGGAGCACGGCGTCGGATCTAACCTTGGACAAGTTGATCCTAACCGAGGCTGCACGGGGAAACTTCTGAGCCCTTCCCGCCGCCGTCAGTGCATCGATCATGTGCGGCAGACCCTTGGCATATCCGAGCGCCGGGCCTGCCGCACGTTGGGACAGCACCGCTCAACTCAGCGCAAGGTGCCCTGTGGCCAGCCAGATGAAGAGCGGCTGACCGAGGACATCATCGAACTGACCCGATAGTTCGGGCGCTATGGTTATCGCATGATCGCCGGGCTGCTGAACAACGCCGGCTGGCATGTAAATCACAAGCGGGTCGAGCGGCGAGCCATCGTCCGCCATTGGTCCGAGGACAAAGGCGAGCGGCGGCGGGAAGGGCTTAAAGTCTCACAGAAACAGGCGAAGAAGAGCCGGCTCTGGCTGAACGACGGATCCTGCGTAAGGCTGCGGCCCGAACATCCCAACCATGTCTGGTCCTACGATTTCGTTTAGGACCGAACTAACGACGGCAGAATATTCCGCACACTGAATGTCATCGACGAGTTCACCAAGGAGGCACTCGTGATCCGCGTCAAACGCAGACTTATCTCCACCGACGTCGTCGATGCCCTGACCGACCTCTTCATTCTGCGCGGGCCACCCAAATTCATAAGGTCCGACAATGGCGCCGAATTTGTCGCCGAGAAGGTGCGAACCTGGATCGCCGCCGTTGGGGCAAAAACTGCCTTCATCGAGCCCGGCTCACCCTGGGAGAATGGCTACTGCGAAAGCTTCAAAGCCCGCTTCCGCGATGAACTCCTCAACGGCGAGGTCTTCTACTCCTTGCGCGAAGCCCAGATCCTGATCGAGAAATGGCGACGACACTACACCACCGTCAGGCCGCACAGCGCCTTGGGCTACCGCCCGCCAGCGCCAGAGACCATTGTCCCAGTGGACCCGAGGCCGACCATGCACTAACATTCAACCCGGATCACTCGATGGGGGCAGTCCAATCCCGTTTCATCTTAGGAACCCCGCAAGATGGCTTCGCGCTACAGGATCGTTCCAGAAGCTGATGTTGTGCTGTTGTCATTTCCAATGCATTTCACATGGGAGTTTCTGCAGGCTCCTCTGTTCAGAAGCATGGAGCCGCTCTCGCATTTCGACGGCATCCGGGTTTGTCTGCAGGCCACCCTCGGGGATATGGTATTGGCGCTTGTCGCGTTCTGGACAACGAGCATTGTGACCGGAACGCGCCGTTGGCACGTCCGGCCAGATGCCCGGGCCATCGCAATTTGGCTGGTTTCCGGCCTTGTTATGACGGTCGTGATAGAATTTCTCAGCACTGAGATTTTGGACCGCTGGACCTATGCAGAGGCCATGCCGCGTTTGCCGTTGGTTGGAACCGGGCTTGGCCCGTTCGGGCAGTGGGTTGTCGTCCCGATGATCGTCCTTTGGTACATGAACAGGCTGTCACCCGAGCCAACCGACTGATTGCCACGGTCGGCATTTCATACGGTCCCGTCGCCGGAGCTCGGCAGAACCGAAAATTTGCGACGTCAAACTGCGGCGCCAGCGTTTCGTGACGCAGAAAATCCACCGACAGCTTGCGGAGTTCGAAGTTAGGGCGGCCGTGTTAAACGGCTTTGCTGCGCTTGGCTTATACCCGATCCTGGTCTCGGAGCGACCTTTCAACGACGAGGGCAGGTCCAGCGATCAACTGATCGGCGCGCTGTCCCGTTCGATGGCGCAATCCTGGTCCAAATTCAGTCCCTTCCGCTGAAAGCCACGATTTGGACGGTGCCGATTCCTGAAAAAGCATCGGACATTCCCGCGCACATTTATAACGTAGGTCTAACCCGTAGCCGGTCGCGTCGGGCTTTCTGAAACAGGGACTGACTGGAGATCCGCCGTCTGCCCCGCAGGCCGCAACCCCTCCAGCCTTGTGCGCTTTAGCAGCAGCGCGTTGACCGCGACCAGCGCCGAACTGCCGGACATTGCCAGCGCGGCTACTTCCGGGCTCAGCACGAAGGGATAGAACACCCCTGCCGCCACCGGAAAGGCGATCAGATTATAGCCCACCGCCCACCACAGGTTCTGGTGCATCTTGCGCAGGGTGGCGCGCGACAGGGTCATCGCACCGACCACGTCGTAGGGATCGCTTTTCATCAGCACCACATCGGCGCTCTCAATCGCTACATCGGTGCCCGCGCCGATGGCAAATCCGACATCGGCCTGGGTCAGGGCGGGCGCGTCGTTCACCCCGTCGCCAACCATGCCGACCTTTTCACCCTTGGCCTGCAATTCCTTGATCTTGTCGGCCTTTTGCCCCGGCAGCACATCGGCCAGCACGATGTCGATGCCCAGAATGCCGGCAATCTTTTTGGCGGTGCCCGCATTGTCGCCGGTCAGCATCGCCACCTTGACGCCCTGTTCATGCAGCTTTTTGATGGTGGCGATTGCTGTCGGGCGCGGTGCATCGGCGATGGCAATGAGGCCCATCAACTTACCCGCGCGGGCGACATGGATCACGGTGCGGCCGTCGGCTTTCAGGGTTTCGGCCTGCGCCTCCAACCCGCCCAAGCCGATTTTTTTATCGTCCATCAGCCGGCGGTTGCCCAGATAGACCGGTGCGCCGTCGATGTTGGCACTGGCTCCCTTGCCCTCGATGTTCAGGAAGTCCGCGACATTTGGCAGCTCCAGTCCCTTGGCCCGCTCGACAATAGCCAGCGCCAAGGGGTGATCGGAACCGGCATCGACGGCTGCTGCGACCTTCAGGATATCGTCAGGCGACACATCCGGGGCGGCGACAATATCGACCACCTTCGGCTGGCCCATGGTCAAGGTGCCGGTCTTGTCGAATACGATCACTGTCAGCTTGGTTGCTTCCTCTAGTGCTGCAGCGTTCTTGAACAAGATACCGTTCGCGGCCCCAAGGCCGGTGCCGACCATTACCGCCATTGGCGTGGCAAGGCCCAGCGCATCTGGGCAGGCGATGACAAACACCGTGATACTCAGGGTCACGGCGAACAGAAGTGACTGTCCCAGCACCCAGAACCAGACAGCAAATGTGCCAAGGCCGATTACGATCGCCGCCAGCACCAGCCATTGCGCCGCCCGGTCAGCCAGCAGTTGCGCGGGTGCCTTGGAATTCTGCGCCTCCTGCACCAGCTTGACGATCTGCGCCAGCGCGGTGTCGGCACCCACCTTTGTGGAGCGGTATTTCAACGTGCCGCTCTTGTTGATCGTGGCCCCGATCACCGTATCGCCGACGGTTTTCGTCACCGGCATCGACTCGCCGGTCAGCATCGACTGGTCGATGGTCGAAGTACCTTCGGTCACTTCGCCGTCCACTGGCAGCTTGTTGCCGGGGCGCAGCACCACGATATCGCCCAGCACCACTTCGGCGGTCGGCACTTCGACCTCGGCACCATTGCGCAGCACCGTGGCCTTGGGTGGGGCCATGTCCAACAGCGCCCGGATCGCCGCCGACGCCCCGGCCCGCGCCCGCATTTCCAGCCAGTGACCGAGCAGGATAAACACCATAAGCACGCTCGCTGCCTCGTAAAACTGAGTGCCTTCGAAGAAGAACGTGGCCCCGACGCTGAAGCCATAGCCGGTGCCGACGCTGAGCACGACCAGCACCGCCATGTTCAGCACGCCGTTGCGCAGCGCTCGGTAAGCGGCCACGACAAAGGGCCAGACCGGATACAGGATTGCAGCGCTGGCGAGCAGGAACAACGT
>JANPBI010000073.1:0-5599 GCA_031430315.1 Rhodobacterales bacterium | reverse complement strand
GCGCGTCATGGCTGCGCGACAGTTCCACTCTTGGAGACGCTGAGGGTTAATGGTGGCGACAATTGGGCCGAAAAATCGTCATTTCTTGATTTTTGTGGCAGAACCAAAATGCAACAGGCCGACGCGGTCTGCGTCGGCCTGCAAAAGTGCAAAGATGTGGCTGGTCAGCCGCCGCCTTCGCTGCCGCTCTGCTGGTCCGCTTGTCCTGCGATGGTGAAATCGCTGTCCAGGCTACGTCGCGGATCGGCGCCCTCGATGTACTTGCGCATGATGATCGCAGCATATTTCCCGTTCAGAACAAGGGGCTGTGAGCCGACAAAGCCTGAAACCTCGGTGACCGTCCGGCGGTTGCGTTCTTCGGGGCCGCTTGTCTGGATGATGGGGCGGGTCTTGCCGTAGGACACAACCGCCTCAAGCCGGGATTTGCTGATTCCCAGCGTGCCGAGATAGGACACCACAGCCTGGGCGCGACGCATGCCCAAACGGTTGTTGTAGCCCACCGACCCCACAAGGTCGGTATGGCCAAAGACGCGGAAGCGGATCTCGGGGAACTGGCGGATCCAATCGGCCTGCTTTTGCAGCCGGGCGCGAGCAGCATCGGTCAACTCGGCGCTGTTGAAAGCAAAGTTGACGGTATCGGGTACTTCGGCGGTGAACCTTTCGGCCAGCGCCACGGTGTATTGAAGTTGCCCGGTTTGCAGTAGCGCATTGTTCATGGTGGCGTTGCCGAATTCGCCATCATCGACAATCGCGCCGGATTCCCTAAAGAACTGCGGGTTGTTTGCACATGCGCCAAGGGCAAAAAGGGAGGCCGAGGCCAAAAGGACGGGGATCGTATTTCGCATGATCTTACTCCATCACATAGCCATAAGAGCCATTGAAGTCCTGACGTGCGACCTCGCCCGCTGCAGAGTTGGGATTTGCAGCAACCTTGCCGTTCAGGAACAGCTCTCGTTCGGTCGGGATGCGGACCCGGTCGGTGGGTAGCGCAAGGGCCTCACCACGTGTCGGGGTCACCAGGTGCGGCGTGATGATGATCACAAGTTCGGACTGTGACCGCTGGTACTCGGTTGACCGGAACAAGGCACCAAGCACGGGCACATCGCCCAGCCAAGGGATCTGACCGTTCAAATCGCGGAAGTCATCCTGCAAAAGCCCCGCAATCGCAAAGCTTTCACCATCGCGCATTTCAACTGTCGTCGACGTCAAGCGGGTCCGGAATGCGTTGATGCTGAAACCGTTCTGTTCGATCGACACGTTGCTGTCGATCGACGAAACACCGGCGACCAGCTTGATGTTGATGATATCGCCGTCAACCACGGTCGGTGTGAACACCATGTCCACGCCAAAGGGTTTGTATTCGATTCCGATACCGTCATTGTCCGGAATCGGAACCGGGTATTCACCGCCGGCCAGGAACCGGGCTTCTTGACCCGACAAGGCAGTCAGGTTCGGCTCGGCGAGTGTGCGGACCATGCCCTTGCTTTCCAGTGCTTCCAGCAGGACAGCGAACTCAAGGGAGCCGACAGAGCCGCCAAGCTTGATGCCACCGTTGGCATTGTCGCGCAGCGTCACCGGGCCGCTGGTAGGGTTGTTGGTGCCGTTCAGCCAGGTGCCGGTCTCTGCGGCAATACGGCCATCTGCCGTTGCAAACCCGATCGACGAAGACAGGTTCTTGGATACCGACCTTTGCATCTCGGCAAAGCGCACCTTCAACATGACCTGCTGGGTGCCGCCGACGCTCATCAGGTTCGACACGCGGTCCGGCGCGTAGCGGCTGGCCAGATCCAGTGCGCGGTCCAGTTTGGCGGCCGATGACACCGTGCCCGACAAAACGATCCCGTCATTGGCGGTGCGCACCTCGATATGCTCGCCCGGCAAGATCTGTTTCAAGCGTTCCTTGAACTCCGCGACGTCGGGCGTCACCTGGACATCGACGTTCGAAATCAATTTGCCATCCGCCGACAGCAGGGTCAGGGTCGTGCGGCCCGGTGCCTTGCCCAGCACATAGATCGACCGATCCGACAGGGTCGAGATGTCAGCGATACCCGGATTGGCAATGGAAAGTTCTGCAAAGGGGACGTCGCTTTCGACGACCACGGCGCGGTTCATAGGAACGTTCAGGGCCCCGGAAGGTGCCCCCTGCATCACTCGCAGCGTTTCACCAAAGACCGGTGTCAGCGCCGTCGTCGTGAGTGCCGCGCCGAGAATCCCGGCGGCCAGAATAGATTTCATGCTCATTGTGATCTGCCCTTTCGATCACGCCTCTGATTTGGGTCTTAGTCGCCCATTATCCCAGCCAATGTGCAGGAGGTGGGATTTTTTTGCAAGAATCAAAAGGTTGGAGAGGTTTGCTGATGTGGATAACATGCAACAGATCGCAACCTGTCGACAAATGCAAACGCCGCAGCCCCAGATAAGGTGGCTGCGGCGTTGATGATCGGCACGTTCAGTTCGTGCAGGGGATTGCGATTTCCACGGCCTCGCCGCCCTTGCGTGTTCGGACGGTGCATACCTTGTCCGCTTCGACCTGGACGACTTCCTGCGCGGTAATGCCCAGAAGCGAGTTGCCGTTGACCTCGACCAATCCCTCGGCATCCCCGGCACCATGGCCGACGACAGACAAGGCCAGTCGACCCGTGGCCTGGGCTTGCGCCAGACGCGCAACCTGGTCGCGTGTACCTGAGACTGTCACAGTGCGGACGGTCTGGATTGTCTCTTGCCCTTCAATTTTGGGGTCCTGGTCCACGGCAATGATCTGCACGGCAGGTTCAATCAGGCGGGTAACATCGCCGCCGTTGCTGCCAGGGGGGGTGCCGGTCCAGTAAACATCGACCCGGTCTTCGGGCTGAAGTCCGGCAAGGCCCGACGATGCATCAACTGAAATGGTAAAAGCCCCGAGGCCCGGCCCCAGCTTGCCCGTCAATCCCGCCGCCTCGCCCGGTTCTGTCACCCGGCTGGCAAGAAGCGGTTCAAACGTTTCCATGCCCCGCATAACGTAGCGCGGACCAACTGCTCCTTCGGGAAACAGGACGGCCTCGTCCCGGAAAATTGTTTCCGGCAATGCGTTTTCCTGCCAGTAGATCAGTTGAACGTCCTCGGGGGTAATGGGATCGCCATAGCTCAGAGGTTTGTTCAGTACGTAAACCTCGACCAGATTGCCGGTCTTCATCCGCAATTCGCGTTCTTGGGCCAAGGCCTCGGCCTGCTGGCCGAAATATCCCTTCACCATGTAGACGGCGACGCCCGCAAGGGCCATCCCCACGATCAAGACCAGTCCGAACATCATTCTCATTGTCGTACCCCTTTACCCGCAGCCAGCATCGCAATCGGGCTGGCCGATATCCGTCGCACCCCATCAGGGGCGCCTCATTCAATTCTTTGCAGAGTCGATCGTCGTGGCGATGGCGACAGAGGTGCCTTGGGCACTTTGCGTGATCGGAATCATGAATATCAGCGCTACGCCAACGACTGCGGCGGTCAGCACCACCCAGTCCACCGTTACGGCACCGCTTTCGTCACATACAAACTGCGCAAACATCGACAATATCTCCATCACACTCTGGCTTACGCCGAAACAACCCGCCACATGCCAAAGTTGCTCGGAAATTGTGTCAATACTTGGAGGAGGTTAAGTAGATTTCTGGGCGTCTTGCAGATCTTGGCGTTCGATCGACGCGCAGAGCGATTGATCAAAAACCAAGCGGAAACAAAAGGTTGGTTCTTTCAGCGACGACAGGACTTGCCTCATTCCAAACCATTTCACGGGACCATGCTTGATTCCCCAAAATGCAGCCTGAACAAGAAGTCAGAGCCGCGCCTCCCCTGGGGACGCGCGGCTCGTTGGTGTTCCAGCGAGAGCCGGGACGACTTAGTTCTTGGCAGCGTCGATCGAGCCAGCGATGTTGGACGACAGGCCGGTGATTGCGGGCTCGATTGCCAGCATGACAGCCAGGCCGAGGCCCACGACAGCAGCGGTCAGCACGACCCAATCAACGGTCACGGCGCCGGATTCGTCATTCTTGAAAGCGGCAAAAAGGTGGAAGAGTTTCATCGGAGTTCCCTTTCTCAGGAGAGGCGAAGCTTCACACACGCGCAGCGGAACTTCTCGTTACGGCCTCTGATCCGTTTCGACCTCCGTTCGGTGCTCCATCATGTCGCGCCGAAATCATGGCAAGAGTTGGGTCGCCAAATGACGATTCTGCGCAATTGAGGCGCGGAGTAGGCAACAAAACCCCGCTAAAATTCAGGATTGGACCGTGAATGACCGATCCAGCCGTCCAAACCGCCGCATCCTAGTTTTTGGCTGCGCTGATCGATCCGGCGATGTTTGTGGAAAGGCCGTCGATTGCGGGTTCGATTGCAATCATGACCACGAGTCCCAACGCGACAATTGCAGCTGTCAACACAACCCAGTCAACGGTGACTGCCCCGGATTCGGCTGTCGTGAACGCGGCGACGGCATCTGCAAGAAACTTCATCGGGGCCCCTTTCCATGAAAATCTGTACGTGCGTGAACAGGCCAGGAAAGCGGGGCGAGGCGGGATTGAAAGTTCCCTGAAGCCCTTTTCGGCCTGATCGCATATCGACGGCCAATCGTGTCAGGCCTTTGGTCGGAAAACGTCTTTTTTGCGGCAGCGCGAAATCGGGTGGGGACAAATGCAAGAGCCGCGCCTTCCCTTGGGAACGCGCGGCTCGTTGGTGTTCCGGCGAAAGCCGGGACGACTTAGTTCTTGGCAGCCGAGATCGAGCCAGCGATGTTGGACGACAAGCCGGTGATTGCGGGCTCGATGGCCAGCATGACAGCCAGGCCGAGGCCCACGACAGCAGCGGTCAGCACGACCCAGTCAACGGTCACAGCGCCGGATTCGTCATTTTTGAAGGACGCGAAGAGGTTCAGAAGTTTCATGGTGGTTCCCTTTCTCAGGAGTTGCTCAAACTGGTTACACACGCTTGCGGGTCTCTTCGTCACGGCCTCTGTTCCGCTTCGATCTCCGTTTGGTGTGAAGACATATAGCCGCCCAATCGTGGCGGCAGTTGGGTAGGGCCATGGTAATTCTGCGCAATTGGGGCGCGAAATTGCGGACAATCCGGAACAATAAATCTGGGATTGGAAACATGTCCGAGCCCGGATGCCGGCTATCGGCTGCGCCAGGTCTTGGTCTGCAAAGGTGCCGTGGCGGCAACGGTTGGCAGCCCGGGCGGACCGGCAGATACAGGGCTTTGGGGCGCCCGCGCACAGGGGGGGCGATCGGCGCGACCTGCTGGATGCGGTCACAGGTCCGGCTGGGTGGGTGTTGTTCGGCCGGGGCGCACAAGGTCGGATGGCGCCAGACAGGGAGGGCGGCGCGGACCTGACGACCCCAGTGGCAGGCCGGGGCGTCTTAAATGGCAAGAGCCGCGCCTCCCCCAGGGACGCGCGGCTCGTTGGTGTTCCGGCGCAAGCCGGTACGACTTAGTTCTTGGCAGCCGAGATCGAGCCAGCGATGTTGGACGACAGGCCGGTGATTGCGGGCTCGATGGCCAGCATGACAGCCAGGCCGAGGCCCACGACAGCAGCGGTCAGCACGACCCAGTCAACGGTCACAGCGCCGGATTC
>JANPBI010000072.1:0-8734 GCA_031430315.1 Rhodobacterales bacterium | reverse complement strand
GCAACGACGGCGGCGGCTGAGCCCAGCCCAAATTTGCACCAACACAGGCCGACGCAGACCGCGTCGGCCTGTTGCATTTTGGTTCTGCCACAAAAATCAAGAAATGACGATTTTTCGGCCCAATTGTCGCCACCATTAACCTTCAGCTTGCCCGTGAGTGGAACAGTCGCGCAGCCATGACGCGCTGCGAACGGGACTGGGGCTTGGGTTGCGTTCCGCGTTGTGTGGAAAGCCGCGTCTGGCTCTGAAGTCCCGTCTTGGAAGGACGTGAGGCGATGACGAGCGTGGCAACCCTGCAGCCGGAACCGGCACCGATTCTGGCGTGCACGATTTCGCGCGATGTGCAGAATTTCGAGCTGCTAATCGACGATATGGAGCGGGAACTTGGTGAAAGCTGGGGCGATCTCAGCTTTGACGACGGTGTCTTGTTCCTTGGCCAGCCCGAAGCCGCGACGCTGGAGTTCGTCGCCATTGCGGTAAATGGTGATGACGAAGCCGACCTGGCCCGCGTGGCCGATATCGTACGTGCCGCCAAGGATCGCGGCATCCGCGTCATCCTGATCGCCGACGAAGTCAGCCCTATGTCGCTGCACCAGCTCTTGCGGCTTGGGGCGGATGACTTTGTGCCTTATCCGCTGCCCGAAAATGCGCTGCATGATGCGATTGATCGGATGCGCCGCCCTGCCCCTGCCCCGGTGGTTGTTCAAGTGGCTCCCGAAGAAGACCATCGCGCCCCAACGTTCAAGGCAAAGGGCGACCGCAATGGCGTGATCCTGCCAGTACACGGCTTGTCTGGTGGCACTGGTGCCTCAACCTTTGCGGTCAATCTGGCCTGGGAACTGGCAACCGTGGCCAAAACTGATGGCCCCCGGGTTTGCCTGATCGATCTGGATTTTCAGTACGGCACTTCGGCGACCTACTTGGACCTGCCTCGCAAGGAAGCCGTGTTTGAAATACTGTCCGACACCGGCAATGCCGACAGCGACGCATTCTTGCAGTCCATGTTGTCCTTCAATGACAAGCTGAGCGTGTTTACCGCACCCTCGGACATGTTGCCGCTGGACTTCGTCTCGGGCGAAGATATCGGCCGGATTCTCGATATGGCCCAGCAGAATTTTGATTTCATCATCATAGACATGCCCTCCACGGTCGTCGCTTGGACCGAGGCCGTGCTGACCCGCGCGCATGTCTATTTTGCGATGGTCGAACTGGACTTGCGGTCTGCCCAGAACGTGTTGCGGTTCGTGCGTGCCTTGAAGGCCGAGGCATTGCCACACGAAAAGCTGCGCTATGTGCTGAACCGTGCTCCAAAATTCACTGACCTTTCCGCCAAGAGCCGTGCCAAGCGGATGGCGGAAAGCCTTGATATCTCGATCGAATTGCAACTTCCGGATGGCGGCGTCCAGGTGACGCAGGCCAACGACCACGGCATGCCCCTGGCCGAAAGCGCGCCAAAAAATCCGCTGCGCAAGGAAATGCAAAAGCTGGCGAAGTCGTTGCACGACCTGAGCAAAGTCGCAGAGGTAAAGCGCGCATGATGTATTCTAGGGGGACCTGAACTTGTTCAGCCGATTCAACAAAGCTCAATCCGCACAGAACCGCCCTGCCCCGGCAGCGGCAGTCACCTCTGCATCGCCCGCGCTGCCAGCGGCCGGTGCTGCGCGCCCGGTCACCCCGGGCGCGCGCCCCCCCAATAACGCCACCCCGCCAAAATCGCCCGCTGACCTGGTCGCCGCCGAACGTGACAAAAAGCGGAAAGACCGGTTGATGGAGCTGAAGGTCGAGCTGCATCGCCGCCTTTTGGACAACCTCAATCTTGCCGCCCTTGAACATGCCTCCGAGGCAAACCTGAAACAGGAAATCGCCGCGCTGACTGCCGAGGCGCTGGATGAGATGAGCGTTGCCCTGAACAAGGACGACCGCGTCACGCTGAACCAGGAACTTTATGACGAGGTCATGGGTCTTGGCCCGCTGGAGCCCTTGCTGAAAGATGAAACCGTCAACGACATTCTGGTCAACGGCCCGAACCGCGTCTTTGTCGAACGCAGCGGCAAGCTGGTCCTGACGGATGTGGTGTTCAAGAACGAACGCCACCTGTTGCGCATCATCGACAAGATCGTGTCGGCGGTTGGCCGTCGGGTCGACGAATCCAACCCCTATGTCGACGCCCGTCTGGCCGACGGGTCACGCTTTAACGCGATGGTCCCGCCGATTGCCGTGGATGGGTCGCTGGTCTCGATCCGAAAGTTCAAAAAGGAAAAGCTGGGGGTCAATGACCTGGTGAAATTCGGAGCCTTTACCGAAGAGATGGCTGCATATCTGCAAGCCGCCGTGTCGACGCGCCTGAACATTATCGTGTCCGGTGGTACGGGTTCGGGCAAAACCACGACGCTCAACGCGCTGTCGTCGTTCATCGACAATCACGAACGCGTCCTGACTATCGAAGACACGGCCGAACTTCAGTTGCAACAGGTCCATGTGGGCCGGATGGAAAGCCGCCCCGCCAACGTCGAAGGCAAGGGTGCGGTCACGCAGCGCGACTGTTTGCGCAACGCGCTGCGGATGCGTCCCGACCGGATCATCGTTGGGGAAACCCGAGGTGAAGAGGTCATCGACATGTTGCAGGCCATGAACACCGGTCACGACGGATCGATGACGACGATCCACGCGAACTCTGCCCGGGACGGTGTCAGTCGACTGGAAAACATGATCGCCATGGCTGGGATCGAGATGCCGCTGAAAGCCGTGCGCAGCCAGATCTCCTCTGCCGTGAACCTGATCGTACAGGCCAGCCGCCTACAGGACGGCTCGCGCCGGATGACGTCGATCACCGAAATCACTGGCATGGAAGGCGACGTCATCTCGATGCAGGAAATTTTCCGCTACGAACGCCTTGGCCTGGAGCCATCGGGCAAGATCATCGGCCGGTTCAACGCGACCGGCGTGCGTTCCCACTATTCCGAACGTTTCAAGCAATGGGGCTTTGATTTGCCCGCTTCTATCTACGAACCGATCGTCTAAGGACCGACTCAATGGAAATCAGTGCAGCCCCGATCATCTATGTCTTGATCTTCGTCGCCGTTGTGGTGCTGGTCGAGGGCCTGTACCTGACGGTGTTCGGCAAATCGATCAGCCTGAACAATCGCGTCAGTCGCCGTCTGGCATTGCTGGAAAAGAACGGCAACCGCGAGGAAGTTCTGGAACAGCTCCGCAAAGAGATGACCCAGCACATGAAATCGCGGGGCATTCCGCTTTATTCCGTGCTGGCCTCCAAGGCGCAAAAGGCCAATATCGCCTTTTCGCCCAAGGCTCTTGTCGCGATCATGTTTGGCCTTGGCGTATTCAGCTACCTTGCCCTGACCATCGGCACCGAAGCATCCAACCCCATTCGCATTGCCCTGGCCATCGGGATGGGGATTGGCGGCGTGTATGTCTGGGTCAACAAGAAGGCCAAAAAGCGGATGTCGCTGCTGGAAGAACAGCTGCCGGACTCCGTCGAGCTGATGGTGCGGTCATTGCGCGTGGGTCATCCGTTCTCGGCGGCGATCGGGATCGTTTCGAAGGAAATTCCCGACCCATTGGGGACAGAATTCGGCGTCATCGCGGATGAGGCGGCCTATGGACGTGATATTGCGGAATCGCTCAAGGCCTTTGCTGAACGCATGGACAACCAGGACTTGCGGTTCCTGGCCGTCGCCGTGACGATCCAGCAGCAGTCAGGCGGCAACCTGGCCGAGATCCTAGAAGGTTTGGCCAAGGTCATCCGTGCCCGGTTCAAACTGTTTCGCCGGGTCAAGGCAATCACCGCCGAAGCCAAATGGTCGGGCATGTTCCTGTCAGGCTTTCCACTGGTCGCGCTGGTTGGCATCAACGTGCTGCAACCGGACTACTACGACGAGGTGATGGGAACCCCGGCCTTCATTCCTGCCGCTCTGGCGGTGGCCGTCTTTCTGGTCATCAACATCATCTACATGAAAATCATGGTCAATATCAAAGTGTAACGAGGTAGGATATGCTTTCCGGGATCAATCAGATGCTGGTCGATTTGCTGGGCCCCCTGGGCCCGGTGATCGCGCTTGGCTGTCTTGGCTTTCTGCTCATTCTCATCGCCGCACCGACCATGCTGAAAAAGCGGCCAAACGCTTTTGCCAAACTCAAGGTCCAGCGCGTTGACCAGGCAGCCGGCAAGGCAACAGGCCAAACCCTCCGGCGTGGAGAGAAAGGCGAAAAGCTGGAGCGCTTTGCCCATTTCCTTGAGCCTCAGAACCAGGAAGAGCTGTCAGCGGCAAAATTGCGCATGCTGCGCGCAGGCTATCGTGCCAAGAATTCCGTGCGCATGTTTCATGCGTCGCAATTCATCCTGGGGATCGGGGCGCTTGTCATCGGCGTGCTTCTGGCCCTAGTGAAATCTGCGCAAGGCGAAGTTTCGACCCAGCAGATGATCCTTTACACGCTCGTGCCCGCCTTTGTGGGCTACTACATTCCAAAATATTGGGTGACCAAGCGCATCGGCTCGCGCCAGACCGAAATCATCCAAGGCTTTCCCGATGCGCTGGACATGATGCTGGTCTGCGTGGAGGCGGGTCAGTCGCTGGATCAGTCGATCATCCGCGTCGGCAAAGAGTCTCGTGCAGGCTATCCGGCCCTGGCCGACGAATTTGATCTGGTCGCCAACGAGATCAAGGCGGGCAAGGACCGCAAGGACGTCATGCGCGACATGTCTGAGCGCTGTGGCATCCCTGACGTGGCCTCGTTCGTGACGACGCTTATCCAATCGGCGACCTTCGGCACCTCGATTGCCGAAGCCTTGCGGGTCTATTCGGCAGAAATGCGCGACAAGCGCGTGATGCGGGCCGAAGAAAAAGCCAACGTGCTGCCGACAAAGCTGACGCTTGGAACTATGCTCTTTACCCTGCCACCACTTTTGATCATCCTGATAGGGCCTTCCGTTTACGGAATTTCGCAGTTGATTGGGAGCTAATCGCCAACTTTGCATGTCCGGCCCGCCAGCCTGATTGCTGTTGCCCTTCTCTTGACCGCTTGCGCAAACGCAGGCGGTCTTGGTGCTGATGCTGTTGCGCGCAACGCTCCGTTCGGCGTCGACACGCGAGGCGACGCAGTGGACGGGCTTTTGGTCGGACACCGCCTGATGGAGGCGGGGGAACATGAACTGGCGCTCAAGGCCTATCTGCGCGCCGGCGGAGAACGCGGCATCGACGCAGATGTCCTTTCGGCTATCGGTTCGGCAAATCTGGCGCTGGGGCGCTTGGGCCAGGCCGATCAGATGCTGCGTCGGGCCCTCGAACTTGACCCGACATTTGTTCCCGCGCTGAACAACCTGGGTTGCGTTCTGATGGAACAGGGCAAGATCGGTGAGGCACGCATCGTCTTTCAACAGGCCTATGCGCTGGACAGTGGCCAATCGGACTCCATTCGTGAAAATCTGAAGCGCGCTATCGCCCTGAGTGAGAAACAAGTATACGATCCTGTCGAGGATGGCGGTAACTTCTCGCTCGTTCGGCGTGAAAAGGGCAGGTATGTCCTATTGACGCAGCTCTGAGGGAACCGTCGAAACGAGCAGTAAAAAAAGGACGCAACAAATGCGCCAACCGATCTTTATGGGCCTGTGCCTGCTTGGCACAGTTGCCCTGACGGCATGTGACAAGAATTCCGATGCCCAAGTGGAACGCGCTGTTGAAAGCGTCAATGTCATCGACGAAACGAACCTCAATGACGTGATGCTGACTGTCGGGGATCCGGACGAAGCGGTGACCTATTTCCAGAATGCAGTGGCACAAAAGCCGGCACGCGTGGACCTTAAGCGGGGTCTAGCCAAGTCACTGATCCGGGCAGGCAAGGCGACTGAGGGCGCGGCAGCTTGGGCGCAGGTCACCAACAGCCCGGAAGGCACCGCCGATGATCGCGTTAACTTTGCCGATGCGCTGATCCGCGACAACAAGTGGCCAGAGGCCGAGGCCGAACTGAACAAGGTTCCGCCGACACACGAGACGTTTGATCGCTATCGACTTGAGGCGATGATCGCGGACAGCAAAAAGAACTGGGACAAGGCGGACAGCTTTTACGAAATCGCCGTGGGTCTGACTACGAAACCGTCGGGTGTTCTGAACAACTGGGGCTATTCCAAACTGACGCGGTCTGACTTTCCGGGCGCGGAAAAGCTGTTCATGGAAGCACTGACGTACGATCCGGGCGTGTTCACGGCGAAAAACAATCTTGTCCTGGCCCGCGCGGCCCAACGCAAATACGATCTTCCCGTGGTTGCAATGACCCAGATCGAACGCGCAGAGCTGCTTTACACGGCCGGACTTGCCGCGATCAAGCAAGGCGACATCGTTGTCGGCAAAGGCCTTTTGGAACAAGCAGTTGAAACCCACCCGCAGCATTTCGAGGCCGCCGCGCGCAGCCTTGCTGCGCTTGATGCGAATGTGACGAACTGATGCAACTGATCTCTCCGCTTTGGCTGTTGTTGCCGATCATCCCGATTGCCGTTTGGGTCGCCTTTTGGGACATGAAGTTCATGAAGATCCCGAACAAGGCCGTCATGGCCATGGCCGGGGTCTGGGTCGCCTTGGGGTGGTTGACGGTCAGCTGGACCGACTGGGCCTGGGGGTTCGCCATCATGGCCATTGTCCTCGCGATCGGATTTGTGACCAGCTATTTCCGGATGCTGGGCGCCGGTGATGCCAAGTTCGCGGCGGCAATTTCCCCATTCTTCGTCGGCGCAGACTATCGGCTGGTGATGGGATTGGTGGCGGCTTGTCTTTTGGGGGCGTTTTTCGTCCATCGAACCTTGCGCAAAATCCCGGCCGTCCGGAATGCCACGCCTGACTGGACCAGTTGGACCCACAGCCAGTTTCCCGGTGGCCTTGCTTTGGCGGGCATCATCATCTTTTATCATCTTGCCGCGTTCTGGCCGCAAGGCTGACAAGGTTTGCCACTAGCGATCGGGTAAGGGGGACTTCCCCACCAGATCGTTCTACAGGTGGCAACAATGAACATTCAGGCTTCGCCCAGTACTGCCTCAACGGTCACGGCTCCGCCGGCGCCGCGTAGCCTGAAAGACACTGGCCTGTCGGTCGTCATGATGCGCGACATCCTGCTCAAGACGATGTTCCGCACCAACCTTGACCAGGTTTCCGCAATTGCCGTCGCAATCAGCCTGCCGGTCAACCTGACCCAGGATATGGTCGACCTCGCTCGCGGACAAAAACTGCTGGAAGCCACTGGCACGATGCATGCCAACTCCGGCAATGAAATGGGCTATCAGCTGACTGATGCCGGCAAGGCGCGCGCGCTGGATGCGCTGTCACAGTCGGAATACTACGGGGCAATGCCGGTTCCGCTGGCGACCTATGCCGAACAGGTCAAGCGGCAATCGGTGCGCGACATCAAGCTGAGCCGCCAGCAGCTAATGTCGGGCATGGGCCACCTGATCCTGCCCCCGGACCTGATCGACAACCTTGGCCCTGCCGTGACATCGGGGCGGTCGATCCTGATGTACGGCCCACCTGGCAATGGCAAATCCTCGATCTCTCACGGCATCCGCGCGGCACTTGGCGACAAGGTCTATGTCCCCCGCGCCATCGAGTATTCAGGCCAGGTTATCACCGTCTATGACCCGATCGTGCATTCGGCCGCAGAGTCTGCCGTAGACGATCCCAACTCGCTGCGCCGGACATCGAACCGGTTCGACAACCGCTATGTCTATTGCGAACGCCCTTCGGTGATCACCGGGGGTGAATTGTCGCTGGATATGCTGGACCTGACCTACAACCCGACCGCGCGGACATACCAGGCGCCGTTGCAGCTGAAAGCCACGGGCGGCATCTTCATCATCGACGACCTTGGTCGCCAGGCCGAACCACCGCAAAAGATCGTCAACCGCTGGATCGTGCCGCTGGAAGAAAGCCGCGACATCCTGGCCCTGCAATCGGGCGAAAAATTCACCGTCCCCTTCGACACGTTGGTCATCTTTTCCACCAACTTTCACCCCAACGAGATCTTTGACGGTGCGGCCCTGCGTCGTATCTTCTTCAAGCTGAAGATCGACGGCCCGAACCAGGAAAACTTCCTGAAGATCTTCGCGATGGTGGCGCGCAAGAAAAAGATGCCGCTGGACGAACGGGCGCTGCTCCATCTGATGAAGGTCAAGTTCCCGACCATCGAGAACAACTATGCCAACTATCAGCCGGTCTATCTGATCGACCAGATGATCGCTGTCTGCGATTTCGAAGGCCTGCCCTATCACATGACGCCGGACCTGATCGACCGGGCCTGGGCCAACATGTTCGTGCGCCAGGAGAATATCGCCCGATAAGGCATCGGGATGTTTGAGCCATCACAAAGGCATCAGGCGAAAATCCTGGTGCCTTTTTCCGTCACGATCATGTCGAGCCGTTGGTCGGTGGCATCAATCGGCACCTCTGGCACTTCCTGTGCCGAGAACGCATAACCGATCGCGACGATAGGGCCTTTGGCGCGCAAGCCCTCCAGGGTCCGGTCATAGAACCCGCCGCCGTAGCCAAGCCGATAGCCGCGCGCATCGAACGCCAGCAACGGCACGATCAGGATTTGCGGCGTGACCCAGTCGCCGGTTGCGGGGATCATCGCCTTGAAGGCCCCTTCGATCATCGCGACGTCAGGGGTCCATTGCCGGAACTGCAACGGCATCGCCTTGCCGATGATCACAGGCACGCAGACCGGCCCAGGATGG
>JANPBI010000071.1:0-4655 GCA_031430315.1 Rhodobacterales bacterium | reverse complement strand
TGCAGGATGCGATCAAATGATCGTCCAGCGCGGTCTGCCAGAAGCCTTGCGCGCCGATGCCGCGCACCTTTACTGGCAAGCGTTCGGCGGCAAGCTGGGGCGGGTGCTTGGCCCCGAAGCGCGTGCCCTGCGATTTTTCAGTCGGGTGATCCGGGCCGACCACGCCTTTGTCGCACTGGATGCCGACGGCAACTTGATCGGGCTGGCCGGGTTCAAGACGCCCGACGGCAGCTTTGCCGGGGGCAGCAGCGCGGATCTGGCGGCAATCTATGGCACTCTCGGCGCTGCCTGGCGGGGCGCACTACTTTGGGCGCTGAACCGCGAAGTCGACAATGACAGGTTCTTGCTGGACGGAATCTGTGTCGCTGAAAAGGCGCGCGGCCAAGGCGTCGGTTCAGCCCTGATCGACCGGATTTGCGCCGAAGGCTTGCGACGTGGCTACCTTGCGGTGCGGCTTGATGTGGTCGACAGCAATGACCGCGCGCGCGCCCTCTATCAAAGGCTGGGTTTTGTCCCGATCCATACCGAACGCTTGGGTTTCCTTCGCCATGTTTTTGGATTTTCAGCCGCCACGACCATGATCAAACCGATCAATTAGGCTGTGCAGGTCAGTCGAATGTTCCGGTCACCCGACCGAAAAGCATAAACGCTCGTGCCGTCCTGGTATCGGACATGTCTGCCAGGTCCAAGTCGGTCGCATTGCCTTCGAACAAGGCAAAGGTCTTGTCGAAGGTGCGCAGGAAATGGTGACCCGCATCGCGAAACACCATGTCCTCGCGCATTCGCGCGCCAGTAAGCGCCAGGCTGGACCGGTCCCGAATGCCGCCAAGCGCCGCGATGGATCGCCCCCGTTCGCCCTTGGCAAAACGCCTCCAGACGTCGGGTTTGGCCAGGTCGGGTTTCAGGTCATCCATATAGATGCCCTCCTGGCTGAGCAGGGTCAGAACATCCTGCGCGGCCCGCACCAATTTGGCGACGTGACGATCCTCCAAAGCACGGCGTAGCGCGCGAAACCCATCCTTGTCATCCGGCGTTTCGGGAAAATTCATCGCACGGATGAAATCGCTGATGGACAGCGGCGCACGAAAATCTTCGGCCGGGGTGCCCAACGCCAGCGCCGGTTGCTCCTCGCCGTTCGGTTCCTGCGGTGCCACAAGGGCCGCCTTGCGATCCGCCGATGGGACGGTCAGTGCTGTATCCCGTCGGGAATTGAACGTCGCAAGCGCAGTTTCCGTATGCTTGGCTGCCGCCGCGATCTCGTCAATCTTGCGCTCTACCGATGGCCTAAACCCGCCGGACGCCTGCATCTGCTGAGACGTGACATAGGCATTGCGCATGGCATCGACCGCGGCCTGCAAGCGCGACGCGTCTGCCCGCAGCGCCCGCACGGTGCGCAAGGTGACAACTGCCACCCAGATCAGCACGATAGGCAGGAACACCACCAAAAGCGTCATCACCAGACTCAAGGTCTGGCTGTCCGAACCCCGCTCGGCGCTCACCACATAAGAAAGAACCGCGACTACCCAGACAACGCTCAGGACACCTCCAGCGATGTCCGTGGCGTGAACACCCTGTTGCGGTTCTTGTCTTGGATATAGCCCCAGGTCTACGGGCTTTTCCTGAGAGTCGGCCATCACCTGCCTCAGACAAAGAGGATTTTCAGGATTTCGTAGGACCGCTGACCGCCTGGGGTGCGTACCTCGACGCTGTCGCCTTCATCCTTGCCGATCAGCGCGCGGGCAAGTGGCGAGCGGATGTTCAAGAGCCCGTTCTCGATATCAGCTTCGGTCTCGCCGACGATTCGATAGGTTTTTTGCTCGTCGCTGTCTTCATCGACCAGTGTGACAGTCGCCCCGAACTTGACGGATCCCGAGAATTTGGTTGGGTCGATCACCTCGGCAAGCGACAAGATACCTTCCAGCTCTTTGATACGGCCCTCGATGAAGCTCTGCTTTTCCCGCGCGGCGTGATATTCGGCATTTTCCGACAGGTCGCCGTGTTCACGCGCTTCGGCAATCGCGCGGATCACCATCGGCCGCTCGACCGACTTCAAAACCTTCAGTTCTTCGTCCAGCGCGACAAAGCCGGGCCGGGTCATTGGTATCTTTTCCATTGGCCTTCCACGATAAAAGCGAAGCCACAGCTCTTGAACAAGAGCCATGGCCTTCGGACGCAAGGTTCAACTGACCCCGTAAGTCCAGCAATTGCAAGCCTCATGGCGCGACATTTCTTGTGTCGTGTCGGAGGTTGCCGATGAAACGACGTCTCTATGAACCGCACCCGGCGTGATCTTGCGTCACAATTGACGCGCGCCGTCAGGTCGGGCAATGACAGTGCGCTTGCCGTCCTTGCCCGGCATGAACGATTCCGACTGCAAGAGGACTGCCAATGACACCTGACGTCCAGCGCGAATCCATGGAATATGACGTCGTCATCGTCGGCGCGGGACCAGCGGGACTGTCGGCGGCGATCCGGCTAAAGCAACTAGACCCGTCGCGAACCGTTGTCGTTCTGGAAAAGGGTTCCGAAGTCGGTGCCCATATCCTTTCGGGTGCAGTGCTAGACCCCAGCGGCCTGGATGCGTTGATTCCGGATTGGCGGGACCGCGGCGCGCCCGTGATGACAAAGGTGGTTGAAGACAATTTCTACATGCTGGGCCCAGCGGGCAAGTTGCGCATCCCGAACTGGCCGATGCCGCCACTGATGTCGAACCACGGCAACTACATCGTCTCAATGGCCAATGTCTGCCGGTGGCTGGCCACCCAGGCAGAAGAACTGGGCGTCGAGATATTCCCGGGGATGAGCTGTTCGGAATTGGTCTATGGCGAACATGGCGAAGTGCGCGGCGTTGTGGCTGGCGAATTCGGCCGCAATCCAGATGGCACGCCCGGACCGAACTACGAGCCGGGCCTGGCCCTTCTGGGCAAGTATGTGTTTCTTTCCGAAGGGGTCCGCGGCTCCCTGTCCAAGGAAGTCATGGCCCGGTTTGATCTGTCCAAGGGCAAAGAATCGCAGAAATTCGGCCTTGGCATGAAAGAGATCTGGGAAATCGACCCCGCCAAGCACCGTGAAGGCACGGTGACCCACACAATGGGCTGGCCGCTGGGCAAGAATGCGGGCGGCGGGTCGTTCATCTATCACCTTGAGAATAATCAGGTTTATGTCGGCTTTGTTGTCCATCTGAACTACAAGAACCCGCATCTTTACCCGTATATGGAGTTCCAGCGGTTCAAGCATCACCCGATGATCGCGGAGCTGCTCAAGGGTGGCAAACGCGTCGCCTACGGTGCGCGCGCAATTTCCGAAGGCGGCTGGCAGTCGATCCCCTAGATGGTGGCGCAGGGCGTTGCGCTTTTGGGCTGCAGCGCAGGCCTCGTTAACGTGCAGCGAATCAAGGGCAACCACAACGCCATGCTTTCGGGCAAGGCGGCGGCCGAGGCCGCACATGCGGCGATTGTCGACGGCCGGATGAGCGACGAGTTGACAGCCTACGAGACTGAAGTGCGCGACGGGCCAATCGGGCGTGACTTGAAAAAGGTTCGCAACATCAAGCCGCTCTGGTCGAAATTCGGACTATGGGCGTCTTTGCTGGGTGGTGGCGCCGACATGTGGGCCAATACGGTCGGACTGACGGTCATCGGCACGCTGAAACACGGCATGACCGACGCTGCAGCAACTGGCAAGGCTGCAGATCACAAGTTGATCGACTATCCCAAGCCCGACGGCATCCTGTCGTTTGACCGTCTGACCAACGTCGCGTTTTCCTTTACCAACCATGACGAGTCACAGCCCGCGCATCTGCGGTTGAAGGATCCGTCGATCCCGATTGCTGTGAACCTGCCGGAATATGATGAACCCGCACAGCGCTATTGTCCGGCTGGCGTATACGAGGTGGTCGGCGAAGGAGACGCGGCAAGGTTTCAGATCAATTTCCAGAACTGCGTGCATTGCAAGACCTGCGACATCAAGGATCCAAGCCAGAACATCGTCTGGACAACGCCAATGGGTGGCGGTGGGCCCAACTATCCCAACATGTAACCATCACGGAAGCTTGTGCAGGCTTGCCGCGCAAGTGCGTTGGTCGCATTGCCATGTGGCGGGATGACCGCTAGCGTCATTGTTGCATGTCGCTTTTGAGGAAACTGATGCCCCGTACACGCCTTGGTCCGTTTCTGCTTGCGATATTCGTTGGGTGCAGTGCCCAGTTTTCCCCCCAGATGGCCGCAGCGGAGAACGCCGGCGCCTATCTTGCAGCCCGCAATGCTGTCGAACAAGGCGACTATCGGGCGGCAGCCGAATGGTATGCACTTGCGTTGGGTACTGACGCCGACAACCTCCAGCTTCTAGAGGGGCTGGTGGCTGCTCAGATGGGCATTGGCGACGTGGTCGCGGCCGAGCAGACGTCCAAACTTCTGATCTCAAAGGGTGAAAAAAACCAGATCACCGATTTCGCCTTTTTGGCTGCCGAAGCCGGACGTGAGGATTATGCGGCTATCCTAAAGGCAAAGAAAGACGGCCGCCGAATGGGCGAGCTGATGGATCAGCTTGTGGTTGCCTGGGCCGAACTGGGCGATGGGCGGATGTCAGCGGCCCTGGAAGGGTTCGATGCCATTTCGAACGAACCCGGTATGGAGGCGTTCGGCCTTTACCACAAA